>CAYOIT010000010.1:0-50283 GCA_964404035.1 uncultured Verrucomicrobiota bacterium | reverse complement strand
ACTCCACTCCTTTCAATCCCGAACGGACCACAAGATCCACCACCTCATGAGGCGCAAGCGCCCGAAAGGTTATGGACACCAAGCCGCCCTGAATGCGGCATGGGGATTGGTTATTGCCGGGTTTGTTGATCATAGATCCTGTTGTTGTAGTCATATATCCTCAAGTCTTTAATCTTTACCAATCCCACTCAACAGCGACCACATCCACGAGCACCGTGCGCTGGGCTGGAGTCAGGAAAACCTTCACGACTCCTCCCTCCTCCTGCACAATCGCCACCGGCTCGCCCGTCCGCAACAGACGTCCCCGTATTGGCATGTCCACCCCGGTTAACCGCGCCTCGCCCGTCCCTTCGGGAAGGAGATGCAGATACCAGATATGCCCGCCAGGCTGGATCGTCACCGGCACACTGCACCGCTCCGGATAGGGACCGGGTAAGGCGCCAATGATCGCCTCGCGGCTATGCGCCATCCATCGCGCCGTTTCCTCCAGGCGCTCGTAGACAATTCCAGGCAACTCGCCATCGGGTCTCGGCCCGACATTGATCAGCAGGTTCCCACCCCAGGTGCGCAACTGGGCCAGCGTGCCGAACATCCATGCCGTGGACTTGTATTGCTCATACTTGAGGTATCCCCAGAAATCCACCATTCCCCCATTCGGGGACGGAATGTCCGAGGCTTGCCAGCAATGCGGCGTCTCGAACCAACCCCGGAACCGCGCCTTGGGCAATGAACATTCCGTGCAATCGAAATCGCCGTCACAGCTCCGGCTGTTGATGACGATATGCGGCTGCAGTTCACGGGCGCGGTCGCGAACGGAATTGTCTTTCGCGCCGCCATCAAACCAGAGCAGGTCAATCCGCCCGTAACGGGTCAACAGTTCCTCGGTCCGCCCCAGCCACACGTCCCGCATCCGGCGCACGTGCTCCTCCGTCCGGGGCGGCAACTCGCAGGGCTCATGCCGGATGTTGAAATGAGGACGACCCGGGAACCGGCCCTTATCCTCGCTCCCGTAGTTGAAACTCCTGTAATTCCGGTCCGCGTACCAATCCGGCGGTGAATAATAGAGGCCGACCTTCAACCCATGCCGCCGGCAGGCCTCGACGAAAGGCGCCACCAGGTCGCGCCCGCCAAAATGCGATTGAACGCCGAAATCCGAAAACCGGCTGGGCCACAGCGTATAGCCATCGTGGTGCATCGTGGTCAGAACGGCATACTGCATCCCGGCGCGCACGGCGGCCGCCAGCCATTTGTCGGGATCATATCGGTCTGGCTGGAACCGTTCGGCCAGCTGCCAATACTGCTCGGGCGTAACCTTATTGCGGCCTTGCGCGGCAAGATCATACCCCGTGTTCGCGATCATGGACCAGGAGAGATCCAAATCGCCATGAACCGATGCAATTCCCCAGTGGATGAACAAGCCCAAGCCAGCCCGGGGAAACCATTGAGCTTCCGGGTGCAGGGTATGGATGGATTGCCTTGCCGTGTCGAGTCCCAGCGCCGCATGTTGTTCCCCAACAGCATCCGGATTTCTTTTGATATCATCCATAATAATCTCATGGCTCTGTGACAGTTAATAACACACAAATGTGTTCCAGGATTGCGGCCGCAGAACGGGCTGGATCCTACGCCCTCCAATATCCACCGTCACTGCGCACGCCTTCTCCGCACTGTTTTGCATCACCACCACGATCCTGCCATCCGGATTCCTGAACGCCAGGGCCTCGGACCAGTCGCCCGACACCTCAATCCGGTACCCGCCCGGCGCCACAAACCCGGAGAAATGCTTGAACATGTGGAATTGGGAATTATAGGTCACGGCTTTCGTTTCCGAATTTACCGTTACCGGGGCCGATTGAGGCCAGCCGGCAACGCTCCGCCCGGTCTCATCGAGGACCATATTCCAGAGCATGTAGTAACCCGCCCCGCTCTCGAGATAGGTTTTGACGCTATCGAATTGTTGTCTGGCATAGCTCCAGTCATTCGAGGCATTCCCGCAATAGGTCTCGGTCTGCATCAAGGGCACCGACGGGTAGGCTTCGCGAGTCTGCCGCATCAACTCGTCACCATACTGGCACCCCACCCCGGCAATTTTTCCGCGCAGGGACGCATCCGACAACAGCCGCGAAATGTACTCGAAGCTCAGGCGAATATCCCCATGTTTGGAATCCACCATCGTTCCGATCCAGATGTCGCAGTCCGTTTTCTCCCGTTCGAAGGTAGGGACAAGGTGGTTCTTGACGAAATCCACGAACGGGCCGCACTCGAAACCGCAGGCCGGATAGTCGCGATTGTTCCAGCAGGGTTCATTCTGTGGCATCACCGCGAATAGATTGATCCCCTCGGCACGATACGCCTTAACGAACTTCGCGAAGTACAGGGCATAAGCCTTGAGGCTTTCCTCGTCCTGCTTCAAGGCTCCGAACGTATAGGCGTCCGTGGTTTTCAACCATTTTGGCGGCGACCAGGGACTGCCCCAGATCCTTAAATCAGGGCGAAACTTCATGGCCGCCATGATGTATGGGATCAAGCGCTTCCGGTCGCGCTCGATGCTGAAATGCTCCATGCCGTAATCGCCAGGTTTCTCGGCCAGCGAATACAGGTCTGTAGAATAGTCGTTCGAGCCGATCGGCACGCGGCAGACGTTAAATTTGCAGCCATCCGCGGGATCGAAAATGGATTTGAGCAACCGGTTACGCTCCCTGGGGGCCAAAACGGCCATTGCCTCCCAGCCCTTCTCGTTGAAACAGCCGCCCCAGCCCAGAATCGGCTGGAAGGTTTTTTCCGGATAAATCTTGAGGCAGGCCCCTGAACCTGCACCCCCAGCCGGCAAATCCGGGCAGTCCATATCCACCCAGGGTTCGGCCACCGTTGAGCATTTCCACGACACGCGTTTCATAGGGCTCCTTTTTTTTCCAGCGCCAGTTCGCGAGTGATGGAGGCCGTAGCGGCCTCGGCGAGGATCTTGTAGGCTGGCGCCCTCCAGTGGAACTTATCGCCCACCGAAAGATCAAGCTTGTCCGCCAACAGCGCATGAAAATCGTTGATGGGAACCCCCATTTCCTGCATCACCCTGGCAGCCATGCGGTTGTGTTCGAGAATCGTCGCATTGAGCTCCGTATCGAGCTGTTTGGGTTTTCCCCGTTCGCCAAGCATGACCGGCGTGCTGCTCGCCCAGATGATCCTGGCCTTGGGCAGTTTGGTCCTGATGACCTCAATAAACGCTTTGGTCAACGGCTCGAACGTTCCGTCCTTGATGCGTCCCTTGGGCCAGCCGTGCAGCCCCATGTTGAAATGCACAACGTCGTAAGGCCCCTCGCTGAGTACCCCGGCGAGCAATGTGTTGAGGGCTTCCGATTGGAAGTAAGGGTGGACCCAGACGTCCACGTTGGCTTTGCCTGACAAGGCGGCAATCACCTCCTGATTGTATCCGTTCAGGATCGAATCGCCGATGAGCAACACCCGCGGTAACGACGGATCTTTTATGCCAGCCTTACTGAGCCGCCACCCCTTGCCGTCGGCATGAAGCCGCGGATCCGCTTCCGTGGCCTGTGAAAACTTCTTCACATCACGGACTTCTCCATGCGCCAGCGGAACCATTGCCATCGATGCGACCAACATTATTCCCAACTTGATCATTACTTCCCCTTCTTGTTCCAATCGTCCGATTGTAGCGGAGTTCCGGTTCGATTAACGGGAATCCCTTGATACCCTGCATCACGCAGCAGGGAAATCCAGACGCGGAACCACAACCCGTTGTCGTTCTTCCGGACATCGGCATTATGTTCCGGCGCAGGATTGATGGTCAGAGGCAAAAGAAGCGGCGTGCCGTCCGCGCGACGGAAACTCAGGCCGCCGTCATCCGAGTAGGCGTACACATCGGACGGCCCCGCGTAACCGGCCTCATCGAGCCCGAAGACATTGACGAGCACGTGCATCCGGTTCGACGGATCGAACTTGAGGCCCCAGTCATCGCGGCAAAAGTTGTAGAACGCCGGTTGCCAGGCCCAGACGAGGATCTTGTTACCCCGCGTCGTGGGAAGATCGTCGCGGATATTGTCATGCAGGTATCCTATCCATGAGGGATCGTGGCGACGCGCGGAGGCGATCACATCACAGGCATACCCACCGATCGTCCGCCACCGCCGCGCTTCAACCTCGTACCGGTACAGGCCCCAACTCTGCCAGCCATCGCCGTCCGTCCGGCCATACAGATAAACCTCGTCGTGGTTGTCCCGAGCAAAAACCATGTAGTTGAGGTAACTAGCGGGAATGGCGCGCGGGCCATCCTGCCGGCCAACGAACTCGAACGACTCGATGCTTTCCGGCTTGGTTGAGACCCAGTAAAGCTGCTGCGGGAACGCCTTGTCCTTCAGGCTCCTCGACAAACCGATGCGTTCCCAGCTCCCCGGGATATAGGCGTTGGGATCGGGCACATTGTGCTGCCCGCCCATGAGATGGATGTACCCGGCCTTGTCGACGAAAAGTGACCACGAGCGCACCTTCTGGTCCGTCCCGTCAATGACGAAGTTTTCACCCTCCAGATAGACTTTCTGTTCCCTGCCATCAGGGCCGATCTTCGTGATCGGAACACGGCAAAGGGTCGGCGTACTCGCTGGTCGCCAAGTCTTGGCCGCAGGATAATCAGAAGCAACTTTTTCAACAACCTTCCGGAAGTCATTTGAAGTGATGGGTTCCACGCCCTTCCACCCGATACCTTCCCCGACCCTGTAGGTGGCCCCGTTGTATTGAGCCGTGGCCGTGTAGTCGCGCTGACCCGCTCCGCGCTCCGAGAAGAACCGTTCCTGACCTTTCGCCAGCTTGGGTAAAGCCGCACGCGCGTGGGTATTGGTGGGATCAATATCCAGCAGCGCCCGCAAGACGGCGTTGCGCAACAAGTCCTCGACCCGCAGAACACAATTGGTCTCTGATCCGATCATGGATACCAGCACCGGCACAGCGTTTGACGCCCGCGCCCCATGCGCACCCAGGGCCAACGCCGCATGCGCGCGAACCTGGTCCTGCCCGCTCGTGCCAAGCACGGAGCCTATCTCCGAGTTTTGGCATATCCCCAGCAATCGCGTTGTAGGACAGGCTTCCCCGCGCCGTAGTCCCTCTGGGACGAAGGCGGGGGAGCCTGTGTCTGCTTCGTCGCCCAAGCCGGTTCCGCAAGCTCCCCGACCTCTTCGAGTCGGGGAAGCTCGCCCTACAAAATTGGCTGATACTCCCTCCTGCAGGCAGCGCAGCAAGGCGGGCACGTCAGCGGGTGTCGGTTCCATAGCCCGGACCACCTGGTCGAGCGCTGGCGGCAGGATCAAGGGTTTTGTTACCCGGCAAAGCGTTTCGACTTCCGCCTCCGACAATGCGCGGTCGAACCAGACCAATTCCCGCACCGAGCCATCCAGAGCACCGGACTTGACCGACATGTGCCACCACCCCGCGTCGTTGCCGATCCGGATCGTCCGGGCCACACTGGCGTAGGGCAGGTTCTTCCGTTCCTGCCGCAACCGGCCATTGACGTAGAGCCGCCCCACGCTCCCGTCATACGTGTAGAGCAACTGCTGCCATTCGCCGAGCGGCACGACGATCCTGCCGACGACCTTGCCGAGATCCGCATGGGTCCGGGGGCCGATATCGGAGGCGCCACTTTGAACCACGTCAACCAACTCATCCCGACGCACGAAGATTTGAACGCCGAGGCGCTGCGACCAGTCGGCGTTGCCGATGAACAGCATCCCGTCCTGGTTCGGCCAGCCCCCGCCATAGACCTTGCCCCGCATGAACACCCACCCTCCGAGGCTGAATGCGGGCGACTGGTAGGCCTTATGGCTGGGAACCTCAAGCCACTGGTAGGCTCCCCTGAAATTGAGAAGCCCGTTCGTCCATGCGACGTGATGGATCGCGCCGGGGTTGCCGGTCGAGGAAAGGTCGCGCAAGACCTCGCCCTGCCCGTCATCCGCCGGCCAATACCCGACTGGCTTCAGTTTCAACACCGCTTCGCGCCCGATCATGCCGTTCCCTGCGGCCGTCGCACCGAATAGGGAATAGGCACAGAGAAAAGAAAGGAAAACTAAGGGAGCTCGTCGAAGTGGCATAATACGCTGTCCGTTTCTTATGATATTACTAACGTTTATTAAATAATCTGGACATTCAGACCTTCTCTTATTGCCTTCTGGAGGGCGGATGTCCCCAGCCGCCGTAGTGCCAAGTACGTGCCTGCGGCGGTCGAGGACGCCCGCCCTCCAGATCAAGTTTTTCCCCAAGCCCGCTCAGCCTAATAATCCACGCACCATGGGACATTTCCATTGTCGGGCCGTGCGAGCACCAACACGCTAAGGCCGGGATTAGCAGGATGGCTCTCGATCCTTGCTGTGGCGCCATCGGCGCTGGCCTTGCCTGCTTTTGCGCCATTACCCGCCAGCACAATCCGGAACGGTTCGCCCCCCACCACTTTGGCAACGCCACGGAGTTGCCGGGTTGTGGGATTCCACTCCACGTTGGACAAATCGAGATACCCCTGCATCAGGTGGCGGCTGGTGGAAAGCACCTGCGGGTGGTCAAGCGCCTCGCGCACGGAAAACATGCGGGCTTCACCCGCCGCCAGGGTTTGTTCGAGCGTCGCCGCACCTTTAAATTTACCAACCAACCGGTCGCTCCAGAATTCGTAGATATAAAAACTCTTCGCAGGATCGAGCGCGAGCGAACCAGTTGCCGCCTGATCGCCGCTAAGCGGAGCCTTGATGGTCGCCGGCGCCTCTTCTTCATTGAAGAAAGTGACCTGCTGCCACTGGTCATCGACGCGAAACGCATAAACCCGTGGGATCTTGACGCCCGTGAACGCATCCACGGGACGCGCGCTCTGCGGTGTGCTGTGCATCGGGAAGGCGCGTCCGATATCGTAGACGACCTCCGGAGTGAGCGTGTCCAGGGATTGCGCCGATTCGATGCGACCGCTGGTGACATAGAGCATCGTGATCATCGCGCGGCGGTGGAGGGGGTCAAGCGGCTCCTTCGTCCGTTTACCTTTGTCATCGAAGGCCGTGAAGGATTTGCTGTCCGGATAATACCCCATGACCACGCGGTTCTTGTACCAGCGCAGGCCACAGATCGAGGCCATGCCCTTCATCCAGCGGTCACAATCCCCCCAGACCCGCTGCAGGTCCACGATCCCTGCCGTGACGTCGAGGCAATTGGCGCCAAGTGCGCGTTCGTGGATCAAGGCCTCGGGACCGAGCCCATCGCGGCACAACTGGAACCATTGCCGATAGGCAGAGGCGGCGGTGGCATACTTGTCCTCGAAACCGCCCTCAGGCCGCCAGGCGATGTCCGGGTAGTCAAACTTCACGCCGGCAAGCCCATCGTCCTTCAACCGCTCCCACACCTTGCGCATGTGCGCCTGGAAGTCGGGATCAGTCGCGTCATACGTGACCGCCGGGCGGACATGCTGGTGCCAGCGGTGCAAGGCGCTGATGTCGTTCCGGAGCATGTGTCCGGGGAAGGCCTCGGCATAGTCGTCCGACGGCATGCCGCACTGGAAGTAGGTCTCCGCGGTACCGCCACGTTCCTTCACCGCGGCGATCCATTTCTTGAATGTGTCATAGGGCGGAACCAGGTGCCGGTATTTCAGCCAGTGCTCATCATCCCACCAACCCTGCTCGGTATTGCCATTATCCGTCCAGCAATAGGTATCCGGTTCCAACCGCACGGCCACGGGGATCGTCTTGAGCATATCCAGTTTCCTGGCGACCTCCATCTCCGCGACGAGTTTCACCGTGTCATTGCGACCGCTGAACCAGCCGCACACGGTCAGATTGTTGTAGGGATTGGGGCGGGCGCGGGTCGCCGTGCGCAGGGCCAGCCCGTACCGTTCCAGCGCCAGGAAAGGGTCCGCCGTCGTCACGTCAACGTAGAACAGATCATCGGGCTGGTAACGCTGTCCGGGATCAACCAGACGGCCGACGGGGTCGAGTGCCACCACCTGGGCGCTGATGGCGGGGAAATCGGACGGCATCCTGGCCGTGTTCATCGGTTCCCAGACCGTTTTCCAGGTGTGCCCGAGTTCCGGGTGCGGCAGGGTATCCCAAGCCTTATAGGGCCCAATGGCCGCATACTTTGCGAACTCCTTATAGCTGAGACCGCCCATGACCAGGCTGCGGCGGCGGCCGTTGGCGGTGAAGGTCAGCAGCAGGCTGTTCTCGCACGCGCGGTCATACCCCTGCTGAACGAAATTCTTGGAGGATCCGGCGCCGCCGTTGAGCGTCCGGGCGTCGGCCATCTTCAGGCCGGGAAACAGGTTACCCCACCCCAGCGGCTGGAAGGACTTCATCCGGATCGCATAGGACCGACGGTTCACAAGGCCGTTGCCCAGGGCCACAAAGCCCTGGCCGTCGCGGATAGCGAAAGTTGTGAAGAATTCGTCGCCATTCCCGCGCCGGTAGTTGACGACCAGCATCTTGCCCGGACCGAGATCGTCGGCCACGTCCTTGACAGACCAGGAGAGCGTCACGCCGGTGCGCAGCGCCCGGGTGTAGACGCCCTTCTCGTTGCACCCCCAGCCATCGACATCCGAATGGGCCTCGGCGATTGCCACCGTACCATCCGAAACGTCCACAATCGAGAAGGTGGCATTGGTCAGGGAATAATCAAGCCGGACCCGGTTATTGACCAGGCTGACCACACCGGGTTTCTCCACCAGCACAGTCCTGCCCTGAGGCTCCGGAGACTCAGCAGCCCCTGAGTGAATAACCATGACGCAAACAAAGACAAATGCCACCCAACCTGGAATCGAACTTGTTTTAATCATGCAGCCCCTGATGATTTCCCTTATCCCCTCATATTACCTGCTGCCGACTGCAACCTCTTCAGTGAGAGAACTGAGGTCTGTGTACGGCTGGCTCTCCCACTCGCGACCCCCTTCCCCCACCACCAATTCCGGAGCCAGGGCGAGGGTTACGCGCGGGGCTCGGGGGCGCTCAATGCGACAGAGCAACTGTTCGACGGCCTTGCGTCCCACCGCCTCGGCGTGGATGTCAATCGTGGCGGGACGGGGATGCAAGCTCGCCAACAGCGTCCGTTCGTTATTGCAGGAAATAATATCGATATCCCTGCCCGGCGTGAGACCCCGGCGGCAGATTTCGAGATAGAAACTCGGGGTCAGGGCATCAACGACCAGGAACAGTCCCGTCGGCCGGGGCGACGCCGCCAGGATAGCATCAACCAACCGGCTCACGCGCACCGGATCAGCCCGATCCACGGTGCCATCCGTGACCATGATCTGCGGATCCTCGAACTCGACACAACAAGCACCGGCGGCCTCGACTGAAGCCATGAACATATCACGCCGGTTATTAAACGCTTCGGTGCCGTAGAAAACGCAAGCCACCACCTTGTGCCCACGCGCCAGAAGGTAGCTGGCCGCAACCGTCCCGATAGGACTATTATCGTAGGACACGTGGTCCCACAAGCCGTCGCGTTCAACAAGCCCCATCATCTGGACACAGGGAATCTCGCGGAGGCGCCGCACCAACCGTTCTTCCGGGCGGGGACCGAACAACAGCACCCCGTCAACCTTCTGCGAGAGCAACTCCGTGCCAACCACTTCGCCGGGCGGCATGTGACGCAACACCATAACCTTGCCCGCTTCGTTCAGCGCCGACTCCACCCCATGCAAAAGATCCATATATACTGGGGCATTCAACTGCGCCCGGGTCACTCCCACCGCCAGCAATGCGACCCGGTTGGTCCGCCGCCCGCTTGCGGCTCGATCCCGACTACCGGAGCGCCGCCCCCGCGGGGCATGCAAATACCCAAGCTCCTGAACCGCCTCACGTACAGTGCGAACGGTTTCGGGCTTGACCCTGGCATCATTATTCAACACGCCGGAAACCGTTGCCGGCGAGACCCCAGCCTTACGCGCAACATCAAGAACTGTCGGTTTACTGATCATAATCCTGTCTTCTTATCGTATCTTATACACTGATCCCAAAACGAGCGGCGTTGCGTTAAGCACAATATCAGTTCCAGTTCCACCTGAATAGTTGATAGTATAAAGGTTTTTACCCAGGGAAATATACGCACCCTGGAGCAAATTCGCGAAAGTCCCGGAACCGCCCGTCCGTTGGATGATTACAAACTCCGGCATACTCACCACAGGATACTTTGTGTCACCCAGGTCCGATAGCGACAACGTTGCCCCGTCAATGTCAACCACTCCGGCAGATGCAAGTTTATCGGCAGTTGGCGTCCCATCGCTATTGATCTGGATCGCCAGCGTACTCCCCGCCAGCAGTCGTGTCGGCCCCACAGTCAACATGCCCACATTCCCGGCGCCGGGAGCGATCACGCCGCCAGCCGTGTTGGTCACAGCGCCCGCAACGACACCCGTCCCACCGAAAGTGGCATTGTTGCAGATCGTCACCGCACCCGCCACGCCGGTTCCGCTGGCATTATTCACCAGCAATGTCCCGTTGCTGATCGTCGTCTGGCCGTTGTAGGTATTGTTAGTCGCGAGGATGAGCAAGCCCGCTCCAATCTTGACCAGCGGGCAACCAGACTCGGACTCGGCAATCACGGCGGCTACGGTTCCTGTCCGGCCTGTATCGATGTTGAACGCGTGCGTTCCCGCCGAGTTGGTGAGCGTTAGTGTCAGTCCGGCGGCAATGGTAAGATTCGTATTGGCGTCGTAGTTATTGATCGTGCCGCTGTTCCATGTGAACGTGCGGGTCGCCGTGCCGGCGCCATTGGTGATTGTGCCAGCGTACAAGTTCGCGTCGCTATTCAGAGCAAGCACACCCGTGACCGCGGGGGTTCCGAGCTTGTCGCCAAGGGTCAAGGTGCCCACCTTGACCGTGCCGCCATTGACGCTCAAGGTGCCCGTGGGGGTCCCCCCGGCAGCGGCGTTCTTCGCGAGCACAATGCTCGTTGCGTCGAGAATGCCGGCGCCCATGGCGAACCGGCCGTCTATCGTGCTCGCGTTGTTGGGGCAATAGGCGATCAGCAAGGCATTGATCTTCGCGTCCAGCGTACCGCCGGTCACGTTGTTAGTCAGATCAACGTAGGCCGAACTACCAAAAGCTGACACCTGGCTCTTCGTGCCAACAACGAGGGACCCCATCCTGCTACTCCCGCCACTAGGCCCCCTCAGGGTGAGTACCGGATTGTTGACCGCACTGCCATAGACGATCCGCGCGGCCCCCTGGTTTCCGCCAGCCCCGTCGCCCACAGTGAGGGCATCGGCATTGATCGCGGTCAATCCCCCCAGATTCAAATAACCGGTGCTCCCCCCAAAGCCGGTTCCCAGGGCAGGCCCCACAACGAGGTGGGCCAGGGTCATGGTGTTGGTCCTTGCCATCGTCAAAACCAACACGCCGTTCCCGCCGCCGCTGCCGACCGTATTCGTGCCGGCACTATTTCCGTAGACGAAAGTATCAAGACCCGCCAGGGTCAAGGTCGGACTCGCCGAGGAGACAAGCGAAAACGCATTGGTTATCGTCAAGGCTCCCCCGGCGCCGGTGATGGTCGCGGTAAAGGCGGCGTCAGCGAGCGTCAGGGTGTCCAACGTCTGACTGACACCGGCCATGTCGAGCGTGGAAGCCGCCGCGAAGGTCAGGGAGCCGCCAAGCGGCAAGCGGTTGTCGCCGCCGCTGAGTTTGAGCGTGCCGGCTTTAATCGTCGTCAAGCCGGTGAATGTGCTGGCGCCGGAGAGGGTCTGGGTGCCGGCACCGCTTTTGGTCAGGGTCATACCGGACACGCCATCGGCGATAACGCCGGAATAGGTGACGTTCCGGCCACTGGGCGTATTCAAGGTTAGACCGCTGACAGAATCGTAGCCCGAGGCAATCACAGTGGCAAGATCCGTACCCCCCTTGAGGCCGCCGATGACCGGGGTGGTCGCACCGGAAAGCACCGCCAGCGTGCCCGCGCCAGCCGTATCCAACGTGCTGCCCTGGAGCGCGTTGGTATGCCCCAAGGCGAGCATCCCGGCCGACACCAGCGTGTCGCCGCTGAAGGTGTTCGCGCCGGCCAGCGTCAACGTTCCGCCGCCCGCTTTGGTCAGCGCGCCGCTGTTGGTTATCGCACCGCCCACCGTCAGCGTGTTGGCATTCACCGTCACAATCCGCGTCCCCGTCCCGAGATTCATCGTCCCGTTGCCGACATGCAAACCGAATGAACCGGTGAAGTTGATATCCGCGTTCCACGCCATGACGTTGCCATTGGCATTGGTGACGGGCGAACCGCTCGTGTTGTCCAGCGCACCGCCGCTGATAGTGAATGCGCCTGTACCGAGGGCGCCGGCGTGATTCAGCGCCAGCGTGCCGGCGCTATTGGTCGTGCCGCCCGTGTAGGTATTCTCGCCCCCGAGGGCCAGCGTCCCGTTGCCGGACTTGGTCAACCCATAGCCGCTCCCGGCAATGGCTCCGCCCACGGTCAACGTCCCCGCGTTGACCGTCACTGCGGGGCTCGCGTTCAGGGTCACGGCACCGGCGCCGAGGTTCAGGTCATGCGTCCCGGCGAAGACGAAGCTCGCATCCCAGTTCTGGGCATTATCCGTTTGCAACGTCACCGCGCCCCCGCTGGTGTTGTCGAGCGTTCCGCCGTTGATGGTCAGGGTGCCCGTTCCGATCGCCGATTGCGACGCACCACCGCCGTTGTTGATGTTCAACTGCCCGGCGTTCACGGTAACCCCGCCGCTGAACGGACTGGCGCCGCTCAGCGTCAGGGTGCCGCCACCGCTCTTGGTGACGACCTTGGCGCCCGCGCTGTTGCTGATCGCGCCGCTGACCGTCAACGCCGCCGAAGCGGCGACATCGATGGTGGCGGCATCGAGCAGGTCCGAATTGGCCGCATTGGTATGAGTGCCTCCATTGACGACTATCGAGGCGTCGCCCGCGGCGGCGTCGAATGCCAGATAGCCGCCGGGCGTGGTGCCCTGGGGCCGGATCGTGGTATTGAAGTCGGCCCGGAACGTCAGCAGTTCAAGGCTCGGGACCTGCGAGTTCAGATCCACGAGGCCGCTGGATCCGTTGGTTCCGATGAAGATCGTCGCGTTCACGCCCGGAACGCTATTTCCGTTCCAGTTCGCCGGCGTATCCCAGTCGTTCTTACCGCCACTCCCGCCCAGCCACTCCGCGGCGCCGATCGCGGCGGCGCCGACGGTGACGGTAACCCAGTTGGCATTGGTGCCGAAGGTATATGACCGCGAGGGGTCGGGATTGCCGATCACGAGACTCGCCGCGTTTCCACCCAGCGTGCCCGAGTACTGGATCAAATTGTAGGTACTCATCGTGGTCAATGAATTCGTCGTCCCTTCCTCGAAAAGCTTGACGACCCCGCCATTGATCGTCAGGCCGCTGGCGGTTGTCACGACGATCGTGTCATTGGTGGCGGGCGGGCCGGCCCGGAACTCGAACGTATTGGTACAGCCGCTGTTCATCACCAACTGTCCCGCCGTAAACGGTCCCACGCTCGTGCCGGGCGCCAACGTGCCGCCCGTTGCATTCGTCACCGCACCCGCCACAACGCCATTGCCGCCGAGGGTGCCGCCGACGACAAGAATCGGCCCCGCGATACCCGTGCCGCTCGCGTTGTTCACAAGCAGCGTGCCGTTGCTGACGGTCGTGAGGCCACTGTAGGCGTTATTGGTCGAAAGGATCAGCAAGCCCGCGCCGGACTTGACCAGCCCGCAGCCTGCCTCGGCCTCGGCGATCACGGAATTCACGGTACCCGTCCGGGCTGTACCGATGTTGAACACATGTGTCCCGGAGGCCGAATTGGTCAGCGTCAGTGCAGCGGCGATTGAAAGGTCGGTGCTCGCGTCATAGTTATCGATCGTTCCGTTGTTCCAGAGGAAAGTGCGTGTGGCCGTGCCAGCGCCGTTGTTGACGGTCTGGGCGCTGAGCATACCGGCGGCGCTTGCGCTGCCGAGGACGAAGGTGCCGCTGGGTACACCGGAACCACTCGGATGGTCCGCTATGGTCAGCGTTGAGGCCTTCACGGTGCCACCGGCAACGGACAAGGTTCCTTGCCCTGCCGCCGTACTGGTGTTCTTCCCGATGGTGATCGTCGTAGCATCGAGTGTTCCTCCCGCCATGTTCAGGCTACCAGCACTTGCAGCCGTTGCAGAAGCCGAGAGTCCAATAATGAAGGTGGTGACCCTTGCATCCAGAACACTGGAGCCGGTTACGTTGGCGACTGTGTCCATAAGAGCGGTTGTGCAATTCGTCCCAACCGTCATGGTCGTCACCCGACTGCTGCCGCCGCCCGATCCCCGCAGGGTCAATACCGGGTTGCTGACCGCACTGTAGCCCAATGTGTCCGACGATCCCGCAGTTCCCACGACAATCGTGTCGGCATTGATGGTGGTGTTCGTGCCCATATTCCAGATGGTTGTAGCGAGGCTGACAGCCCCTCCCACCTGCACCGACGAGGCAGTGATGGAGGTGTTGGGCGATAAATCAAACGTCAGCGTACGACTGCCACGTGCATGCCCGACTTTCATTGAACCGGCGATGTTATTATAAATGAAGTTGCTTAAGTTGGACATGTTGAGGAGTGCAGCGGCTTGGGGTGACGGCGTATGAGTAAACGCGCTGCCGTTGAGTTCCAACGTCCCGCCAGCCCCGGTCACGTTCATTCCGCCGCCGGAGCTGATGGTGTTGAGCGTCTGGCGAGTGTTGGTGACGTCGAGAGTCCCGCCATAAGTACTGAATGTCAGGGTATTGTTGACGGCTAACCGGTTATCGCCACCGCTGAGTCTCAGCGTCCCGGTTGCCATCGATCCGAGCGTGATGCCGGCAGTGAAGGTGTTGGAGCCGCTTAGAACCAGTACACCGCCATTGACCGTGAGGCTGCCGGCGAAGGTGTTGTCGCCAGAGAGAGTTAGGGTGCCGATCCCCGCTTTCGTCAATGAACCGCTGTTGGTGATGACACCGCCTATGGTTAGTATGTTCTTGGTGACGGTCACCTGTCTGGTCCCCGTGCCCAAATCCACCGTACCTGTCCCCAGATGAAGATTCGTCGTGCCCGCGAAGGTGAAATCGCCAGCCCAGGCCATCACATTGTTGTTGGCATTGGTAAGGGGCGAACCTGAATTACTATCGAGCGAGCCGCCATTGATGGTTAGCAGACCCGTCCCGAGTGCAGCGACATTGTTGATCGTCAGCGTGCCGGCGTTGATCGTCGCTCCACCGCCGAACGTGTTCGCGCCCGAGAGCGTCAGCGTACCTGAACCATACTTGGTCAACCCCGGCGTTCCCGCGATTCCACCGGAAATCGTCGTCGCCCCCGTATTCGTCACGACAAGCGCCGTGCCGCTGGTATTGGTGATCACGCCGGAGAGGGTCAGCGACGTGCCGAGGTCGGCGATCACCGGCGTCATGCTGGCATTTGAAAACAAGGTGTTGATCGCCCATGCCGTGGTTCGCCCGGTCTCATTCGTAAGCGCGTCGAAATAGTACGAATAACCGACGTTCGATTGGCGAATGGTCACGTTGGCGGTGTTGAAATCCACCCAGCCGAAACTGCTACCGTCCACCATGTCATTAGTGTTGATACTGGCCCGCTTGAAAATTAAATTGGCGCCCGCCCCCGGCGCGCCATTGGTCCAGTTGGCCGCCGTATTCCAATAACCGACGGTATTTGTGTAGTAACTCTGCGCCAACGCCCGTGGCACCAAAAGGGCCATGACCGCCATCACCGCTCCCACAATTAACATCTTGATTTTCATGAGTTTCCCCCTTCTGAAAAAACGACCTATTGTACCATGAGCATCATCCCCGCATCGCTCCCCCGCGCCACCTTGACATAGCCCGCCGCGTCGTCGTACTTGACGGTCCAGCCCGACGGCAGGTTTTTGGACCCGAATTGACCGGCGCGTAGGCCGGGCGTGAACCGAATAATGTCGTAGCTGTTGCTCACGCTCGTGGACAGGTCGCTACCGGACGATAGCACGAGTTGTGAACTCGGCTGTAGCACCAGCGCTCCGGACACCGTAAATAGCGAGGCCACGCCGGATGGGCCGTTGATCGTCGCCACGGATGACCCCATGTTCGTCACGCTCCCGACCACGGTCCCCGTGCCGCCTAAAGTCCCACCGGTCGCCACCGTTACGGCACTGGTGACCGACCCGTTGACCAGCAGAGTACCGTTGCTGACAGTAGTGACACCGGTGTAGGTATTGTTCGTCGCGAGGATCAGCGTGCCCTCACCGGTCTTGACCAGCTCGCAGCCTGCCTCGGCTTCGGCAATCACCGCATTCACGAGCCCGGTCCGTCCCGTATCAATGGCGAAAGCATGGGTTCCCGCCGCGTTGGTGAGCATTAGTGTGAGTCCGGTGGCAATGGTCAGGTTCGTATCAGCGTCGTAGTTGCCGATCGTGCCGTTGACCCAGTTGAAGCTGCGGGCGGCCGTGCCGGCGCCGTTGGTGACGGTCTGGGCATTCAGAACACCACTGCTGGTCGTGGTCCCAAGGTTAAACATGGCCCTCATCGCGCCAGCACCGACGCGATCTCCAAGCTTGAGCGACGCCGTCTTCACCGTGCCACCGGCAACTGCCAATGTCCCCGTCGCGGCTCCGGAACTGGAATTGTACGCAACGGTAACGGTCGTGGCATCCAACGTCCCGCCCCCCATGATCATAATACCGTCCGCACGGGTGGAACTGGTACTGTTCGCAATTGTCAACGCGGTGATCAGCGCATCCAGGGCGCAGGCCCCGCTAACTTTGTTCGTTAGGTCCATCACCGCGCTAACCGTCATGGCCGTTACCCGGCTGCTTCCACCACTCGTGCCCCGCAGGACGAGCTTCGGATTCGTCACATCGGTATAGGCCACATTCACGCCAGCTCCCATATTCAACGCGACTGTATCCGCGTTGATGACGGTATTCGAACCTAAATACAAGGTCGTCGGAATGACGGATCCTGCTCCCAAGGAAAAGCTGGATGCAAAGATCGTGGTGTTTGTCGCCAGGTATATTGGATAATATGACAAGTTCCGGCCTAGCCCCGAGAAGCAGGCCGAAAAGGTACCCGTATTGTTAGTGTAAATAAAGTTTTCCAGGCGCGCCATGTTGAACCCCGGATAGACACCCGATCCCGCGCTCACCAGGGCAAACACATTGGTAACCGTCAATGTGCCGCCAGCCCCGGCAATAACGGCAAAACCCATCGGCGTGGTAGCAGTATTATAAACGATGTTCGAGAAGGTATTGATGGTCTGGCTGATGCCGGTGAGATCAAGGGTAATGTCACTGTTTGGGGTAATCATCGTCAACTGCCCTCCGGGTGGCAACCGGTCGTTGCCATTAGTGAGTTTCAAAGTTCCGGCAGTGATGGTCGTCGGCCCGCTATAGCTGTTCTGCGTGCTGTTGAGGATCAACGTTCCACTGCCGGCCTTGGTGAGGCCGCCCAACCCGGAAAGCACGCTGTTGAATTCAGTGCCCTGGGTGACGGTATCGGTCTGATTGAAGGCGAGCGTTCCGTTGATAACCATCGTGCTGTTCGGATTGAGCGTTCCGCTTGTGCCGCCATTGCCGATTTGCAGCGTACCGGAATTAATCGTAGTCGTGCCGGTGTAAGTCGTATTGTTGTTGGTCAGGATCACCGTGCTCATAGGATTTCCGCCCACCGGACCTACAATCAGATTCGTACTGCCACCGATGGCCGGCGAATAGATCAAAGCGGCGTTGCCTCCCCCAAGACGCAGCGCGTCGTCAGACCAAACAGGAACGGCACCCAGGGTTGCCGAGGCTCCGGCGGCGCCAACGCAGGCGTTTGACAGAGCCGTGTTGGTGAACACCAGGGAACTGCTGGTGTTGGCGCCCATCACGACGGCCCCGGTGACCACCGTGCCGGCGGTGATCTTGCCGTTCAGCCAGTTGTCGAGGAACGTCTGCGTCAACGCGCCCGTCGTGCCGATCGACCCGGCGCCGTACACCGTGATGCCCGCCGAGTTCGCCACGTTTGAGGCATAGCTGTCCGTCAACACCAACGCGCCTTCCGCGATGGTCGTGACGCCGGTATAGGCGTTCGAGGCGGTAAGCTTCAATGTTCCGACGCCCGCCTTGGTCAGACCCGGCGTTCCAGCGATGACGCTGGAAACAAGGGTGGTTCCGGTCGTATCCACATAGAGCGCCGCCCCACTATTATTGGTGATGACGCCTGTCATGGTTAACGACGTTCCACGATCAACAATCACCGGCGCTGTAACGGCATTGGAGAAAACGGTATTAATGTCCCACACCGTCACGCAGGGGACGGAATTCGTAAAACGCGTGAAATAGTAATGGGCACTGGAATCTGTTTGCCGACTGGTCAAGGTAAAAGGGGTTCTCGGGACGGTGACCGTCACCCAACCGAAACTGGCGCCACTGGAGAAGTCGTTTGTATTGACACTACCGTTGAGCGCGCTGAATATCAAATTGGAGCCTGTTGACGGCATGCCCCCGCTCCAATTGTTCGACACACTCCAATAACCACTAGCCGTAGTGAAACTGCTCTGCCCAAAAGTCGGCAACGCCCCCAACAACGATACCGCCGCCACAAACCCCGCAATTAACGCCTTCATTCTCATAATCCAGACATCCTCCCGAGACGATTTTGGCTCTTCATTTACCACACTACTTTATCATTCTTCCCCGAAAATGTAAATGCTTTTCGACTATTATTTTCCATTAACGTAAACGCCTTCTAGGGAATAGGTTGCGAGTGTTATTTGATTGTTTTTGCACTATAGTCTTGAAAAGTTTGAATACAATGGCATGTCTTCATTTATCGAGGGATTTATGGTATCTGGACAACAACTCCCGGACCGAGTCGGTTTGAATGATCATTTCTGACTTTAAATCAGCGAGAATGCCTGATCAGTTTTTGCACTGAGACATCATGGGTTACGCCGTTCCGTGAGGCGCTCGAAAAGTGTTTGCATCCTCACCACACGCTCCGGCTGTTCCTTCGCCACGTTGCGCGTTTCGCCAATGTCCTGCGACAAGTCATAGAGCTGCGGCTCGGGCATCAGGCCGTAGGCGGGCTTGACGCCCATGCCGGCTGCGGGAATGTACTTCCACGTTCCTTCGCGCACCGCCAGAAGCTGACCATGCGCATGTTCGACCAGGCTGGCACGCCCCACTTTCGCACCCAGCAGGACGGGCAGCAGATTCTCGCTGTCCGGCCCAGCCCCCTCAGCAAGCTGCCGCCCGGTCAGCGCCGCGACACTCGCCAGCATGTCGACTTGGCAGAGTAAAGCATCAGACACACCCACCGGCACATGCCCCGGCCACCTCACAATGAAGGGCACCCGCGTGCCCCCCTCATACAGCGAGGCCTTCCCCGCCCGCAAAGAACCGTTGAACGGGTGCCCGTTATTGGTTTCAACCGTGCCGCCATGTTCCTTGTCCGGCCCATTCGAATCGAGCGACCCACCGTTGTCGCTGCTCACGATGACCATCGTACTATCGCCGAGCTTCAGCCGGTCCAGGCATTCAAGCACCTGCCCCACCGTCCAGTCGAAGGAGTGCACCGTATCCCCGCGCAGGCCCGCCTGACTCATCCCCTTGAACCGCGCATTCGGCACGCGCGGCACATGTATGTCATGGGTGGCCAGGTAGAGAAAGAACGGCTTCGCCCGGTTCTTCTCCATGAACGCTACGGCCTTGGCCGCCAGAGTGTCGGCGATCTCGTCATCCTTCCAGAGCGCGGCTCTGCCTCCGCGCTGCTCTCCGAGCCGCGGGATGCCATTGACATAAGAGCGCGGATCGCCCCGGGGTACTGTCAAATCGAGCTGGATCGGGTCGGCAGGGTCGAGATTCACCACGCGACGGTTCTCCACCCAGACGCAGGGCACCCGGTCGCCCGTGGCCGGCAGAATCCATGCGTAATCGAATCCGATTTCCAATGGCCCCGGCTTGAGTTCCGCATTGTAGTCGGCGCCTTTGCCTCCGAACCCAAGATGCCATTTACCCACCACCCCGCAGGTGTAACCCGCCTGCTTAAGCAGCGACGGCAAGGTGACCCGTCCGGGCTGGATGATCAACGCCGCGCCCCCGGCAAGAATATCGGTCCCCTTCCGTCGAAACGCATACTCCCCGGTCATCAGGGAGTAGCGGCTCGGGGTGCACATGGCCGACGAGCTATGAGCATCGGTAAAGCGCAACCCCTCGCGCGCCAATCGATCACAGTTAGGCGTCTTGATTTTGGTCGCCCCATAACAGCCCAGGTCACCATAACCGATGTCGTCAGCGAGGATGAACACGATGTTGGGCTGATTGGTCGCGGCGCGGGCAGTTGCGGCCAACATGGCCGTGACGAGCAATAGGGCACATCTCCAAGTTGGCCTGAGAAGATGAAAAAGATTTTCGAGTTTTGTAGGGCTAGCTTCCCCGACTCGAAGAGGTCGGGGAGCTTGCGGAACCGGTTTGGGCGACAAAGCAGACACAGGCTCCCCGGCAGTAGCCGGGGAAGCCCGTCCTACAACGCGCGAGCATAGTCGCAAAAAGTTCATACCTACCTCGCTCCTTTGGGATAGCGAATCACGTTAACATCGTTCTTTTGCGGGGCACCCGGCGTGCTACGCCCCTGGGTGATCAATTTTTCCAGAAGCGCCTTCATGTCCGCCACCCGCTCAGGCTGCTCGGCGGCTAGGTTCTTGGTCTCACCAAGATCCTCGGCCAGATTGTAAAGCTGAACAGGCTGCTGCGCCGCACCGCCCTTGCTCCAGCCGCCCGAACCGGGGGCCAGAATCAGTTTCCATGATCCCTGCCGAATCGCGGGAACCCCCTCGATGCTGCAATTCACCGCGTTCTCACGCACCGGTTTATCCTGTCCCTTAAGCAGAGGGAGAATACTGAAACTGTCTTCGCCAACGTTGTCTGGCAGTTTTGTGCCAATAACGTCTGCAAAGGTGGCCATCAGGTCAGCCTGCTGAACCAGTTGGCCACACATGCTGCCGGGATTCACCACACCGGGCCACCTGACAATAAACGGCATGCGATGCCCCCCTTCCCACACGTCTGCCTTATAGCCCCGCAATGGGCCGCTGGGGAAATGCCCCTTCGCCTCCATCCCCTGCACGCCAATGTAAGGCGCGCACCCGTTGTCGCTGGTGAACACGACCAGCGTGTTCCCCGCCGCACCGCTCTTCTCCAAGGCGTCGAGAACCTGTCCGATCACGGCGTCGGTCTGCATCACAAAATCGCCATAGGCGCCCAGACCCGATTTGCCCTTCCACGCAGGGGTCGGCGCGATCGGTGTATGCGGCGAGGTCAACGACATGTAAAGCAGAAATGGCTGCCCCTTTTTTGTCTGGAGAGTTATGTAATCACTGGCTCGTTGACCCAGTGTCGGCAAAATTGCTTCGAGCTTCCAATCCTTTGTTGCCGGCCCGGGCTTATCGGCCAAGTGATTCTGCCTTTGCGCCCGCGGCAGGAACGAGCTGGGGATGCCCACCGTCCGGTCGTTTTCGATGAAACAGTACGGTGGCCAGTTCGGCACATCGGTCCCAAAATATTCGTCGAACCCTACCGCCGTAGGCCCGCCCTTGATCGGCTTGCTGAATACCTCACGCCAGGCGGCCAGGTGCGCTTCGCTCGGCGGAGCTTCGTCATCCTTGCCTCCGCTGAAGTGAATGAAAGGGCTCTGTTTTCGATCCATCGGCCAATTCCAACCAAGATGCCATTTGCCGATGCAGACGGTCTTGTAGCCATGCTCCCTGGCCATCCCGCCGATGGTAACCCGGTCGGACTTGATCAACGGAGCACCAAACACACTGACGATCCCATTTTGCAAAGGCGACCGCCAGTGATACCGGCCAGTCAACAGCGTGTAACGCGACGGACTGCATACCCCCGATGAGGAATGCGCATCGGTGAAGCGCATTCCCTGCGCGGCAAGCCGGTCGATATTAGGCGTGGGAATTTTTCCGCGCTCCGGGTTGTAGCCCTGCACATCGCCATAGCCCAGATCGTCGGCAAGAATGACCACGATATTGGGCATGGTTCTTTCCGCGGCCAGCACCGTGCTGGACACCATTGCAAATAAGGTTGAGTATAAAGCCAATCGTTTCATTTCAGTGTTCTTCCATGCAATTCTTTCACCCCACCTAAAACAATATCCTTGCGGCGGGATTCGGGCGTGACTTTCAACTCCTCCATCTTGCCGGAGCGATACACGCCTTCCACGGTCGTCTGTTGCGGGGCATATAGCTTGAATCGGACATCCCACCCCTTCGGCCAGGCGGGCAGCAGGTTGATCTTGCTTGCCGCGCCGTAGCTCCCGAGCGTAGGCGGGTCCCACTGCATGAGCATGAACTGCAAGGTCGTCATGATATTGCCTCCGTGATCCTGATCCGGAACCCAGTCAAAGTGCGGTCCCCACATCGCCGGAAATCGGTATCGATTGTTTTTGGTGTTGGCCCGGGCCAACACCAGGTTGCCCGTCTCCTCCCCCAGGCCCAGGCACGCGGCTTGGATGCTGTCCTGGCACCAACAATTATTGATTCGTTTGGCCCGCTTTGAATAACTCGTCCGCGCCAGCTCCAGATCGGGCTTGCCCACGCCGTAAAGCCGAAACGGAAACACGGCATACAATTCGGGGTTTTCCGCATTGGCGGGGGAACCAAACTTCTCAGCGGCTCTCAGCAAACGGGTTCCTTCGACCTCGGCAACCGGTACCGGCGGCAACTCATCCAGAAACCTTTTCCAGGCTGTCCGCTGCGCCCCGGTGGTCACCGTCTCCGGCAGGGCCAGCAGCCGGGGCAACAGGAATCTCAGCCCTGCGATTTCGGGCAAAGGATTCACGACCCCGTGCTGAAATGTCTCCAGGGATTGCGACGGCTCAAAGACCCGTTTGCCGTCGGCATCCCGCTTTTGCCAATACTGATCGAAAAACGCGATCAACGGGGCGGCCAAAGGAACAAGCGTCTCCCGGGCGAAGGCCGGATCACGGGTGAAATCGTACCGCTCCAGCATCACGGCGATCAACTCCAAGCCGCCGCTCCAATACCGCTTGATATAAGTGTTCGCGGGTTCCGTCCCCTTGTTGTTGAAACCGAAATCACCGTTGTTCGGCAGCCCAAACAAATACATGGTTTCCGGGAACACCGCGGCATCGGCCAATTTATAGTAGGCCGCAACCTTGGCTTTACTTAATGGCAACGCCTGGAGATACATGCGGAACCAAGGTTCAAGCATCTCCCCATCGCCGGAGGCCAGCATCGGCCAATAAGAAAGGCGCGTGTTCTGGAACCAGTACGCTCCGCCCCAACGCCGCCAGTCCGGATCATTCTCCACCCCCGCCCGATTCTCGCCAGGCTTCATTTCCACCGTGAAGATGCTGCCGTTGAATTTAATAGGCGATCCGCCCCGCCCCGCGCAGGCCGTCATGTAGCGCTGGAGGACATACCCCCGCATCAGGGTATCGAGAGCCTTTGCTTGGGGATTGGCAGCGCTCTTGACCGCGGCCTCCGGATTGCCGGACGGCTCGACCCAAATCCAACTGCGATCCCAAAAGCCGTCCCACCATGCGGCCGTATTGCGGCGGGAAGCCTCCACATCCGTCTTCCGCGCCGCCGCCTCAAGCTGCGCCAGACGTGCCAGCCAGGCCTCCGGCGTTTCCGTGCGTTCAGCCAGCACCGTCAGGATCAGGCTGTGCCGTTTGGCCGGAGCGACGGACTTCAGTGCCAGTGGGCCATCGCCATTCATTTCCGTTCCGGAAAGCCCCGCCCCGAAAGTGTGATTCAATAAGGGATCGGGAAACTCGCCCTTGAGCGATTCCAAATGCTGAATGTCCAGGGAGATTGGATAAACAGAACGGGTGTTGCGATGATACCAAACCACTCGCGGCCCCGACTGCGGAACCACGACATCGGCCAGCACGACCGGTTTGGAGGAATGCACGCTCAGGCCGCGCCCCGACCATTCGTCGTCATTTTTGCCGAAGGGACGCTCCTGGGTTCGCCACAGCTCAATCCCGGCCCGGCATTGGACTGGACGCTCGCTTTGAACGTCCAGGCGCACCACCGGTTGTTGGGCATCGACCCAGAGCCGAAGCTTGGATTTGGACTCGCCTTCCCCGGCTTGAATTTCGATAACCCCTTCCCGCAATTTCAGCTTCTGGCGAAAGCCGCTGGTGGTCAGCGGCGGATCGAACGTCACGCGCACTTTGCCGATTTTGCAGAGCCGATGATTTTCGTCCCAGGCGTCAGTCTTGCTGAGATAGAAAACCAGATCGCCCGTTTTCTCCACCCATGCATTCAGGCCGATATCGCCATTGCCGATCGGCATCGAACCGCCAGAGTCCTCGCTGGGCGATTCCCAGATCACGTTATAGCGGTCGATGGTGCCATTCCCGACGTCACGGGGCGGCACCTCCGTGGGGCCCTCCGCCAAGGCCAAGCCGTTCATGAACAAACCAAGGGATAGTAAGATTATTGTGTGCTTCTTCATCTCATTTGCCTTCACTTTCCCCACACCTTCAGCCCCGACGGGCCGTGGCCGGATTGCTCAAAAGGACCCGGCGCGGGATTCTTCTCATCTCTCGCTTTTCCGAAATAATCGGTGTCGATGCGTAACGGCGAGCCATCGGGATTGACGAAGCGTTGTTTGGCGGCAATCACCGCGCCGAGTAATTCGGTGGTGACCAGGGGACGAACCCCGTCCTTACCGGTCGCGACACTCAAATCCGCCTGCAGGTAGAAGCCGTCCGCCTGCTCAACCAGCTTGACGGAGCCGGGGCGGTCGGAAAGGACCTTCGGCGCTTGTTCATGGGGTGCAGACTGTGCAGTCTGGCGTATGCCGACATACACATTCCCGGCCGCGTAAACGGTGTCCAGCCCCCGATATCCATGCAAGCCATGGTCGAAGAAGAGGTTGTTGTAGAACCGTTCATCGCCGCTGCCGATGGGAAACAGCCCCAGGAATTCGATGGTATGCGGCTTGAAGATCGGCGTCTTGCGCGTCTCTTTTTGCGGCTTGATGGCGCCGGCAAAGAGGTTATGGACATACGCCCCGCCCTCGGAGGCCTCCAGGACCGCCAGCTTGGAGAGGAAGATGTTGTTGTCCACCAGGATCGGCCCGTGGTTGACTTCCACGAAGAGATCCTCCTCCACGTTGTCGTGGAACAGGTTGCGCGTGATCCGGGCACCCTGCGACATCCAGTCCAGCCAGATCCCCTTGGCCGAGCGGTAGATGTGATTGCCGCTGATGGTCACGTCCACCGGCGCATGGAATTTGATCCCGGCCGTCTCGTAGCCGTCAAACCTCTGCTTCCAAGCAGCGTCGTGAATGACGTTGTTGCTGATGGTGCTGAAGACGGCGCCCAGGCTGCCGACAATCCCCGCCTGCCCGCAGAAGGAAATCCGGTTGTTGCGCACGAGATGATGCCCAACGACATCTTTACTCCAGCCGTAGGCCAGCGCCTCCTGGACGCCTTTCTCCCATCCCTGGGAGTCCATCTTGTAGGTATTGTCGTATTTGTCGCCAAACTTGCCCAGGGTGATCCCGACGCAGCGCGAATGGGTGATCGTGTTATCCTCGATGATCCAGCCGCGGCTCCAGTGCGTGCCGATCAAGCCGATCTGCTCGGCCGTCGGCGGCGCCCAGTTCGCCGCCGCCTGGGACATGTGAAAGCCCCGCACCGTGAGGTAATTGATCTGCTCGCGGGAGGGATAGAAGACCGCCCGGCGCACATTGATCTCGACCGTCTGCTGGTTGGGATCCATGTCCTTGAACCAGCCCCAGAGGGTGGTCGTATCTTTCTTGGCCTCGCCGAACCACAGCGGCGGATTGCCCTTTGACTTCAGCAGTTCCCCCTTGTTTTCGGCTTCCGTCAGCGGCACGCCGTTGAGGTACACCATCCCCGTGTGCTGGTTCTTCCGGTTGGCGAACATGTAATCGCCGTGAATCAGCTCGGCATACGGATTGAAGGTGCCGAAAAAGCTATTCGACAAACTCACCGACCAGATATTCCCGTTGTCCCCTTCGAGCCGAATCCATCCTTTGATGACTTCCGATCCCTTGACCTCCACTTTCTCACCCGGCGCCGCCTGGTAGACGATCCGCTTGCTCTCCGATTCCCCGCCCCGTGGCGGATCCACCCGTTCGCGGTAAACCCCGGCATGAACCGTCACGACGTCGCCCGGTTGTGCCAACTCGGCCGCCCTTTGGATCGTCCGCAACGGCGCGACCGCCGTCCCGGGATTGGCATCATTCCCGGTGGGGGCAACGTGCCGATCCACCGCACTGAGGGTGCTAGCCACGCCAAAAATTCCACACATTACGACTAATATGCGCATATTCGTTCCTTTATATATTCATTTTGGGATTCATTCTGATAATCTCCAGATCAGGATCGGCCTCGGACAAGACGCAAGCCAGCATCCCCTCGGGATTGAGATGGCCGATCACGAGCCGCTCGCAATGCGCCAGCACATACTGGTTGCACCAGGCGGCCCTGCGCATGCTCGGGGCCTCAACCTGGTCTGCAAATGGCGAAACCACCAGCAGTCGCCCCCCGGCGATAGCATCCTTGATCGCGGGATTATCCGTACCCTCCTCGAGCGCCCAAGGCTTGACCCAGATCATCGGTTTCCCATGCTTCAATGCCGCCCGGAATACCGTACGTTCCATGGGAGAGAGGAATCCCGAAATGATGCCTTCCCCCTTGCGTAGCGGCAAGTGCCCATGCGGCTCTTTTTCGCCCCGCGAGGCAAGAAACCCCAGTTTGGGCAGATCCAGCAATGCCTTATTGCCCAAATAGCGGGGTTCGCCACACTGCATGACGGCCCCATAATTGCGGGGATTCTCTCTGATATACCGGCGGATATTCGCCAATGCCCGCTCATCCCGCACGATCACATCCCAATAATTGCGATGCCAGAGCTTGCCAGAAATCGGGCGATAAACGCCCGCCTTTTCGCCCCGCACATATTCCGCCACAACCAACGATTTAAACCGCCGCATGAACTCCGGCAACGATGGTACGGGCAGGCCGTCGCGCCTGCCCGGGCCGTCGCAACGGCCTGCCCTTGCAATTTCCACGATTCCATGCACATGGGTGGGCATGACCACAAATGCATCCAATCGATACTCGGGATGATATGCCTCGACACTGCGCCACATGTCCGCCACCATTTTCCCGGCCTCATTCAGCACCATTGTCCCATTGATAACCGCCCCGAATACGGCCTGGTTTCCCGCCGTATTGCACGTCACGAAATACCACCCCGGCGTGGCGTAGTTCCACCCCTTCTTGCGAATGCTCTGACGGTTGGGCAACCCCTCCTTCATGCGCTCGTTCCCCTCAATATCCCGTTGCAGTAAACACATAAGCTCCGCCGCCGACCTCAACCAGCACGGCATTCGGCTCACTCCGGAGGATCTTCACATCCGTGGACGCCGCCACCGGCTGGCCGTCAAGTTGCACACTCTCCGGCTTGGTCGTGGGAATGCGCACGGTGGCAACGGTGTTGGCGGGAATGCCCGCTTCCATCGTGAGCTTGCCGTCGGCGATTTTCCACTTCGAGACGATCCGGCCATGGGGCGAATCGAACCACCCCTCGGCCGAGGTCAGCCCCGTGGCCGGATCGGGTTGCGGCGCGAGAATGAACCGCTTGAAGCCGGGCCCTGCCGGGTCAGGCCGTATCCCAAGCACAGACTGATAAAGCCACATTCCCACAATGCCGCCGCAGGAGGGCATCAGCGCATCGCCACCCTTCCAGTTCTCGAAAAGCGCACCGTCGTGCATCAGCGTCCGCCAACTTGGAAATCCCTCCTGATTGACGATACGGTTCGCCAGCGCCGTCTCGTGGTTATCGGTCAGCGTCCTGAGGAGGTAAGGCAACGTAACAAACCCGCAGGCATGATGATCGCCGTAGGCATGAATGGCCTCCATCATCCGCTGATAGGTCAAGGGACGCGTCGCCTCAGGCGTCACGCCCAGAGCCAGCGGCATCAACTGTGCGGCCATGCAATTGGTGTTACCGGCATAGAGCCCCGTCGCCGGGGTCAGGAACCGCTCATTAATGCGCTGTCGGACATCAGCGGCCATGGCGGCATATTTCGCCACATCCCCGGCCCGATCGGTCATCCCGGCCGTCTTGCTCACAATATCCGCATAGTACTGCCAGGCCGTCATGCTCAACAGCGGGCCGGGAATCTGCCGCGTCCCCTCGAACATCCATTTCGGGTTGCCGCACCAATCGTTCGCGCCCTGCCACATCAACTGCCTCTTCGCCGCCGCCTTGGCATCGACGGGATCGCGCAGATCCGGGAAATCGAGTTGGCGCGCGCCCGCCCCGTGAGCCGCCAAACGGTCAAGGAAATCAACGTACTTGCGCATCGGTTCATACGCCTCCTTGAGCAGACTCTCATCGCCATAATAGAGATAATGCTCCCAGGGCAGCCATACGACCATGCCGCTCCACCAGGGATTATTCCAGCCGTCGTCCACGCGGCGGATCTCCGGCACCACCGACCCCACAAGTCCGCTGTCCACCTGGTTGTCGGCCATGTCCCGCCACCATTTGCGGTACATGCCCTCGACATCGGTCAGGTAGGCTGCCGTGTTGAACATGTTCTCCGCGTCCTGGGTCCACCCCTGCTTCTCGCGCATCGGATCAAGCGGATGGTCGAGCACGTAGTTCAGGTGCGTGAACCGCACGGCCGCGTGCAACTCGTTCAGGAACGGATTGGAACAGTGGAAGTCGCCGGCCTGACGCAGATCGGCCCGCACATGCCGGATGCAGATCGTCTCCGGGGTCAACGGTTCCTTTAGCCCCACGACCGACAGCTTGATCGGCCCGGAGACATAAATGAATTTCGGCTCCAGCACCGCCGGGCCGTCCTCCGCGAGCGTGAAGCTGATGCGCGGCGTGCTCCGGTGGAAGCCGCCAAGTTGAATCTTCTGGCCGGCTTTGCCGTTCTTGATGATCAGCTTCGGCCAGCCGGAATTGTGTGTTTCGAAAATCGCGGCAGAACCCTCGATGCGGACCGGCTTAACCTCGCCCATCACCCGCGCGGGCGGCCCGTCCGGCGCGCACAGTTTGCCGCCCAGCGAGGCAGCCAGGCCCACATTGCGCCAGCCGGTATCGGCATAACCCGGCTTGTCCCAACCCGGCTTCGCGACCGCGCGATCCTCGTGATAATCGGTCCACAGATCGTTATTCACGATCTCACTCCGCGCCCATTTCCAGCTCTCGTCGGAGACAACCTGCTGCTTTGTTCCGTCGGCCAGTTCAATCTCCAAATTGGCGAGGAACCGGGGCTGGCCCTGGCCGTTGTGGCGATTGAGCATCCCATTGTTGGGGGGACTGAAAAAGCCGTTGCCGAGCAAGGCTCCCAGCACGTTCTCCCCCTGCGCCAGAAGATCCGTGACCTCCACGGTCCGATAGACAATCCGCTTGCTGTAATCGGTGAACGGGGGGCCTAGCACCGTATCGTCAACCTTGCGGCCATTCAGGCTCACCTCCGCCATGCCGTGCGCGGCATAGTAGAGCATGGCGCGCTTGACCGGCTTCTCCAGCGAAAAGGATTTGCGCAACAAGGGAGCCTGGTGCGTCGGACAGGCATCGTCCGGACACCGCTCGCCATCGTTGGCCGAAGGCATCCCGTCAAACATGAACGTCACCAGTTGCCCACCGGAGTCCAAAGCCGGCCGCATCAGCGCCGCATTCTTTCCGCCGGACCAGACTTCCATCTGCCGGATGATGCTCTGGAAGAGTTTCGGCTCCTTGGCGGTGCTCGGCGACTTGAGAAGGAACAGGCGCACGAAGCGCGCCTTGCGGCCATTGCCGGGGAATTCGGCCACGCCGGAGTCCGCGAGTTCGTAATCCTTGCCCGCGCACTCAGCGAGCAGTTGCGGATTGGGAAAATCGATGTGGTCATCCGTCTCAATCCGGAATTGCAACGGGAACCGCTCGCGCGTATGCGCCACGAGCCTGACCTTGTCAATCGGCAACGGCTGCCCGAGATCCACCTGTGCCCAGGACGGGGTCTCGGCCTTCCAGCTTCTTGCCGCGCCAGTCCATCCAATTGGCCGGTATTCCGGCGGCATGAACCAGCGCGAGGCCGTGATCCATGAACCTTTCCAATCGCCGAACTTGAACAACCCCATTGTCCATGAGGCTGGCGCGCTCCAGGGAGTGGGGTCGCCATTCTCCTGCCGCGCGCCCACCCTCACCCCAGCCCTCTCCCCTGAAGGGAGAGGGAGTCTATCTACCCAGACGCGCACCTTCCAAAAACACTGCGCACGGGAGGCCAAGACCGCCCCGGCATAGCGCACGTGAATCGACTGATCGGAGGTGACCTTGCCGCTGTCCCACAGATCGCCCTGGTCCTTCTCCAACTTCTCCGACGACGACGCTACCAACACCTGATACGCCGTCTGCTTCTGCCCGCGGACATCAGAGCGGATCGCCCACGAAAGCCGCGGATGAGGCGCATCGATTCCCAACGGATTCTCCCACCCCTCGCAGCGCAACTGCTCCACTGAGGCTCCAGCCAGCAATCGGGTTGCGGCCATTACGCCACAAAAAACACAGAAGAAGAATTTTCCAATATTCATAACATTTCTCAATCTTGTTTGATTACACGTTAATCCGCATCTCCCGCCGGCGTAATCGCAACAACATGCGGCTTTATAACCAACTCCTTACGGATCGCATCCTCCAGTTTCGCAATCTCCTGCATGCGCAAGTTGAACTCCGCCTGCTTGTCAGCTTCAACCCGGGCGGTGAGTTCCTCCCGTTTCTCAAGAAAATCAGGAAAAGACACAACCACCGGCATCAGCGCCTTGAATACGTTCTCTTGAAACGCCTTGTTCTTGACCGCCACCGCCTCGCTGATGCGTTTCACCTGCGCGGCGATCGGCCCATTCGCCAGAACCGCCGCCGCCAGATTCACACCTTCGCCAAGCTTTTCCGCCGTGTATTCGGCGACCCTTTCGCCATCCATCCGAATCTCATACTTACCAGGCTTCAGTCCTGTCACCTTCAGCCGGTAGTCATTCATCTCCTCCAGCACCGAGCTCCACTTCAGCAATTCGGAAGCCGGCTTAATGTCCTTGGCAACGCTGCCCGAGGACTCCGGGAAATAGGGCAACGCCGAATCCTGTCGCAGGAACTGCATGCCGCCCCCGGTCCCGGCTTTGAGTTCGCTGACCGTGCACTGCGTCGTCGCCACGGTCTTCAGCCCTGCAGCGTCAATCTCCACGGCAGAGACAAGACTCGGAAATGACATCGCCTTGAGGGCTGTTGCGGCCATGAACGCCGAACCAGCTGGTCCCGGCATCATCGGCATCCCTTCCTTCCACTGGTTGCGCAGGACCCACATCGCGTAGGTGTACCCCGCCCTGTCCTTCTCGGAGACTTTCCCTTTTTCGTCAGGATCCAACATCATCCGTTCAACCTCGGGATCGATTTTCACCAGCAGCGGCCCCGTGAGACGGGCCTTGAGGTCGTTTGCACGAACTTTTGTGAGGAGGTCCAAATACGGGGCGTAAAGATCCACAAACAATCCGCTGTTGGCCGCGCAGTGTTCCCGGGTGACTTCAGCGGCGATTCCCAGGTTCTCGTTCCCGCTTACCGGGGCACCATCCTCCCGCATCTCCATGGGCGGGTGAGTCAACCAGGCAACCCTGTCAATGTTAGCCTGCTTCGCATACCTGCCGATGGAGGCGAGATAGCCAGCATGGGCCTTCTTGTTCAATTCATACACTGTCCGCCCCACCCCGTCGTTAAACCCCATGCAAACGGTCAGTACCGTCGGCTTGAGCGTGACAACATCCCGATCGAACCAGCCAGCGCCCCGGTGCGTCATGTCCATGGAGCGGGCCGCCTTCCAGAACTCCACTTTCCAGGCCGGGAAACGGGTCCTCGTCCACAGCTCCAGGTAGTCGGCATACTGCGTGCTCTCCGTGAGGGAATCGCCCAACATCACGACCCGATCCCCATCCTTGAGGTAGAAATCCTTGGGTTCCGCCGCCGTACCGGCAAGACTACCAACCACCACGAGAACCCCCGCCATCCACTTGAGAAAAGACGGACGCGACGAAGCGCGTCCCTCCAATAATACGAGTAACGGCACATTTCCATGAATGGAGGGACGCGCTTCGTCGCGTCCGCAGGACTTTTGCAAGTGGCTCTTGATTGTCTTATATTGGAAGGTCATTGTTATTCCTTTCTTACTTCGTCACCGGCACAATCTCCACCAAATGGGGTTGCATGACGAGAGTCTTGCGAACCGCTTCGTCATATTTCGGCAACTCGGTCAGCCGCTTCACAAGGGCAAGCCTCTTCTGCTTCAGGACTTCCTCCAGGAGTGCCTTGCCATCCTTCACGAATGAAGGAAACTCACGGGGCTTATAGTCCATGATGCCTCGAAAAATCTGTCCGTGGAAATATCCGTTTTTCGCCATCACCGCCTCGATCACCTGATGCACCTGTTTCGCGATCGGGCCGTTGGCCAAGGCCGGCCCAGCCAGGTTCACGCCACCGGCCAGTTGCTCCGACGAATACTCCACGATCTTCTCGCCATCGAGCCGAACCTCATAGTTGCCGGGTTTCAGCCCGGCGACCTTCAGCCGGTAGTCGTTCATCTCCTCCAGGATCGGCGCCCACTTCAACATCTCCGAGGCCGGCGGACTGCCCCGCGGCTTGCCCACGACCGGATCAGGGAAGTACGGCAGCGCCGCATCGAGCCGTTTGAACTGGATGCCGCCCGTCGGCCCGGCTTTCAGGTCATTGATCTCACATTGCACGGCCTTGACCACCTTCAGCCCGTCAATCTCCGCCGCCGACACGAGGATCGGGAACGACATTCCCTTCAAGATGTTGGCCGCCATCAACAAGCCCCCCGGCTGGCCGGGATGAATCCAGTCGCCGCCGGTAATCCGGATCATCGGGTCAGTCGCGCGGGCCTTTTCGAGCACCGCCAGATAGGGCGTGAACTGGTCAATATAGAGGCCGTTGTTGGCTTCGGCGAACGGCTTCAGGCGTTTCGCGAATTCGCCCAGTGTCTCGTTGTAGATCGGGCAATCTCCCCGGCTCTTGTCCTTGAGATCGCGTTCGACCGGCTGCGGGGTGATCCACGCGACCCGGATGTTCTCCTTCTTCGCCTGATCGGCGATGCTCTGCAGGCCATTCGTGTAAACCGCAAAGATATTCTCGTCAAATGCCCGGTACTTCGCGTCGTTCATGCCGAAATCCACGGTCAACACCGTTGGCTTGACCGGAACCACGCACTCCTGAAACCGCGCCGCGCCGCCCGGTGCCGTGTCGCTGCCCTTGCCGACATTACGGAACCGGATATCCCAGCCCGGAAACCGGGTAAGCGTCCACATCTCCATGATGTTGACATAGTGTGCGTGCTCGGTGATGCTGTCACCTATCACGCACACTGTGTCACCGTTTTTGAAAAAGAACTCCGCGGCCGAGCCGACCTGTGCGCCAAGCAGTCCCGCCAATAGCATGATACTTACGACATGTCTCATTTCGTCTTCGCCTCCTTTGCTTTTTCGGCCTCCATTAGATCTCCCGCGTTGATCGCCTCGCCATCCTTGACTTTGGTCCGGTTAACCACTTTGGGTTTCGGTTGCGCCGGGGCACTCACTTGGATAGGCGCGATCTCTTTGGCCGGGCCGTCCAATTCGAGCTTCACGATGGTGTCAATCGGTTGCTGAAACTCCCTGGCCACGGAAATCGTCACGCCCTTGCTCGTCTGATTCACCTCAACCTTGCCGCCGGTTAGCAACTCGCTCTTGAGGATTTTCATGGGCAATGCCGGCAACTCCAGTTTCTCCACGTCCCAGCTCAGGACATGGAGATAAACTGTGTTGCCTCTGCGAGTGCAGGCGAAACTTTTCGTCGGCTTGTAGGGACCGCCGCGCGTGGCGTAGATGCTCTCTCCGTATTTCTCCAGCCACTGCCCCATCTCGCGCAACCGGTCGCTCTGCACGGGCGCGATTTCACCTTCCGGCGTCGGCCCGACATTGAGCAGGACGTTCCCATTTCCGCCGGCGGCCGAAATCACAAACCCGAGCATCGTCTTGAGGTCCTTCACCCCGTCCCGGTTCCCGCCCCAGGACCACTGGTTGCGGGAAGAAACCGTCATGCACGACTCCCACGGCTTGAGGTTGAAACCGCCGATCTGCTGCTCGGGAGTTCCATAGTCGCCCCCACTGCCGGTGCGGTCATTCACGAGGATGTCGGGCTGGACCGAACGGGCCATGCGGATGATCGGCACACCCCGGAAACCATACCCCATCATGGGGCAGTCGTTCCAGAGCGTCACCATCGGCCCGTAGTTCTCGAGCAACTCCCGCATCTGGTTTAATGCGTACGTCTCGTAGGCGTCCATATCGTACTTTTCCCGCACTGTCTGACCCCGCCAGCCACCGAGCGGAAAATCGGGGTGATGCCAGTCGGGTGGTGAATAGTACAGGCCGAACCGGATCCCCTGCCGCCGGCAGGCTTCAGCCAACTCCTTGACCACGTCCCGCTTGAACGGGCTGTTCATGATGTTGTAGTCGGTGTATTTCGTGTTCCAGAGGCAGAAACCGTCGTGGTGCTTGGCGGTCAGAACCATGTACTTCATCCCGGCGGCCTTGGCAATGCTAGCCCACTCGTCCGCATTGAACTTCACCGGATTGAACTGCTTGTAGAGGTTATCGTATACATCAAGCGGAACCGCTTGTCCGCGCGACCAACTGATTTCCACAGTCTTCAGACTCACTGGCCCCCAATGGATAAACATTCCGAACCGCATGTCCTTCCACGCCTCGACCGCTTCCGTCTTCGGCGCGGGCCAGGATTGGTCCGGATACTTCTTGCGCCCCTCCTCCGCCAGTTTTTTCCACATCTCCCCGTAATTCAGCGGCTTAGCCAACTGATCCGCCTGCGCGATCATCGCGCTCATCACCAACCCTGCTGCTATAACCCATCCCTTCTTCATGACCCTGTGTCCTCTCTCTATTTCGCTTCGGTAATCTCGACGTTATATTTTGTCAGACCGTCTTTCGGCTTCGCCGTGAAATTCAGCATGCGGGAAAAATCCACTGTTTGAGTCACGCTCTCGACGGGCTTGCCGTTCTCGTCACGCATGACGATCTTCCAAGTTGTGCCCGGCGGATAAACGGCCGCCGTCCGAATCGCCAACGAAACGGGGGTGTCAATCTGCATCCCGGCCCGGGATATTTCGGAAACGCGAATCCAGGCCGGAGTCTTATCCCATTTCGGATTGAAAACGTAGCTCTGGAAGCGGACTTCAACACCCTGGTCAAATTGCACAGCCAACTTCTCTTTGGAGAGAGCCGGCGCTGAGAACGCTTCCGCCACGGCCAGGCCCATGACTTCGGCGCCGCGCTCGTTCGGATGAATTGCGTCGTACGTCAGCGCGCGCTCGTGATTGAACGCGCGGTGTACATCGGCCACGTGACAGCCATATCGCGCGGCAATATCCTGAATGGCGACATTGGCCGCGCCGATCCATTCGTCGCCATTCTCCGGCCAGCGGTAGTCGGGAACCAGGGTCATGACCACGATTGGCATGGTTCGACGCGCCCGGCGCAGGTGCAGGACCAGACTGTCGTAAACCGCCGCAAACCGCGCAATCGAGGCACCCCAGAAATGATCGTTCACGCCCCATTGAATGACCACGGCATCGGGATTGTGCTTGAGAATCGCATCCGCCTGATAGTCGCCATCGGCGCCGCCGGAAAGGGACCCTCCGCTGGCCCCGCAATTGATTTCAGTGACAGCAGGATGCTTCTCCTTGAGCAGGCGGGTGGCAACACTGGAGTACCGGTCGCTTTCCCGGTTCACGCTGATGCCGACGCCCACGGTGATGCTGTCGCCGACAAAAACCACCCGCTCGAGCTTGGCCCCGGCGGCCGGTTCCCCTTCGGCGCCTGTAGCGCCGGCAAATACCAACGCGCTGACTATCGAGATCCCGAACCGGTGTTTCATTTCCACCTCACCTTAACGACATTCACGGAGCGCGTGGCATTCTCGGCGGGAAGGGTCAGTTCGAGCGTCCCGTTCATACGAGCGAACTTGATCTTGTCCCCAGTACGCAGCAACACCGCTTCGGCTGGTTCATTGACGCCAGTGGCCTCGATCTTCACGATCTCGTTCGTGGCAAAGAAATACCAAGTCTTGTCGTCCTTAACAGTGACCGGCACGTTGCATCTCACCGATGCAGGCATGGGCTGGACATCGCCAACGGCTTCGCCGCTGTGTTTCATCCAGGCAGCCATCTCGTCAAAGAACTTGTAGACATCTTCATGCAACGTGCCGTCGGGCGCCGGGCCGATGTTGGGCAGATAGTTGCCACCCCACGCGCGGGCTTTGGCCAGTTGCGTAATCACATCCTCGGTCGGGCGAATTTTGTGCGTGGGCGAGTAACCCCAATGCCCCTTGATGGTCTGGCAGAACTCCCACCAACCCGCCGGGCGCGCGCAGGGCGGAGTCTGCTCGAAGGTCTGGTAGTCACCGAGCGTCCGCGGCTTGGGCCACAGATACCAGCGATCGTTGATCACAAGGCCGGGCTGGAGCGTGCGCAGATACGCGAGCGTCTCCGGGCCGTGGTCGTTGAGAGTTCCCGGCCAGTCAAACCCATCGAGCCAAAGCAAGTCTATCGTGCCGTAGCGGGTCAGCAGTTCGGTCAGTTGTCCCTTGACGTAGGCGTAGATCGTTTCGAACCGCTTTTGCACCTCGACCGGATCCAGTTCCCCGAATTTGAGCGCGTGCTCTTTCAACCCGTCGCGCCGCGGGTATCCCATGTAAGGCCACCCTTCGGGATTGAACGTCCAATCGCTCGGCGAATAGTAGAATCCGACTTTCAACCCATGTTTGCGGGCGGCCTCGACATACGGCTTGAGCAGGTCGCGTTGGCTGTGGAAGTTGCCATATTCGCTCGGCCAGAGCTCGTAGCCGTCGGCATGTTTAGCCGTCAGTACCACGTACTTGAACCCGGCCTTCGCGGCGGAGGCGAACCATTTGTCGGGATCGTAGTTCTGCGGATCGAACTTGCCGGCCAGCGCGATGTATTCCGCGGACGGCTTCTTTCCATAGCTTTCAAAGATCGCCCACGACGGCTGCACACCGGCCACGCTGTGGATGCCCCAATGCATGAACAAACCCAACCCCGCCTTCGGAAACCACTGCGCGTCGGGATGCAAATTGCCTTTCTTGGCAACATTGCGCTGCTTGTCGGCCAGTTCCGTCTGCGCATTGGTGTTATCAGCCTCCGGCGCCGCCGCCGACACGGGTTTCGGCTTCGGCCCCACTTGCGCCACCGGGGCGGGCTTGGCAAGATCCGCCAATTTCAAGCCCCACGCATTGATTGTAACGGGATCGGCGACGACCGGCTGAACCACCGGCTGCGGCTTCTCGCTAACGTACAGCAACGTCTCCTCGTCCTTGGCGAGGGGCAATTCCTTCACCTTTCCCTCCCACAGGATCCGGCACGGCTCGCCAGCCAGGCTCTTCACGCGCACCCACCGGGTCTTGCCGTCCTGGCGCTCGGCGCTGACGAGAAACGCGCCTTCCGCCCGGAGGTTGTGAAAGACGGCGTTGGTCCATCCGGCGGGCACTGCCGGGAAGACGCGGATCAGGTTCCCATGGCTTTGGAGCAACAGCTCCTGCACCGAGCGGTTGACGGTGATCGCGCCTTCGATGCTCAGCCACGGCCCGAGCGACATGGTATTGCGGCAGATCGTCCGGGTGTTGATATGCCGATGGAGAAAATCAAGCGCGCGGTCGCCATCGCCCAACGCCGCATACAGAGCGGATGCACTCGAAAAGGACCAGTCCTCGATCCGGTCCCACCCATCAGTCGTAGTGCCCAGTTTGGCCCAGTGATCCAGCGACTTCTTGAACAGTTCCCGGTTGACTTGATCGTCGAGATCGAGGATGTGCAGCGGGTGAACCATGAACAGGTGAGACCAGTGCCGGTGTGCTTTGGTAAACCCCATCGTCGCACCGACCCGATAACCGTTCTCGTCCACAGGCCACGGCGTGAGATTCGCCAGCGCCTCCTGCCACTTGGGCAACAGCGGGTCGTTGAGTTGGTAACGCTGGTTCAGGGCGATCAGCGTCTGCAACGCCCAGCGCATCAACGAGAGATTGTAACTCGTGTCGGTGTCGTTGCCGAACTCGGGCGAGTGCAACTTAGGTAGGTGCAACTTGCCGTCGGGACCCGGTTTAGCCAGGTGCAGGTAGACGTTTGCCGTCCCGCGCAGGAGCGGATAGAAGGCGTGTTGCTCCTGATTGGTCACCATCGCGTGGTCCATGGAATAGCGGTAGTGCAGGTAGTAGTTTTGCAGCGCCCAGGTGAAATCGCCGGGATTGAGGAAGCTGTTATGCGAGAGATGGCCGTCGCCGCGCCGCCCCTCGCGATCACTGGTATGGCTGACGCTCGCGCCCTCGGGGCAATTCCACAATTTCTTCCCCTGCTCGAAGAAGTTATCACGGTGTTCGTCCAGAAGCTGAATTAACGGTTCTGCCAGCTCCAGCTGGTTGGCTGTGTAGGCTGGTGCGTTAACGATCTGGATATTGAGATTCCACCAGATGCGCGAGTAGAAGCCTTCCTTCTGGTCGCGATACCACGGACCGGCCTCGTCAACTGGCCCGCGGCCCGGCCGCGAGGCCGAGGCAAGCTTGTAGATCTGAATCCAGTAAAAGCTTTCCAGCTTCGGATCCGGGAATGAGACGAAGCTTTTCAGATACAGGGCATGCCACCAGTTGCGGTGGGATTCGATCAGCCCGGCGTAATCCGATGACGCCGCCTTCTTCACCGTCTCCACCGCCTCTTGCGTGGCGGTGTTGCCAGGGAAGGAGTCGGTGACCGAGACATAGACACGTCGGGTGTTTCCCGAGGCAACTTCCTTCCAGCCTCCCGCGAATTCGCCGCCGGCAATCCGGGGCTGGGTGTAGACCGTCACGCCGTCCTTGACCGAGGCGGCGCCGGCGGGATTGGGCGGATCTTTTTTGAGAAATGGTCCGGCCAGCCCGCGCGTCATCTGCCCGGTTGACGGATTCCAAGCGAACTTCGCGCCCGATTCCCCGCCCGTGGTTTCAATGTCCAGGAACATGACCATCCGATCGGCATGAACCAGCGACCGGAACTTGATACCACCTTTGTCCGTCACGATTTCACCCCGTGCCTCGGCGTTCCAGAGATCCAGGCGCATTGTCCCGGACTGGATCTTGCCGACCGTGGTCAGATACAGGTCGCCAACCGCCAGCCGGCCATTGTCACGCCGGCGTTCGGTCACGTCGGAGCGGCCCATGCCCCAGCAGAAGGTGTTGGTATTCTTTTGAAAGACGACGGCCCCTAGCATCCCGTTGCCGAGAAAGGCGCCGCTGTCGCCCTTGACTGGAAGCTGGCCGAGGGCCTTGAAGAAGCTCACGTCGTGCGGGGATTCCGTCGGCAACACCTCCCACACCAGATCCTGCCTGGCGAGGAACGCCGGCCAGTCCACCTTGTCGTTCACCAACTCCGTTGCAAGTGCACAGGAAGTCAAAATCAACCCCGACACCACTCGAATCACCGTTTTTCTCATTTTCTATTCTCCACTTCGTATAATTTCCAAATCAGGATTGGCTTCGGACAAAATACAAGCCAGCATTCCCTCTGGATTGAGATGGCCGATCACAAGCCGCCCGCAATGCGCCAGCACATACTGATTGCACCAAACGGCCCTGCGCGTGCTCGGGGTCTCGACCTGATCACCAAACGGGGAAACCACCAGCAGTCTCCCCGCCGCGATGGCATCCTGGATCGCGGGAGTATCCGTGCCCTCCTCCAGCGCCCAGGGTTTGACCCAAACCAGCGGTTTGCCATGCTTCAATGCCGCCCGAAACACCGTGCGCTCCATCGGCGAAAGGAATCCCGAAATGATCGCCTCCCCCTTGCGCAAAGGAAGATGACCATGCGGTTCCTTTTCGCCCCGCGAGGCAAGAAACCCCAGCTTGGGCAGATCCAGCAAGGCCTTGTCGCCCAGAAATCGTGGCTCACCGCATTGCGTGACGGCATGATAATTCCCGGGATTATCGCGGATATATCGGCGGATATTGGCCAAGGCGCGCTCATCCCGCACGATCACATCCCAATAATTGCGATGCCAGAGCTTGCCATCAAACGCCCGCCATTTTTTTTCCCGGACGCCCCGGATATACCGCGTGGTGCACAATGATTTGAAATTATGAACCACATCGGGCAATGAGAGGGGGCAGCCACGGGGGGCTGCCCCTGCCGTACGGGCAACCCCCTGTGGTTGCCCGCTGCCTTGCCCGCTGCCTTGCCCGCTGCCTTGCCCGCTGCCTTGCCCGCTGCCTTGCCCAATGCGCACAATCCCATGAAAATGATCCGGCATAACCACGCCTTCATCAATCCCCACACCTGCATAGAATCCCGGAATCTCCCCCCACACCTGCCGCACCATTCGCCCTGCCTCGTTCAACACCATGCGTCCATTCACCACGGCGCCAAAAAAAGGCGTCATGCCTTTCGTGCAAATCGTCACGAAATACCAGCCCGGCGTGGTATAATCCCATCCCTTCTTCCGGATGCTCTGGCGATTGGGTAATTCCTCATTCATGCTTGTACAAAACGGCCTCCATCGCCTCCACCAGCCGCCGCGCGTAGGCGGCCTTGTCCGGTGGATGGGTTTGCTGCCCCAGCCCCCGGTTCTCAATCTGGACTGTGTGGCCAATGGCATTCATAGCCTCGGGCAGTTTCGGGGGGTGCTGGTTTTTGCGAATGTAGAAGAAGGGCAACTCCTCCCGACCCCACGCCACGCGCCAGGAGCGCACCAGCGCCGGCAAGACGGCACACATGTCGGCGCCCGCAATTCCCTCCCGGCTCTCGCCCTGATCCCAAACAATACCCCGCAAGGCATAGGGAATGACCGGGGCAATCTGGCTATCGTACGCGGAGCCATATTGCCGCACACGCCCTTCAATGAACCCCAGCGTCGGCGTATCGCCAGCCGGCGGAGGAACCGCAGGCTTGCGCCGCCCCTTCCCCTCCGGAGTGGCAAGCGCCACTTCCCACCCCTTGAGTTTTGCGGGGAACTCGGCGGTGAGGCGCGGGCACTCCTTGGTCTCATACTCCTTGAGCTGTCGCTGGATTTCCACATCACCCTCCACGGCGTCACGACTCAACCAGATACCCACTGCGGAAGAATTCTGCGCGCGCACGATAATCCCTATTGGCACATCAAGTTTTTTGCGCAGAAGAATCGCGGAACACACCATCGTGGCCGGCGCATCCCGGCACATATCGCGCGTCAACACTACCCACGCCGGCTCCTTGGAATGGCCCAGGGTTACCGAGGAAATACGGATCAACGGATCCACTCCGGCGCCGATGAACTTGATCGTTTCCTCGTCGCACTCATACACCGGCGCGCCGGGCTTCGATTTGGCACGGTCGTTGATCGACACCTCCATGTTCGACTGGCCGGAGCCAAGCCAGACTTCGCCGACGAGGACGTCGCGGAATTGCCGAGTGGCGAGTGGCGAGTGGCGAGTGGAAGATACCGTCAACAGCCTAGGCGTCGAGGACGCCGGCATCGGCTCAAGCACCATTTTCCACCGACCGGTCGCGTCACTCGTGGCCGAATTGGTTTGTCCTCCGAAGGAAACCGTCACCACGTCCCCCGGCACCGCCCGGCCCCACACGGGCACGGGCCTATCGCGTTGCAACACCATGTGGTCGCTGAAAATCCGGGGCATGCTAAGTTCTGTCGGCAATTTTCGCGGCTTGTGTCGCGCGATCGCCGCCCGAATCTGCGGAAGCGTCATGTTGCTCAAGGCCACCGGACGAAAATAGAGACACCCCACGGTCATGTAACTGTCCTGCGGGGCGTTGGTCGTTTGCAGGAGAATGGGCTGGGGCCCAGCCGCTAATTCGGCCTCCCCGATTTCGACAAGCGACATCCCGCCGCCCGATCCTGGCGCGTAACCGCGCAGCACTTGGTCCCCGATTCGCAACTCGAAAGGGTTGCCATTGCGCGGATGGTTGAATTCAAGCGTCACGCAATAGCGACCCGGTTTCGCCGTCTGGAGGGTCCACCGATACACGCCGGCCTTGGGTGGCAGCGGGGCCAGCACCTGAAAATCCTCGAACCCGTCCCCATCGGCCAATGGCAGCAAGGTCGTCGCAACCGCCTGACCGTTGGATTGACCACTGACCACCTGCGCCTGTTCGGCCGGCAACAGGATAGAGCCATTCTCAATCGTCACGCCGACGGAAATATCCCCGGCCCAGGCAATACACCCCATCCCCAATAAGACACTGACACCCCACATGGTTGCTTTTTGCATCATCATCCTTACTCCCTGTGAAAACCCTGCTTAGCCCGGATCGAACGCGCCAGTCGGCATCACGACCAGTTCGGTCGCGATCACGTCCTTGCCCGCCGGCGCCAGAACCTGTACCTCAACCTTACCGTCAGCCGTGTCCCCGGCGGCCAGAGGCACCACGACCCAGGCCCCGTACTCGTGCCCCTTGAGCACGCCCAATTTCCGCCCGCTCAACAGGAGGGTCGCACTACGATTCTTGCGCCCGATATCCTGCAGATGAAGATGGATGTTGCCAGTATACCTCTTGGGACAAGTGATCGTAACCGTCATGTTCGAGCCCCGCCAGAAGGTGACACCATAATCACGCACGCTCGAGGCGTCGCCACCGATACTGTAGCCGTACCCGGCCACCCGGGTTCCCACGATGTCGTGTGCTGGCGCCCAGGCCGATTTATTGTTCGCGACCTTTGATCCGGCCGCCACGACCAGTGAGGCCCTGTGGATCCCCAGCGGCTCGGCAAGCTGGAGCCCCTCGATCTCGCTCTTTACGCGACCCAGTTCCGCGACGACCTTGGCTGTCAACTCCTGGCGGGGGTTGAAGGCATCCGACTGCATGTAGCGAAGCACACTATGGCGAAGCTGCCGCGCCGCCGGGCGCTGGCCCATGTCCGAAACCAGATCCATCGAACAGACCGCCAACCGTCCCGGCCCCACCTTGGCCTCGAAGAGCGCGCCCAGCTTGTGATTCCGCTCGAAGTTATCGATGACTTGCACCAGTGGACGAAAATCGGCAGGAAGATCGTCAAGAATCATCGCACGCGATCGCTTGAGCAAATCCCACCATTGCCAATTACTGTGAAACTCCGTCGGAAACGCAGCAAACACCGGATGACGGGGATCACACAGTATCCCCATCGTGCCGGGGGGATTATGCACCTTGAACATGGGAAAGCCCCAAAAGTCGGTCGCAAACGAGCCAGGAATCGAACGCGGCAAAGCGGAAGCCTTCGGCAGGTAGAGCACTTTCCTCCCCGCGGCCAGCGCCAGCTCGACCGATGGATCCCATATTTCGGTGACAAGCACATCCGACTCCACCGTCGGCAATGTTTTCTGATAGACCCAAATCCTCCAACTATTCCGGTACTCGGTATTCTCGATGGCCAAAGTGACATTGTACACGCCCTGTGGCAATGATGCTTCGAACCGTCCGAACGAGGCCACTTCCCCGGGCACGATTCGCTTCGTCGGCAACACACCTGAGCACTCCCCCACCGTCCAACGCACCACGGCGTCGAGCGGGGCCGGGCCATAGTGCGCCACCTGAACCTCGGCGGAGAACGGCTCGGCGGTCGTCCACGTGTATTGTTTCATGCGCAACAACGGCACCACCGGAGCGCACCAGCGGCGGAATTCGTCTGGATTGCCGTAGCCCTTCGACTCCATAAACGTGTCCAGGATGCCGCACACCGCCGTGCCCTGCCCCGGATAGTCCTGAAGATCCAGCAACTGGAAGCCGCCGATACCCGGCGTACGCAGGATCGCCTCGATCTCCTCGCGATACAGCAGGACCTGAAGCTCCCCCGACGCGCGAACGAAGTCTGGCGCCTGATCGAGCATGTGCCGCGCCGCCAACCCTTCGCGGAAAACCTCGTAATTGAGCAGACGTACCGCCGCGTTGCTGCCCTTGGCGATTTCTCCGTAATTCGGATAGGCATTGAACTGACCGGTCTCGTGCGAGATGACAGGGCGGTCGATCACGGGCAGACCGGGAGCCCCCACACCGTTAAGCGTGTCCAGATAATCCACCAGGGTCGAGGGCGGCGAGTTGTTGATGTGACCCACCAAAGGGTCGTGATAGGCGCCGCGCAGGCAGCCAGGATGTTCCGCCACACGGCCCCAATTGACCCGGGCCGTTCCCATCGACGCCCAGAAATCGCTGACAGGCCGGAATCCCCCGCCGTTGGTCGCGTGGGAATAAAGGCGTCGCGGATCCCGTTGCTTCCACTCCTGCACCCACTCATCAAAACCCGCCCATTCGTTGCCGCCCGTGAACAGGACGAACGAAGGATGATTGCCGTAGGTGTCCAGGATCCGGCGGCACTCCTCGGCGACGAACTCCTTCTGGTCGGGAGTGGTGGGAAGCCCAAAGGCAGGCCCCTCGGGTTGGAGATAGATTCCCAGTTCGTCGGCCGCCACGAAGGCCGCCTCGGGCGGACACCAGGAATGGAAACGAACATGGTTCAAGCCCCAGTCCTTGCACGTCCTGAACAAGCGTCGCCATTCCGCCACGTCCATGGCCGGATAGAGGGTCTTCGGAAAGATGGCGTCATCCGTGCGACCTCGCATCAACACGGGGCGGCCATTGATCACAAACTGCCTACCCTTTGTTTTGAACTCACGCATCCCGAACCGGACCACAAAGGGTTCGGGGTTCGGGGTTCGGGGTTCGGGGTTGACCTTGAGCGTCAATTTCAATTCATAGAGGTTCGGCTCAAACTCATCCCACAACTTCGCATCGGGCCCGAGGGCAATCTCAAACTCAGCCCTGCCGCCTTTCCCATCCCACGTAACCGGCAACTGATCCTTGGTGACGGGCAACTGCCGACTGCTTACCACCCACTCGATATTCCCCTCCCCCTTTTTCGCCGTCACATTTCCGATCTCCACAACCGTTCGCGCTTTCTTTCCCAGCACATCCGGATATACCTGCACAGACTTGATCCAGACGGGATCGGTCGCCTTCAAGGCGCACTCGCCGACCATGCCGCACCACCCCGCCTGGAGCCGAAAATGATGAGAGGAGTGGGCGATATGCTTGTTGGGCCCAAGGGTCATCCGGATCGTGATGCGATGCTGCCCCGGCGCCATCATCTCCGACAGGTCAATCACCTGTGGGATACTCAGGCTCTGATGCTTCACGGAGACGGGCTTGCCATCGACCCAGACCTGTATCCACCAATGGACGCGCTCCAGTAAAAGCGAGATATGCTTCCCCTGCCAGTTGGCCGGGATAACCACATCCTTTTGGAACCAGGCCACATCCGCGAAGTCGAAGCCATACGTCGGCGTCCAACCTCCCGTGTTGCGATGCCGGGGATCAGGCTTGCTCCCATATCCGGACTCGGCAAGCGAGCCGGGAATCCTGACTGGATCAGTCAGCGTCTCGTCGTACCATTTCCGGGCGACACCCTCGTCCTTCGGATCCAGGCGAAGTTTCCACTCCCCCGCAAGCGGAAGGATTTCCGCAGCCTGCAGGCTGACGGCCAGTGAACCTCCCAAAAGAACACAGCAGAATGCCCTTCGGATTATCGAGCACTTTCCCCTCATCGTGCCCCCCAGTAATTGTACAAGGCCGGTTCACCAGGCAACGGCTTGATCACCATCACAGGCGCCTTCCCGGGCAGATGCATCACGGCCTCCTCACCCCTGGCCAGCGTCAGTTCATAGCGGTTCCTGCCGATCACCTTAAGCGGCACGGACGCAACGGGATCGCCGCCGAACCGCGCCGACACCCGGCACGGCTCGCCGGCCAGGCTCTTGATCCGCACCCACAGGGTCTGCCCACCCTGCCGCTCAGCACTGACCAGGAACGCACCTTCGGCCAGGAAGTTGTGGAAAACAGCCGACGGCCAGGCTGTGGGCGTCGCGGGGAAAATGCGGAGCAGGTCATTGTGGCTCTGGAGCAACATATCCTGCACGGCCCGCGCCGCGACAATCGAGCACTCAATGACCGGGGAGCCCTCGATATACATGGTGTTGGGCCGCACCGCCCGCCGGTCCGCGAGATGCCGCTGCAAGTTGTCGTTCGCGTTGCCGCCGTCGCCCAGCGCCGCATAGAGGGATGCCGCCCCGAGCCGTGACCAGGCATTCACCTCGCTCTGCCGGTGCGGATCATCCACGCCCAGCATCCAATGGCGCACTGACCGGTTAATCAAATCCCAGTTCGCAGGCACATCCAGGTCCATGCTGGCGCTATGCAACGGGTGAACCATGAGGATATGCGACCAGTGGCGGTGCCTCGTCGTCAACGCCATCTTCGCCCCGATCCTGAGCCCAGTCTCGTCCACCGGATACGGCGTCAGGTTGGCCAGCGTCTCGCACCAGCGCGGCAGGAGCGGATCGTTGAGCGCATACCGCTGATTGAGCGCGATCAACGTCTCTAACGACCAGCACAGAACGGACAGGTTGTAGTTGGTGTCCTCGTCCCGGCCGTACTCGGGCGAGTAGAGCACCGGCAGGTGCAGCTTGCCGTCGTCGCCCTTCTTGAGCATCTTCAGGTACACGTTCACGCTGCCACGCAGCAGTGGATAGAACGCGTGTCTCGTTTGGTTCGTGATGATGGAGTGATCCATCGAATACCGGTAGTGCAGGTAATAGTCATGGAGGGCCCAGCCGAAATCTCCCGGACTGAGATACGACGGAGGCGAGAGAGCGCCGTCGCCGCGCCGCCCCTTATTGTCGGTCGTGTGGGAAACGCTCGCGCCGTCGTCGCAGCCCCAAAGATTCTTGGCCTGCTCGACGAAATTGGAGCGGTGGTCATCGAACAAGCGGACGAGCGACTCGCCAAGTTCAAGTTGATTGGCGGTATAGACCGGCAGGTAAAGGGTCTGAATGTTCAGATTCCACCAGATACGCGAATACTTCGCATCGAGATACCAAACTCCCGGCAAATCCACCGGCTCGCTCTCCGGACGCGAGGTGCAGGCCAACTTGTAAATCTGGATCCAGTAAAAACTCTCCAGCCTCGTGTCAGGAATCGATACAAAGCTCTTCCGATACAAGGCGTGCCACCAGGCCTGGTGCGACGCGACGAGGACGCCGGAGGATCCGGCTGACGCTTCCCGGACAATCTCCGCTGCCTCCTGATGTGCCGTGTTGCCGGGGAATGAGTCGGCGATGCTCAGAAGAACGCGACGCCCCTTGTCTGTTTTGACGTCCTTCCAGGCCGTCGCGAACTCGCCACCGGCATGACGTTTCTGAGTGAACACCTCGACGCCGTCCGTGACCTCACTGGTGCCGGGCGGATTGGGAGTCTCCTTGCACCACGCGGCCAGTTCAGGGTGCATCTGCGCGGTACCGGGGCTCCAGGCGAAAGCCGCCGCCGTTTCTTCGCCGGTTGCCTCGATATCGATTTCCATCAGCATCTTCGCGGCATGAATCCAGGAACGGAACTGTACAGAGCCCTTATCCGTGGTGACGGTGCCGCGAACTTCTGCGTTCCACAGGTCAAGTCGCATATCCGCCTTCTGGATGTTGCCGGCCAGCTTGAGCACAAGATCACCGATAGGCAACCGGGCGTTGTCTCGACGCCGTTCGGTCACGGCGCTACTTCCCATTCCCCAACATAACGCACCGGGTTCTTTTCGATATATCATCGCTCCCATGGTTCCGTTACCGAGAAACGCCCCGTTCTCGAACCGTGTTGGCATGACTGCGAACACGAGGTCGTGGCGATTAAGGAAGGACGCCCAGTCAACCTTGTCCGCTACCTGTCCCGCCGATTCGACCGCTGGCGCGGCAACAGCGGTAAAAAGGCCTGGCGCGAAAAGGATTCCCGACGCAACCATGCTTACAAGAGGCTTCACGATCAAACTCTTTTTCACACGCCCTGCTCCCCTCGTGCTTATGATGTATCGTTAAAAACGGGTGAAACTATCCACCCCAGAAAGGCTATAATTTTCTGGACTTAATTTACATATGAAAGAATGAGACGTCAATCAGTATTGAATATTTTTAGAGGCTTCCGTAACTACCTGATCTACAATATATTATGGATAGCATTTGATTGATCGACGATAGATGATCAATTGCGAGTCGAACAGGTATTGCGAACACGATCAGGCTGTGGCGGCATCGGCTTCACGGGCATCAGACGTCATCTGCTTCCGATACGCCCGTCGGAATCCCAGGCCCATGGCCACAAGGATGCCGCCGATGAAGAGAAAACAGAGTCGGCCCCGCAGGCCGTTGGGGATGGCCATGCAGAGCATCAGGAAACAACCCATGACCGTAGATAGCAGACCCACGATGCGGTATTGCATTCCGTCTTGATTCTCCCCGCCTTCCGCCATGTGATCCACGGGTCGATGAAGATCAATAAAAAGCGCATCCACACGCTGCCGATGTTCCGGAGCAGCAAGACGCCAGAACCGCATCGAGCCTAGGAACCAGGAAATGGACACCACCCACGTAACCGCGCTAATCACAATGAACTGCGAATCCACAACCTCGCGCTGGGTCAAAACCCGATCAAGCCCCAGCACCCCCTGGACCCACGCAGCAGAATACAGGCTTTTGGCCAACACCGCACCGGCAAAACCGGCGAGCACGGTGGACCACCCCGCCCAATCCGGCGTCCGCTTGATAAACACACCCAGCACCATCGGAACGATCATGGGTGGCAGCAACATCGCGTTGAGAATTTGGAAAAGATCAAACAGGTTCAAGGATCGCAGAGAGTTGACCAGTAAGGCGGTTCCAATGGTAAGAACACCAAACACCGTGGTGATAACTTTCCCGATCACAACCTGCCGCTTTTCCGGCGCATCCGGCCGAATCCACCGAACATAGACATTCCGGACAAAGAACCCTGCATTGGCGTTCAGCGCGGCGTCCGCGCTGTCAGCAGCGGCCCCAAACATGGCGCAGACCATGAGCCCAAGCACACCTTGGGGCAGCACCGTGAAGGCCATGGCGAGCCACGCCCCCTCCTCCGGACTCTTCAACTGCGGAAAAACCTGGCGCAAATCGGGATAGAGCACGGCGGCACACATCGAGGGAAGTTGCTGCAGGAGTGGCAATAGAAATATGAGGCCCGGCAGGAACGCCATCAAAACCATCAGACGGGCGTGGTGGTCATTTTTGACCCGGATGTATTTTCCACTATTCCGGAGATCCATCTGCCCGACGAGGCCGAAAAAAACGGCAAATACGATCCAGATCAAGACCAGGGCACCTGACGCCTCAGACCCGAAATTCGTATGGCGCTCCGGTAGCGCATGGAGCAGGTTCGTGATGCCGCCAATCTCCGGCCGGTTCACCGAGAAAAAGGCGACCAATGCCGCCACCGAAAACAGAATCGTTCCTTGCACAATCGAAAAGAACGACACCGCCCACTGTCCGCCCAGAACCGCCAGAATCGTCACCAGAACCCCTACCGTCACAATGGTTCCCGTAAGAGGCATGTTAAATACCGAGGACATAAAGACGCCCAGGGTATTCAGTCCGATGCCGCCCCAAAACAACCCCATGGGCAGCGTGAACCAAGTGTAGAACTGTTCAGTTCCCAATCCAAATCGGCGAAACACCGCCTCCATGGCGGTAATAACCCTCATGCGGCGGAATCGGGGCGCCAAATACCACAAAACGGCCATGGCGGGAATGATCCCCAAGATCCCAACCAGAGGATAGATGAATCCATCAAGGTAGCACTTGGCCGCTCCGCCCGTGAAAGTCCAGGTGCTGATGCCCGTGATCATGGCCGATACACCGCCCATCCACCACAGCATGTTCCCCCCACCCCGGAAGTAATCACTCGGGTTCTTGTTCAGTCGACGGCAAATCCAACCAATGGATGAGGCGAACACCGCATAGAACGCGATAATTCCATAATCCCAGCTGGACAACGCGCGAATCACGGATCCCGGCATAGTCATTTCCCTTCTTTTGCGTGTCTTTCACGAATTCCGTCGTAGTTTCGATTGAACAAGTCCGCCGGAGTCGCCGTCTCGTTCGACAGATAAACCGCCTCTGTTGCTAAAAGGCTCGAGGGCCAGAGCCCCCACAGGGCGCTGGTGACTCCGCGCGGGTACCGGATACCGCCGCACCAAATACCATAAATGCCACTGCACTCATGTACTCCTCCTCTTCAGCTCTTCTTATCCTGAGGCGTTCTCTCTTTCAACTCCTGCACCCCGTCACTCGAAACCAGCGTCGGCTCCAGCGCCACGGTCATGCGCGCTTCGCGGGGATGGTCGAGACGCCAGAGCAAGC
>CAYOIT010000009.1:41267-51350 GCA_964404035.1 uncultured Verrucomicrobiota bacterium | reverse complement strand
GGCCGACCTGGCGTGGCATGTCCGTGCCTGGGGCCAATGGGTGCTCGCCCGAGCCCGGAAGGAACTGGCTGCGTTCTACCCCACGTATGCCGACTTTGAGCCGCTTGACCTCAAGCATCCCAAGCCTTACGAGAAACAGCCCATGCAACGGGTGCCGCTGAATGATGACCTGTCTGCCGTGCCGGGCACGGCACAGGCAGGCGGCACCCCGGACATTGACGAACTGAACGCCGGGTTCCCTGATCCCTATCTGAGCGACAAACGGAATCCACGCTGGGTAGCCAAGCCAACCGTGGCCTACCTCTGGGCGCGGACGGTGACGTGTACGAACTGTCGGGCCACGCTGCCACTCATCAAGACCCGCTGGGTCTGCAAGAAGGACAAGAAACGCGTTCTGCTCGTGCCGGAGCCGAACACGGACAGGACTGGCGTCACCTTCGGTATCGAGGCAAATGTGCCGAACCAGGGGGGCAACACGGCGCAGAAACGCGAGCACGACAAACGCATTTCCGCCGGCACCATGTCCCGCTCTGGGGCCAAGTGCCCCTGTTGTGGCGCGATCATGACGATGGAGGACATTCGCGTCGAGGGCAAGGCCGGCCGACTCGGTGCGGTGATGACCACTGTGGTCGTAGACGGCCAGGACGGCAAGGAGTTCCGGTTGCCTACCGATCACGAGATCCAGATGGCCGAGAGGGCGGAGGCATCACTGACCGAGGTCTTCAAGCAGATTCCATTTGGACTGCCGGAGGAACCGCTGGCAAGCAAGGAGGCTTTGGGTTTCCGAGTACCACTTTACGGTTTTGATCAATGGAACAAACTCTTCACGCCGCGTCAACTTCTGGCGTTGGGGACTTTCGTCAAGTGGACAAGAACACTCAGGCAGACATTGGACGTAGACCGAACAGATACGGAATTGGCATCCGCCATCTGTTGGATGCTTGGCTGTGTGTTGGATCGTGCGGCCAACTACCTCAGCACGATTTGCATATGGGAACCAGTCGCTTCGGAGATCAAGCAAACGTTCCTGCGGTTCGCTCTCCCAATCACATGGGACTTTGCCGAAGGTAATCCATTCTCACTCGCTGACCGTTACTACCAGGGAGGTGTGTCCAATGTCGCAGAGTTCATAGAGAGAAGCAGTGATCTCTGTGCCGGAATGCCGGAACCGACCGTTCTCTTCGGAAGCGCCATCGGACAGCACTCTGAGGGTATCGACGTCATTGTCACCGATCCGCCCTATTACGACGCGATTCCATACTCCGATCTAATGGATTTCTTCTATATATGGTTGCGGCGTGCTTTTCATGGACAATCGCCTGAAACCCTGACCGCATTCGCCAACCCGTTGTCACCCAAATGGGACCACGATAGGCAAGATGGCGAGTTAATTGACGATTCCAGTCGTCATGGCGGAGACAGAGCCAAATCCAAGACCGCGTATGAGGATGGCATGGCCAAAGCATTCTTGGCCTGCCACGGTATGCTCACGCCGGATGGCCGCTTGGTCATCGTGTTTGCCCACAAGCAACCCGACGCATGGGAGACACTGGTTTCGGCGATTATCCGTGCTGGGTTCGTGGTGGATGGCAGTTGGCCGATAGCGACCGAGATGCGCGGCGGAGTTCGCAATTTCGGCCGTGCGTCACTTGCCTCCTCGATCTGGCTCGTCTGCAAGAAGCGACCGGTGACAGCCCGCCCCGGTTGGGATAACCAAGTTCTGGAAGAGATGCGGACAAACATCCGGATCATGCTGCGTGAGTTCTGGGATGCTGGCATTCGCGGTCCGGACTTCGTATGGGCGGCCACGGGGCCGGCGATGGAGGCTTACAGCAAGCATCCCATAGTGAAGAAGGCCAACGAACCGGGACCGATGACGGTGAGCGAGTTCCTCACCCACGTGCGCCGGATGGTGGTCGACTTTGTGGTCGGTCGCGTGCTTTCCGGCGACAAGGAGGGGGACGACGATTCGGCCGCTGGAGACCGGCTGGACGAGCCGACGGCCTACTACCTGCTCCATCGTCACGACTTTGGCATGGACGAGGCCCCGGCGGGTGCCTGCATCCTTTACGCCGTCTCTTGCGGCATCTCGGATCGTGAACTGGCGAGCACTTGGGACCTGATCGCCTTCACCAAAGGCGCTGGCAAAGATGCGGAGGATGAGGAAGCCGACGCTGACGCGGAAGCCGACGCCGACACCGACGAGGACTCGGGAAGCAAGGTGAAGCTCAAGACGTGGGCGCAGCGCAAGGGCAAGTCGCTGGGCTACGAAGCCCCCGGCGGGAAGGTTATCCCCCTGATTGACCGTGTGCATTGCCTGATGCACCTGTGGAAAGCCGGCGACCTGTCCAAGGTGGACGGGTATCTGGATGGCAATGGCCTGCGGCGGCAGGAGTTGTTCAAGCGGCTTCTGCAGTCGCTCATCGAACTCTCGCCGCATGGGAGTGAGGAACGCTCGCTCATGGAGTCCATCAGCAATCATGTCGGCGCGAGAGGGGCGGTGCGGGATCAGGGGCCGGAGTTGTTTGCGAAGGAGAAGCCGGAAGGAGACGATGCCTCATGACAAAGGGACAAACCAGAACACGTGGATCAGTTCCGGACGTCCTCCCCGTTCGTCCCTCAGACTATGGGCGCTTGGTGTCGGACATTTCCGGCCTCCTGGAACAAGGGCGACGGACGACCGTCAAGACCGCGAACAGCATCATCACGACGACCTATTGGAAAGTGGGTCGCCGGATAGTGGAGTTTGAACAGGGCGGGAAGGACAGGGCAGCATACGGCGAGCAACTTCTCGTCAGGTTGGCGGACGATCTCACAGCACGTCATGGACGTGGTTACTCGCGTCCCGGATTACAGCGGATGCGGTCCTTCTATCTTGGTTGGGAGATTTGCTCGACACCGTCGAGCAAATTGGAGGCACGGGCGAAATGCCAGACGCTGTCTGGCGAATCATCACTGGCAATTGTCCAGACAGTGTCTGGACAATCCGCAATTTCACCGATATCGTCGGCGGAATCGCTTGAAGAAATACTACGCAGGGAAGTATTGACAACGCAACGGGCGCTGGAAACAAGAGGGTTGTCACAGCGCACAGAAGGGGAATAACCATGATTACGCGAATAGAAGCGAAGCGTTTCCGATGTTTGCGCTACGTGAGCCAGGAGTTGGGGCCCTTTCATGTGTTGGTTGGCCCCAATGCCAGCGGCAAGACCACCTTTCTCGATGTGGTTGGTTTCCTCGGGCGGATGGTCGCGGACGGGCTGGAAGCTGCGGTGTCCGAGCGAACGTCAAACTTCAAGGACTTGTTGTGGTCACGTGAGGGAGACGCGTTCGAACTGGCCTTGGAGGCGTCCGTGCCTGAGGCTTACAAGACGAAGTTGGCCAAACCATTCACCAATTTTCGCTACGAAATTCGGGTCGGCCTCGACCCGGCCACGCAAGAGATGGGTATTCTCGACGAGAAGGCGTGGCTCCAACAACCGCCTCGTGAACGTGCCGCTTCGCCTCAGCGCGAGCTCTTTCCCATGGAGCGTGACCTGCCGGATGGCATCTTGACGACCCGCAACAGTCGGTGGCAACGCGTACTGAGCAAGGCCCACGGGGGGAATGACAATTTCTATGTCGAGGTGCGGGAAGAGGGCGGGGGGAAAGGATGGTTCCCATCCATCCGCCTTGGCCCACGCAAGTCGGCCTTGGCCAATCTGCCGGAGGACGAAACTAAGTTCCCGGTTGCCACATGGTTTAAGCGCATGCTCATCGAGGGCGTTCAGCAATTTGTCCTGAACAGTATGCACCTACGCAAACCGAGCTCGGCAAACCGCGGGAAGGGTTTCAGTCCCGATGGGGCAAACCTGCCGTGGGTGCTCTGGAATCTAGAGCAGCCGGCGAATCGCGAGCGGTACCTCTGGTGGGTGGATCATGTGCGGACGGCCTTACCCGATATCGAGTCGATTCGGACCGTGGAGCGACCCGAGGACCGGAGTCGTTATTTGGTGATCAAGTATAGAGGCGGGTTGGAGGTGCCTTCATGGATGGCGTCGGACGGCACGCTTCGGCTTCTCGCGTTGACCATCCCCGCGTATGTGCCCGATTTCAAGGGGATTTGCCTGATCGAAGAGCCCGAGAACGGCATCCACCCGCAGGCTGTCGAGACAGTCTTCAAATCGTTGTCGAACGTTTATGGCGCACAAGTGCTGTTGGCCACGCATTCCCCGGTTATTTTGAGCGTGGCTGAGGTGGACAAAGTGCTGTGTTTCAAGAAAACCGAATCGGGTGCCACCGACATTGTGCCGGGTAACCAGCATCCGGCATTGAAGGACTGGCGCGGGGGCGTCAATCTGGGAACTTTGTTTGCAGGGGGGGTGCTCTGATGCCACCCCGTGCCGACCGTGTGAAGGATCTCGTACTGTTGGTCGCCGACTTGGACGCGGAGAATGCGTTGCGCGGAATCCTGCAGCGCTGGAAGGCGATTGGCTGCCGCCAACTGGAAGAGGGGAAACATGTGGATATCGTGCGCCATCCCCAACGGGATCCAGGATGCCGCTGCAGTGGCGAAGGATTTCTGGAGGGGTTCGTCCACACGCATGGGCATGCGCTGATCGTGTTCGACCACGCCGGATGCGGATGGGATGACCGGCCGGTCTCAGAGGTTGAAGCCGATGTCGAGGATCGCCTTACCCGGGCCGGTTGGAGGGACCGGTGCGCGGCGGTGGTCATCGATCCTGAGTTGGAGGCCTGGGTATGGAGCGATTCGCCCCATGTCGCCGACGAACTCGGATGGACAGGACGACACCCGTCGCTTCGGGAATGGCTCGAATCAAGCCGTTGGATTGCTGACGGAACCGTGAAACCTAAGGATCCGAAGGCCGCCATGTTGCGGGCCATGCGTGAGGCGAACAAACCGCCATCGCCGCGCATCTTTTCGAAGCTTGCCGAGACGGTCAGCCTTTCGCGTTGTCAGGACCGAGCTTTATTGAAACTCAAGTCCACACTTCACGCATGGTTTCCGAGCGCCCAAGGCGCCGCGCAACACAATCAGTGAGGAGATACACAATGGCTAAGTTACCTTGGAAACCCTGGCATGAAGTGGTGAAACTGCGGGATGACCTGCGGTCCGGCGAACTGCCGATGCACATGTTCGCCGCCGACCTGTATGAGGTCATGATGCAGCGGGGGAAGCGCCCGGTTTATGAGAAGCCCGAAAACTTCTTCGCGCTCACCTTCCCGACCTACAACCTGCGGCATCTGGTGCGGGACGTGGTGTTGCGTTTGGCGGGCAAGAACGATAAGGCTGTCCGCCAACTCGCCCTGACGTATGGCGGTGGGAAGACACACACCCTCATCACGCTCCGGCACCTCGTTAACGACCCGGCGAATCTACCGAATTTACCCGCCGTCGCCGAGTTCGTGCAGGAGATCGGCCAGAAACCGCCTCCTTGTCGTGTGGCGAGCCTGTGTTTTGACAAACTCGACGTCGAGAAAGGCATGGAGGTTCGCTCCCCGGCAGGCAAGACGCGGATGCTTAAGCATCCCTGGAGCGTGCTGGCCTACCAGTTGGCGGGCGATGCCGGGCTGAAACTCCTGCACGCCGAAGGGCTGGCAGAGGAACGCGACTCTGCGCCGGCTGAGAACCTTCTGGCCGAGTTGCTTGAGCTCCCAAGGAAAGAGGGACTGGGCACACTCGTGCTGCTCGACGAAGTGCTGATGTACGCTCGGGAGAAAGTGGCGCAGAACCGGGACTGGCTGAGCAAACTGCTGAATTTCTTCCAATACCTGACGCAGGCGGCCACGAAGACCGACGGCTGCTGCATTGTTGTCTCGTTACTGGCAAGCGATCCGCACAAGAGCGATACGTTCGGGAGGGAGATCGAGGCGTCTTTGCAGGATATCTTCCAGCGCCAGCGGGAAGAGGTGGTAGAGCCCGTGGTCAAAGAGGACGTGGCCGAGGTGCTCCGCCGTCGGTTCTTCACGCCCGAATCCCTCAAGGATCGGGAAGTGTTCCGTCAGCATGTCATGGCCGCCATCAAAGGCATCGCCGCCGTGGACGAGCAGACGGCCAAACAGGGAGCAGAGGCTGAAGACCGGTTCCTCAAGAGCTTCCCGTTTCATCCCGACCTGACGGAAGTGCTCTATTCGAAGTGGACGCAGTTGGCTCGTTTCCAGCGCACCCGCGGGGTTCTCCGGACGTTTGCGCTCGCATTGCGCGAGGCGGAGAAGTGGGATCTCAGCCCGGTGATCGGCCCCGCCGTGTTTCTGTCGGCTCCTGACAAGGATGGTCTTTCCGAGGCGCTTCGCGAGTTGGTGGCCGTGGCGGATACGGAGGAATGGGAAGGCAAGAAGCAGGCGTGGACCGGCATTTTGGATAACGAATTCAGCCAGGCGCGTCGGATTCAGACGGAGTCAGTCGGGTTGAAGAGCCGGGAGATCGAGCAGGCGGTCGTGGCGACGTTCCTCCACTCGCAGCCGGTTGGACAGAACGCGCGCACGCGGGATCTGACGGTGCTGCTGGGGTCGGGGCGTCCCGACAAGATCGAATTGGAGAAGGGCTTGGCCCGCTGGGCGCAGTCCAGTTACTGGCTGGACGACCTCTATACCGCACTGGCCGAGGGGCAGACTCCCGGTACCTGGCGATTGGGTAACCGCCCGAACTTGACGCAAATGCACGCCGTGGCGGCGAAGAACACCCCTGATGACACCGTTCGGGCCCGCTTGCTCGACGACATCGGCAAGGCCAAGGCGCTGACGGCCAACGCCTCGGCCGCCGGTGTCCGCGTGCATACGCTGCCTACCCGTCCCAAGGACATTGAGGATGACGGCGCGTTCCATTACGCCGTGCTTGGGCCGAATGCCGCCTCTGAGTCCGGCAAGCCAAGCCCTGAAGCCAGACGGTTTCTCGACGAAACCACCGGCCCGGACCGACCGCGGGTCTATCGGAATGCCGTCCTGCTGCTCACGCCATCGAAGGACGGACTGGAACTGGCGCTGGCCCGCGTGCGTGACTATCTCGCCTGGGAGGTCGTGCGCGAAGAGGTGAAGAAACAGCAGAAGGACGGGAATGTCGATCCGGCCCGTGCGCAGACGATGCAGATCAACATCGACAAGGCCAAAGGACGTATCCCCGAAGCCATCCGGACGGCTTATTCCACGGTGGTTACCGTATCCGAGAAGGATGAAGTACAGGCCTTCAAGATCACGGTCACTGAGGATCCACATTTCAGCATCATCAAGGCCAACAAACAGTCGCGAGTGCAGGACACGGCCATCACCGCCGAGGCCTTGCTCCCCGATGGGCCCTACAATCTCTGGCGATCAGGGGAAACCGCCCGCCGGGTGAAAGACCTGGCAGGGGCATTTGCCCAGCTCCCGCACCTCCCGAAGATGCTGAAAGCCAGCGCCATTCTGGAAACACTGGTGGAGGGCTGCGAGCAGGGTACGTTTGTCCTGCGGTTGACACGCCCGGACGGAACGTCGCGGTCGTGGTGGAGGTCGAAGCCCGACGAGAACGCGCTCAACGACCCGGCAATGGAACTCGTCCTGCCGGAAGCGGCGGTTCTCACGGACATCGCGCCAGCGCTCCTGGTGCCCAAGAAACTGCCCGGGCTCTGGTCGGGTGATGAGATCACCGTTCAGACGGCGTTCGACTATTTTGGCGGTGCAACGGTCGTGAAAGTGGATCGGGGCGGTTATCAGGAACCCATGCAGATTCCGAAGGCTTCGCAGGAGGTTGTCGAGGCGGCGATCAGTGCGGCCGTGGCGGAAGGATCCATCTGGTTGCTCTCGGGCCCTGCCAGCATTCTCGGCGAGCCGATCCCGGCAGGCGTTCTGAACGCGAGTGGCAGACTCTGTGAGCCGCCCGCGGTCATTGCCGCCGCCGAGATCTTGCCGGAGAACTTGCCGGAGGCCTGGAAGAAGGGTACGGCTTCCGGCTTGTCCGTCGCCACTGTTTTGTCCGTCAAAGCGGGCAAAACACTCCCCTGGAAGACTGTGCGGGACGTCATCGGTGGAGCGCTGCAGGCGCGGTTCCTCGAATTGGAGGCCGGATCGCAGGCCTGGCCCTGCGACTTCCCGTCGGCGCAGTTTGTAAAATTCAAGGTTGCCACGGCTGGAACGACAGCCGGTGGCGGGGGGACGGGTGGAACTGGCGGCGCTGTGCCCAAGATGCTCGTCGCCGCCGCTGACCTCGAACCCTCACAGGTCCAGGACTTGGGTGACATCGTGCCCAAACTGCTGGAACTCAAGACAAAGTCCAACATCCCCATCCGCTTCAACATACGAATCGAACTGGGGGATGGAAAGACGATGCCCTCGGCGGAGGTCGCGCAGAAAGCCAATGCACTCCTGAAGGGGATCAAGGAAGGCCTGCAACTAACCTGAGCAGAGGGAGTCTCTGAGTAGGCGGCCGGCACATCGGGAGTGACCGCGGGGCGTAGCGCCGTCCGCCGACTATCAAGTCTCTTCGATGCTCAGCCGGTTGGCCTCAGCGTACACGTGAACCAGGGCCTGCCTGACCGCGCGGGCGCACCGGTGGCCGTGCTGCTTATAGAGCATGCGGGCTGGGTGTTGCGGGAGGCGGACGACGACACTGCCTGAAAGGACGCCGCGCCCCTTGAGCTTTACGGCCTCCAACCGTGTGTGAAAGGCGTCACCGCGAGGGTCGATGCGAATGCGGATGGACTGCTCGGCCGGTGTGAAGAACGAATACCCTTCGCGGCGCAGGCACCCCAACAACCGAGTGTGTGCCAAGGCTGTCGTCGGGGCGATGATCCTGGGGCGGGTCATTCTGAGCACCTTCAGCACGTCGGATTCGCCCTGAAGGAGTCGTTTCCGCGGCACGCGGCCCTCTTGCGGGCTTGGAACCCAGTCGAAGTTCGCAAACCCATACAACTTGGCACTGCCCCGGCCAAGCGGCAGGCCAATGATCGTTTCCACGAGCGCCGGGATGTTCTCACGATACTTGCCGCCCCAGGCGTCCGGTCTGTCCGCATACGGGTCGTCAAAGGCGACGTTCCAGAGGCAACGGCCGCCTGTCGGGTGCCGGGGCGCCCGGGGTGGGCGCGCCGGGCGCCGCCCGCCAGGACTCGGGCCAACGAACAAGAGCCAACTCGTGGCAGACCCATAGCAGCCTTCCGGCCACGTCTTATGGGGTGCCGCACTGTTGCGCATCCGCTGAAGCCGCTCGGCAACCTCAGCTCTGAAGAACCTGTCCACGGCGCGGTGTTGGGGAAGGGACTGTTTTGTCACGCCGGGCAGTGTAACGGGCCGCATACACGGCAACAAGCGGGAACCATTTTGGGAGCAGTTTGGACGCGCGACTACCGCGAGGCGTTTGGCGCGGACGCGGGCTCCGGTGCCAGCAGCGAGGGTGGCGTGCGAGCCTGATTTTCCTGCTGCAGCGTGGTCAGGACGCTTGATCCGAAGAGAACCACCGCGAACAACGCCCCCCTGAGAACGATCTTGGCGACACCTCGCCTGCCTGCCAGACGCGCGGCACCCGCCAACCAGAGCAGCGTGAAGGCGATCGCTGTTATCAGTAGACGCGTGCCACAGGACAGGCCGTAATGCCAGAAGAGCACGATGCGATTCCAGGGAATGAGGGGCGTCTTCAATCCCTCCCGCTGTCCCAGGGCAATGGCCAGATTGCGGCGAATATCCCCGGCGCTTCCCCCGTACCGCTCGGCACGGAGCAGAACCTGGACCGCATCCGCAGGTTTTCCCGCCATCAACAGGGCGGTTCCTTCGTTGTACAGGACTGTGGCATTGCAGACGCCCCGATCCACCAGTCTCTGGTACACGGACGCCGCTGCCAGAAACTCGGCGGGCGTGTCGGCCGATGTCAGGCGACTGTTGGCCTCGTTCAAGATGAACTCGCGCTCGGCCATCGTGGTGGCCTGGACCCGGAGCGACAGGTTCAGCAGAAGGCTGGTTGTCACGATGAGTCCGAGTTTCGAAGACGGACTGCCGGTGCGAGAGGCCCTGCGCCAGGTCTGTTCGACTGCGGTCATGACGGTTTTCACCTCTTCGATGTCCCGTGCGGAACTGCGGCCGAACGCGGCATCGGAGTGTGACTGCATGACCGTGGCGAAC
>CAYOIT010000009.1:39090-41167 GCA_964404035.1 uncultured Verrucomicrobiota bacterium | reverse complement strand
GTGGGCTGGGTGGCAAGAGGATCAAGGCGCATACCGGCAGGCTGCATCTCGGCTTCATCCTTCTGGCGGGAGAGCACGATGGAATTGGTTGAGCCTCCGATGACTTGGGAGGCGGTGACTTCGACGGACTGTCGGACTTTGAGGGGGATCGGCACGGTGGTGACCGTTCGGTACTGCCGGAGCGTGGCATCATAGTAGGACACCTCTATGCCAGGCAGTTCAAACGCGCCGGCATGACGGGGGCGAAGGGTGTAGACATAGTGCCGCTGACCGTTTGGTTTGGTTGTCTTGACGGTGTCATCGTAGATCTCGAAGTGGGCCAGGAGATTGGTCTGCAGGCTGAGCTTCGGGGGCTGAAGATTGCGCATCTGAATGTCGCCGCCGATCGATAGCGTCAGTTCCAGGGGGTCGCCTACGTGGCAGGTCTGGGTATCCAGGGCTGCTGTGACCAGGAGGTTGCTTCCGATGGCGCCAATGTAAGATTCCGGCCGGTCGGTTTCAGGTGGCGGGACGACCCGCACGATCGCTGCAGGGCCAACCGCAAAGATCTCTATCCCGCTGGCATTTCCCTGGGCATTGACGTTGGTGGGGACATGGCCTTTGAAAACGACCGGTCCGAAGGTGTAGACCCCTTCCGCTTCCCCGGTGCAGGTCAGGGCGAGGCTGTAGTCGAAATAGGGTTTGCCGTTTTCCTGCAGAGAGCGCCGATCGAGCCTGAACCGCGCGGACGTCCCCTGCCGGTTGAAGAAGGAAGCAGGATCGAAGGGATCGTTCTGGACGGTGTAGTCGTTGATGGTGAAGCCAGGCTGATTCCCTCCGACCAGCCGGGGATTCAGCACCTGTCGAATGTCGGGCCCCTTCAGCCCATCGGGCAGGCTACCGGAGAGGAAGGGCACATTCAAATTCGGCGCCATGGAGGGAATGATGGGATCGGCCGCGGCATAGGCGCCGGGTAGATTCAGGAGTCGAACACTCAGCTTAATTTCGAAAGGCTCATCGACCAGCACGGCGTCGCGCGAGGCGCTGACAGAAATCAACACGATATCCTGCTGTGTGACGCCGGTCACCGTTACGGTTGGGCCCAGCGCGGCGAGGCGTTCTCCGTCCACACGCACCACCACCGGTCCGGTCGTCAGTTCGCCGGCCTCCGTCGGGGTCAGTTTGAAGACATAGGTGCGTCCAACGAACCCTTCGCGCCGGATCTGGCCGTTGATGATGACGATGCTTTGGTGGCTGATATCCTGGCTGCCCAGGGATTCCACGCGACAATTGCGGATTTGAGAGAGATCGGGTTCGGCCGGCTGACTGGAGCCGCCGACCTTGAGCTCAAGCAGGAACGATTCGCCCAAGTACACCTTGTCGCGGCTGGCCGTGATATCCAGGGTCGGCCCGGCGAGCACTGAGCCTGCGAGGAGAATCAGGAGCAGGGAAGGGGCACATAACCTGACATAAGACATGGGCTACCAATCTCTCTCTCCTGGCGACAACGGTCGGTACGCATCGCGTTCGCGCTTCTCCTGCTCATGCTCTTTCTCGCGCTGCACGGCCTTTTCAAGCATGCGCTTGACCTCTTCGGGTGACAACTCGTCCTTCTTCTGTTCCTTGGGAGCTTGAGAGGGTTGGGGTTTGGGTTCTTCCTTCGGCGGCGGAGGCGGCTGGCCTTTGTCTTGTTTCTGATCCTGTTTCTGGTCCTGTTTTTGTTCCTGCTGATTCTGCTGGTCTTGCTTGTTCTTGGGAAGGAGTTTCTCGATCTCCTTCAGCAGTTCATAGGCTTTACGCTGAGATTCGAGGGAAATGAGCGGGTGGGTGGACAGCGTCGCGGCTGCCGACTGCTGAAGGTTGGTCGTCTGCGCGGCGAGATCGAGGATTTTACGGCGTGTTTCCGGGGTGATGAGCTGTTCGGGGGCATTAGTGGTGGCGGCGGTCTGATTCGCGGTGGAAGGGGCGGCCGGGGCATTCAACCCTTCCGGCGGCACGGACTCCTCGAATCGCTGCACAAACAGGCCTGTCAAATCCAAGGCTTCATTCTGATGTGTGAGAACGGTTTTCGTCCATTCTTCGGAAGGGGTGGCGGGTC
>CAYOIT010000009.1:3278-38990 GCA_964404035.1 uncultured Verrucomicrobiota bacterium | reverse complement strand
GAGGATTGCGCCTGAGCCATGGCCTGCAGGAGTTTTCCTTTCAGGGGAATCATGAGATCGGCGGTGTCATCCTGATCGGCGGCCAGAGCTTCGAGTCGATCTATCAGCTTGGGACTCTCGTTGGTAAAGGCAACGGGGATGTCATGGATCAGCTTGCGCTGCTGCTGGAGCATCATATCGGCCAAAGCATCGGGCGGAGTCTGCCCGTGCTTTGCCATCAGCCTGGCAATCTTGGCCTGCTCCACCGCCTCATCCATCTGTCCGGCGACGACGGCGAGATTCTTCCGTCCCGCCTGATCCTCCGGTGACAGGCGCAGGGATCTCTGGAAAGCGGCGGCAGAGTGTTTTAACGACTGCACTCGCGAGTCAAGTGCGTCAGGATCGGGCGCCCCTTTCTCGCCTGCCGGCGGGGGCGCGGCTTCCTGGAATAGTGAACACCCCAGGTTGTACGCCGCCGCGAGTCCCTGTTTACCCTCCAGACCGCCCAGAGCTTGAAACTGCTCGGCGGCTTCCTTGAAGTCGCCAGCCTGATAGAGCGCGCATCCGGCATTGTAGAGGTACTCCTCGCTGGAGGAGCGCGCGGCGGTGCGTGCCGCGGCCTGGTACGCCGCAGCGGCTTCCCGGTACTTGCCGAGAAGGTAGAGGCGTTGGGCGTAACGCGCGCCCTCGCGGCCGGGGGGCACATTCGTGGAAAGGGATGAGGACGGCGGAAGATTGGTGGTGGCCTGGGTGGATGCGGTGACTGCCAGTCCGAGCAGGAGAACCAGCGAGAGTTGTTTCAAGGGGACGGAGGGAGGGTTAAGGTCCTTGACGTCTGTCGCTACAGGTCGCGTTGACGCCTCACTATCCTCATGGCTTGCTGTTTTCACGGGGGCCTTCTTTGTGAGCGGCTTCGGGGCGCGCAGAAGCATTTGCCCGCGGCTGAGAAACGCCAGGCCCAGGAAACAAATGACCGCGACGAACAGAAAAAGCTGGTATCGCTCGATGTAGCGATGCTGCACCGATTCCTCCATATCGCGGGCCGAAATCCGGCTCAGATGATCGCGGTACAGGTCGCCCAGCTTGACATTGGCCAGGCCCACGGGAACATAAGCGCCGCCGGTCTTTTCGGCCAACTCCCGCATGAGTTCGTTGTTGAGCTTGGAAAGAACGGCCTGTCCCTGGAAGCTAAGGGACTCCTTCCTGTCCGTGGGAGAGGGCAGCTTGGCCCCTTCGCTGCTGCCGAACCCAACGGTGAAGATCGGGATCCCGGCCTCGCGTGCCTTGGTGGTGGCGGCCTCCGTCTTTCCGGCCAGATCCTCGCCGTCAGAAACGAGAACGATCGCCTTGTGGGACCCGGTGTCGGCTTCAAGGGATTTCACGGCCTCAAGAATGGCGTCGCCGATATTGGTTTCGCCCGTGGGGGCCGAATCAACGCCGGTGCCTTCCAGCACCTGCGTAAAGAAACCGTAGTCGGTGGTCAGGGGGCAAAGCAGAAGCGGCCGGCCGCGAAAGGCGAGCAACCCCACGCGGTCTCCGCGCAGTTCCCGGACCAGGTCGAGCAGGTCGACTTTCGCCCGGCCCAGCCGGCTGGGATGAACATCGGTGGCCAGCATCGATCGCGAGACGTCCAGCACGATCATGAGATCCCGGCCGCGTTGGTAAACGGTTTCTTCACGTTGGCCCCATTGGGGTCGGGCGGCAGCGATGAGACCGAAAAGCAGGCCGCTGACCATCAGGAACAGCTGCCACCGTTGACGGGCAGGCGCCGGCGGTGGCGCGAGGCGTGCTGCCATGGATGGCGACACCAGGGTCCGGGTGGCGGGCCGGCGGATGATAAGAAGGTTCCAAAGGATCCCGGCCGCCGGAGCGATCCAGATCAAGTAGAGCAACCATGGATATTCGAATTGCAGCGACATGATAGTCAAAAGCCTCTAGCCGTTTCGGTTCCCACGCTCAGACAATCGTTCGTCCCAGCCACGCATTCACCATCGCCCCCAGTCCCAGGAGTACCAGGCCGGGGATAAGGAACTTCAGGAAATGCTCGTCGTAGCGATTGTACAGGTCCGTATCAATGGTCGTTTTTTCGAGTTTGTTGATCTTGGCCAGAACTCCGCCCAGCCCCTTCGGATCGGTGACGTTGAAATATTCGCCTCCCGTGGTGGCCGCGATGGAGCGGAGCAGGGGCTCATCAAGACGCACCTCGGCTTGACCGATGACCTGGCGCCCGAACATGTCGCGTCCCAGGAACGGCGCCGTTCCGGTGGTGCCGATGCCGATGGTGTAGACTTTGACGCCGAGTGTCTTGGCGGCCTTGGCGGCCTCCTCGGGTTTGATGATGCCGGTGTTGGATTCGCCATCCGAGAGCAGCACGACAATTCTGGATTTCATGGTCGAAGTTTCAAGACGGGCGCAGGCGGTGGCGAGGGCGTCGCCGATCGCTGTCAGCATTTCTTCCTGATTCAGGAGTTGGCCGTCGCCGCTGAACTGCTCACGGGCGGTCTCAACCCCCTGGAGGCTATGAAGCAGTGCATCATGGTCGAGGGTAAGGGGGGCGCGACAGGAGGCGAATCCTCCGAAGGTAATCAAGCCGATCAGGTCGCCCGGTCGCGTTTCGATGAACTTGGCGAAGGTTTCCTTCACCACATCGAGGCGCGTGCGCTGGTTGCTGTCCGTGGCGAAATCGAGCGCCTGCATCGAGCCGGAGCAGTCGACGACCATCTGGATGGCAATGGCGTCGGAATGCCGGATGGTTCGGGAGAACACGGTTTGGGGGCGCGCCAGGGCGACGATGGCAAGTGCAAGGCCGGCCAGGTAAAGCACGGGAGCGAGCGGGCGCAGGCGGGTGCGCCAGGTCGCCCGTGCCGCCGGCAGGCGATGGAACGGCGCAAAGATCAGCGCCTGCCGGACCCGCCGGCGGTAGATGAACCAGACCGCCACGGCGAGAGGGATCAACAGGAGCAGGTAATAAGGACTTCCAAAGCGCATGGTATGGAGAATGGTTAGATGTTGGGGGTGGATGGTTTCTCGGGGACTGAATCCGTCTCAGCGTCGGTCTCGATGTAGTTCCTGGCGGTCGAGAGGGCCTGGTTCACGGCCGGTTCGTCCGGCCGGTGAGCGGCGTACTTGACCATATCCGCGGCCTGGAGGAACTCGCGCAGACGCGTAATGACGTCGTGAGTGAACCGGGCGTCCTTGCTGACGGCGATCAGGAACTCCTCGGTCGTCTGTTCGGGGGCCCGAATCGCATGGGCCCGCTCGATGTAACGCCTGACGATCATCGTCAGTTCAAAGTAGAAGTCCTTGACCTGTTGGTGTGCGATCAGGTCACGCGCCAGCAACTCGGCGAGTTCATGGATCGCCCGCTCTTTCGGCGACATGCGACGCAGTTTCACGGCGCGATGCACGTGTCGGGCCAGCCACCATAGGCCATAGGCCAACCCCGCCAGAATCAGCAGGCCCACGAAATAGCCGGAGAGGGTCTTGAGGCCCGGATAGATCCGGATCGGCCCGCGGGGGGCTTCAATCTCCTTGCCCGGCGTGCCCTTGACGAAGGGTTCGGTGTCGAGCACGACCGGGCGGGAGGGGAACCACCGTTCCGTCGCCCCGCTCTTGTAGACGATGGGCATGGGTGCGATGCGATACTCCGGCGCTATCTGAGGGGTCAGGCGGATATGCCGTTCCTGTTTCAACAAGCCGTTATGAATCTCCGTGGGGCTGTCGTAGGAACCGGACACCACGAATCCTTTGATCCTTGATTCGACCGAAGGAAGGGAAAGGGAGACGTTCGTCGGCGCGGCGATGCGGAGGGAAAGGAGGGTGTCCCGGTCGAGGCGGACGACCGGCGGGTCGATGACGAACGTGACGGTAACGGGACCGGAAGAGAATTCCTCGATCCGGGGCTTGGCCGCGGCGGTCTGATCGCCGCCTGCCGCCGTCGAGCCCGTTGTCTTGCCGAGGGCTGAACCCATTAGCAGCGCAGAGACGCCGATGGCGCAAGCCGCCGTTGTCAGGCTTCGTGAAAAGGGTGTTCGCATCCAGGCCATGGTTATCCTCGCGCGGCTCGTGTCTGCCGCTGCCGGAACAGTTTGTGTATGTCCTCAATAAAAGGTCTCATCGTGGACACCGCCAGGGCGTCGATCTTGTTCCTGCGGAAAAGGCGCTTCAGTTCCTCGCCTTCGCGCCGGGCATTCTCCTGGAACGTTTCGCGCACATGGCGGGATGAGGTGTCCAGGAGCATCAGTTCGCCGCTTTCCGGGTCCTGGATCTCCACCAGACCCACATCGGGCAACTCGCCCTCGCGCGGGTCGGAGACTTGGCAGCACACCACATCGTGATGCCGCGCGGTGACCCGCAATTCGCGCTCGTAATCCGCATCCATGAAGTCTGAGATGACGAAGACGACGGCCCGCCGTTTCTGAACCTGGTTCAGGAAACGGAGCGCGCCGGCGAGATCGGTGCCCCTCCTGGTCTCTTCGGTGGCCAGCACTTCGCGCACCAGCCGGAGTGCGGCGGTCCGTCCTTTTCGCGGCGGGATGGACTTTTCGATCCGATCGCTGAAGAGAATAAGCCCGACCTTGTCCTGGTTCTTGATGGCCGACAACGCCAGCAGGCAGGTCACTTCGGCGGCGAGTTCCGCCTTCGGCCGGTTCCCCGAGCCGAACGACTGCGAACCGGAGACGTCGACGAGAAACAGGATGGTCAACTCGCGTTCCTCGCAGAAACGCTTGACGAAAGGATGGCCCATACGGGCGGTCACATTCCAGTCAATCGAACGAATATCGTCGCCGGGGATGTACTCGCGCACCTCGTCAAACTCGATGCCGTGTCCCTTGAAGACGGAATGATACTCGCCGGATAGATGCTCATCCACGAGGCGGTTGGTGATCACGCGGATCTTGCCAACCTGCTTCATCAACTCTTTGACATCAATAGGCATAATACTGAATCCATCGCAAGATGGTATCATTTGACCACGGATGTCACGGATAGCACGGATAAGATTTGGGTTTTGTTTATCAGTGTCATCCGTGTCATCCGTGGTCAGAATCTTGGTTCCGGCTATGCCGGGTTAGGGCACCGGGATTTCGTTCAGAATCTTGGCAATCACGTCCTCGCTGGTCTGTTCCTCGGCTTCAGCCTCATAGGTCAGGATGATGCGATGGCGAAGGACATCGTAGGCGATTTCCTTGATATCCTGCGGCGTCGCATAGGCGCGACCGTGAAGGAGCGCATTGGCGCGGGCCGCCATGTTGAGATAGATGCTGGCGCGAGGCGAAGCCCCGTACTGGATGTACTGCCCGATATCGAGATGGTATTCCGCAGGTTTCCGTGTGGCCTGCACAATATCCAAAATATAGTCACCGACCTTTTCGTCACAGTAGACCTGATCCAGGATGGAGCGCAGGGTCAGAATCTGCTCGGCGGACATCACGGCATTGAGCGTGATATCCGTCTTGCGCGTAAAGCGGTTCATGATGCGGCGTTCATCGTCCTTCGATGGATAGCCCAGGCGGTACTTCAGCATGAACCGGTCGATCTGGGCCTCGGGGAGGGGATAGGTTCCCTCCTGTTCGATGGGATTCTGCGTGGCCATGACCATGAAAGGTTCGGGGAGGGGATAGGTGGTATTGCCGATGGTCACCTGCCGTTCCTGCATGGCTTCCAGCAGCGCCGACTGCACCTTGGCCGGCGCGCGGTTGATCTCATCCGCCAACAGGAGGTTGGTGAAGATGGGGCCCAGGCGGGGGGTGAAGGTGCCCTCGCGGGGGTTGTAGATCATGGTCCCGATCACATCGGCAGGAAGCAGATCAGGGGTGAAGCTGATGCGCTGAAACTTGAGCCCGAGCGCCTGTGCGAGGGTTTTCACGGCCGTGGTCTTTGCCAGGCCCGGCACACCCTCCAGCAGGATGTGCCCGTTGGCAATAAGGGCAATCAGCATCCGGTCCAGGAGACGTTCCTGCCCGACGATGACCTTGGTCACTTCCTGGCGAACCGCGTCAACGGCCGCCTTTTGTCCGGCAATCAGATTGGTGTTTGCTGCGAGATCCGTGCTCATGGCGCCTCCGGGGTGGTTTCTTTCTGCTCTTCTTGTTTGACGGCAACGAGATCGCCGTGGCCTTTGGTCATGGCGTCCGCTTGATAAGCGTTGATCAGGTAAACCCAGGAGCTGATCTTGGTGTTAAGCTGTTGAACAGCCGCTGCGGTTTTGGCCTGTTCTTCGGCTTGCGCCTGGGCGGCGGCGACCTGGGTCGCGTTCGTTCCGGCGGGCGGAGCGGCGGGGGTCGCCTCGAAGGCCACCGTGGCGGCGACGTAGCGGCGCGGGTCGCCTTCGGGCGATTTGCCGAGCCGAACGGTAAAGACTTCACCTTTCCGTGTCCTGCTCTTGAAGATGACGGGCTTGTCCAAACCGGTCTGTTCCGGTGTGAGTTTCGGATCGGCAATGTCATCAAAGCGCAGGAAGCTCAAGGCGGCGGCAAGACTGTTCAGTTTGGCCGAGTCGGCTTCCTGGCCTTCTTTCAAGTCCTTCAGCACCATTTCGCCGCTGGGCGAGGCGCGTTCCACTCTTGCCACCCCCGAGGTCGCCCCGGTCACCTCGATGAACGTCACGTCACTGGCATTGACATTCAGGAAGTCCGCATCCAACCAGTCTTTTTCGGCAGTCACGAGTTCATTCATGGCGTCGCCGACAAGATAGACGTGCTGATCATCCGTCGCGACGAAGCGGCCGTCGGGGAAACTGCCATACGGGTTCATCTCGCTGTCGGGGGCGGAGCGGAGCCGGGGTTTGCCCACCTTGAGGGTGGCCAGCATGCTTCCCTGCTTATCCTGCAGGTCAATGACGGTGGCCGCGGCTTCCGGGGCGGAGGCACTGGATCCCAACTGGAGATCGGTCAGGATCGCCGGGCTTGTGCGAATCGCCTGGAGGATCTTGAGGTCGACCAGTTTGGTGAGCAACGCGCGAACCTTGGCGAAGTCCGCAGGGTAGTTGTGCCGGCCCGGCACCCGCCAGATCCCGTCGATGCGGGCGACGCGGGTGGTGGCCGAGGGCGAACTGACCACGATCAGGCTGATATCGTTGATCGATGTTTCCAGGGCCGGCAGGACCTTGTTCCCGATCTGGGACGGGGTCGAGCGACGCGTTTCGTTTCGGGACATCCGCACCGCCATAAGCGCCAGTGCGATGGCCACGATCAGCAGGACACAGAGTTGTTTGAGTTTCATGGTGTTGATCTCCTGTAGTGAAAGGTTAACGTCGTGTTTTCCGCCGGCGTACCACAAAGAACCCGATGCCTGCCAGGGCGACAAGGGCCGGTACCAGCAGGATATTGATCAGTTTGACCTTGGTGCCCAGCGCTTCAATACCCTCGCGCAGATTACGCCGCACCTGTTTGAGGTCCTGCCGGTAAGTCAGCACTTCCTTGCGGAACGCCGCCAGTTCCTTTTCCTGCTCGGGGCTCAGGACGAACCGCTGCTTGTCATCCTTCTGGCGCTGGAGTTCGTCCATCCGGCGCTGCGTGGTCTGCACTTTCTGTTCGAGGTTCTGTTCCTGCTCCATCCATTGTTCCTGCGCCGCCGCCTGAAGGGCCAGGACGCGGGTGAAGGGGCGCTGTGTCTGGCCGCGAGACCGGATCCCGATGAGGTCGGCGCTGCCCGCCATCTGTTCCACCAGGTTCGCGAACAGGTTCAGGTTGTCGTTGAAGGGCTGGAAGGCCTTATAGCCAAGGAAGTCCAGATCCTGCCCGCAGAACTCGTTATAAAGCAGATCGGCATCCGCCACCAGAATAACGTTGCCGTCACCCTCGCTCTCTTTGAGCGCGGGCAGGGACTCCGTGGCGGCGGGCACGGCATTGGTCTCGCTGGCGGGAGACGTCGGCTTGCCCTCGGGGAAGGCGGTCTTGAACTTGCCCTGCAGGCGTACGGCCAGATTTTGGCGGGCCTGCCCGCTCTTGAACTGACGCCGGAAAGCGTTGGGATCGAACTGCAGCATCGCGGCGTCGGTCAGTGCGCTCTTCTCGGAGGTGGTGACCAGCGGCGTCACCTTGAGTCCCTCGGCTGCCTGGCTCCCCAAGGATCCGGCCATGACCATCATCAGCGAGTTCAGCGGCGAGGTCAGGACATCGGTTCCCGAGAAGTTGGGCTTGCGCAGACTCAGATAGAGCGGGCTGTTTTCAACGGTATTGTCGCGGCCGCGCAAAGGGGTCATCGACTGCAGGTCGGCCGCTACTTTGCCGGGATCATATTGGATTCCCCAGGCCTCGAACAGCTTGGCGAGGTTCGAGGATCGGCTGGGCATGCCGAACTGTCCCATGTCGCCGCTTCCCGCATCGGCCACGCAGAAGGGGTCCACGAAGGCCACGAGGCGGCCGCCCCGCAACACAAACTGGTCCAGCGCGTAGGAGGTTGCGTCTGAGATCTCCTTGGGATGCACCACGACCAGGGCATCCACGTCGGGGTCGATGCTTTCCGCCGTCGGCGCCACGGTGCGGACGGTGTAGTCCTGAGCCAGTTCGCGGAAGGCGGCCCACGCCGGTTCCGGCTTGGGCGGCCGTTGGCCGGGCATCGGAAAAGGCGGTGTGGCGGAGCCCATCACGGGCAGACTGCTCATCACCCCTACCACCGGCTTCTTGACGGTGGTAACGCGATGGATCATGCGGGTCAGCGAGTATTCGAGCAACTGCTCGGTTCGGGGATCGATCATGGGGATGGCGGCCTGCCGGTCTCCGGACACGGCGACCAGGCCCAGGTAGAGCATGGAGCCGGACTGGGGCAGGGCCTGTCCGTCCAATCCGTAGCGTTGGGCCAGGTCTTCGGCATCCGAATCGGGTTTCGGGTCATACTTCTCCACGATGATCCGGCCGCCACCGGCGATCTCGTACTCCTTGAGCAGGTCTTCCACCTGCTGAGCGAACCCCTTCAGCGGCGCGGGGACCTCGGGGGAACTGCTGTTGAAGAAGAACATCAGCGTCACGTCGCGATCCAGCTGTTTCAGGACCTTGCGCGAGCCGTCCGACAGCGTGTATAGCTTCTCGCTGGTGAAATCCTTCCGGAGACGCATCTGGCTGACGATGACATTCACGGCGACCAGGATGACCAGCAGGACCACCAGACCGGCAGCGCTGCCGGCAAGTTTCAATAAGAGCGATGTTTTGGGTTTGGTTTGCATAGAATTCACCTCGTGACGATGGGCAAGTGGGACTACGCCGCCCTCCGGTTATCCAGGACCAGGTGGGTGGCAAACAACATAAAGGCGATCACGCTGATGTAGTACACCAGGTCGCGCAGGGCGATGACTCCGCGCTGCACGGCCTCATAGTGCGACATGAAACTGAAGGCCGCCACTCCGTGGGGGAGCCATTGCAGCGAAGGATGGTCCTGCACCGCCCTGACCAGGAAATCGGTGACGGGAGACCAGCCGGCCATCAACAGGAACAGGCAGATCACCACGGAGATCACGAAACTGATGACCTGGTTACGGGTCATGGCGGAGGTCAGAACCCCCACCGCCAGATAGGCGCCGGCCAGCAGAAAACTGCCGATGTAGCCCGTGACGATCACGCCCGGATCCGGATGGCCCAGGAAGCGGGTGGTGAGGACGATGGGGAACGTCAGGGCGAGGGCGAGCGCCAGAAACGCCCAGGCAGCCAAGAACTTTCCCAGAATAGCCTGGGTCAACGTGACCGGCATGGTCAGAAGCAGTTCGATTGTCCCCGATCGGCGTTCCTCGGCCCAGAGTCGCATGGCGACAGCGGGCACGAGGATCAGATAGACCCACGGGTGCCAGAAGAAGAAACCCCGTAGATCGGCCTGACCGACTTCGTAGAAGTGGCCAACGGCAAAGGTCAGGAAAGCCGTCAGCATCAGGAATACAATCAGGAACACATACGCGACGGCCGATTCGAAATACGACCGCAGTTCGCGTTTGAATATCGCTTTGGTGCTGTTCATAAACTCCATGGTCATGTCTCCTTAAGTAACGCCCTCAGCCCGCTTTCCGGACCGGCTCCTCATTCAGGGTCAGGTCACGGAATACATCGTCAAGCCGCCCCTCGACCTGCTTGAGTCCCGTAGCCTGCCAGTCCCGTTGTTTCATCAACTGCGTGACGTCCGCAAACAGGCGGGTGGGGTCGCGGGGGTACACGGTGAACGTGTGTCCTTCGTTTTCCACCCGCGCCGCAGAAGCCAGCGAGCGCAGGTCGGCGGCGACCTGATCGGTGGGTTGTTTGACCGTAACCTCGACGGCTCCGTGGGAGCCGCTGTGGGCTTTGAGTTCATCCGGCGTGCCGTTGGCGACGATTCTGCCGTCGGCGATGATGATGGCGCGGGAACAGATGGCTTCGACTTCCTCCAGAATGTGGGTGGAGATCACGATCACTTTCCGGGCGGCCATCTCGAGAATCATCGATCGCACCACATGCTTCTGGTTGGGATCCAGCCCGTCGGTGGGTTCATCCATGATCAGAATAGGCGGATCATGGAGAATGGCCTGGGCAAAGCAGACCCGCTGCCGATAGCCTTTCGAAAGCGTGCCGATACTCTGGTGTCGCACTTTCCCCAGATGGGCCTTTTCGATGGCCGAATCCACCTGCCGGCTGCGTTCCTTGCCGGCATAGCCGCGGACTTCGGCCGCGAACGCGAGAAAGGCGGTGACGGTCATGTCTCCGTAGACCGGCGCATTTTCGGGAAGATAGCCGATCTGCCGTTTGGCGCGCGTGGGATCCTTGACCACGTCGAAACCGTTCACGAGAGCGGTTCCCGACGTCGGCGGGAGAAACCCGGTGATCATCCGCATGGTCGTTGATTTCCCGGCGCCGTTCGGGCCGAGAAACCCCAATACCTCTCCCTTTTCCACTTTAAAGGAGATGCCCCGCACCGCGTAGATGGGGCCGAACCGTTTATGTAGGTCTTTTATTTCCAGCATGCTTGGACTCCTGTTGACAACAACTAACTTACTGTAATCCGCCCCACCGTCGATTCCGCGCCGGCGGCTTTGGGCACGACAATGTGCAACACTCCTTCTTTGAACGTCGCCGTGATGGCGTTATGTTGCGACGTGGCCGAGGGGAGGCGGAGACGGCGCTCGAACCGGCCGGCCTGGTGTGTTCGCCAACTCACGCCGCCTTCGCGTTCAGGGGACGTGTGTTGCTCGTTCACTTCAATGGTAATTCCCAGAATCGATCCATCCATCGTGACCTGTATTTGCGACTTGTCAATCCCGGGCAATTGCAGCGTGATCTCGTAGGCGGCTTCCGTATCGCGCACGCTCAGGCTGGGCGTGACCCTGAGTTCAGCCCAGCCTTCTTCGAACCCCATCCGCTGGTTTTCAAAGTCGCCCATGGCGCCGGCAAAAAGCGCGTCGATTTGGTGTCGCATCTGGTCAATCTGATGGCGGTGGGAGGGCGCATGGCCGGCGGAGGGGATGGCATTGGAGGCGGCCGCAGGCACCACGGGGAAGGCGAAGGCTTCGCGGAAGGTCTGGTCGAGCATGCGATTGATCTGCTCGTGCATTTGAGCCATCTGGTCAGCGGGGTTCCAAACGGTGTCAGGCGTTGCCTCGCGACTTTGACGGCGGGGCGCGAACCAGGATTTGAGCCGTTTCACAAGCGCGGGTTCGGACGGTTTCGACCGAAGCATCCGGCCAGGCGAATCAGGCACAACCTCCTGGCGCTGCAGCATCACTCCAAGCTGGAGTACGATCAGTACGCACAGGAGGATCACGATGATCTTTAAAAGGCGCGATGTCAGACTATTTCTGGCAACCTCGTTCATGGCGAGTCCGTAATTAGCAGACGGTGTGCCAAGCGCCCGAAAGAGGCCAAAGTCGATGGCAAGCGGGCAGGGCGGAATCACTGCGACACCCACTTTCCGAGGATTTCAGGCTATTTGTTGTTTTGACACGCCGCCCGATGAAGGCCCGACATCATCGGAATCCTACACGATGTCCGGACATTTTGTCCGCACGTCGGACAAAGTGTCAGGCCCTGTCCAGAAGGTTGCTTTGCCGTGGACACCGGCAAACGGGATGCGCTAGAGTGCGCGATCATTTTTTCGACTCAGGAAGGATACTCAGGAGACCTCATGCGACTTCAGAAAAACGACCGACTGGTGATGATCGGCGACTCCATTACAGACTGTGGACGTGCCCGTCCCGTAGGCGAAGGACTTTTCGAGGCGATCGGCAAGGGCTATGTCGCCCTGGTTGAAGCCACGCTACGCGCCGAGTATCCCGAGCTCCGGCTTCGCGTGACGAATATGGGCAACAGCGGCAATACCGTGCGCGATCTCAAGCAGCGCTGGGATGCCGATGTGCTGGCCCTGCAACCCAACTGGGTCTCGATCATGATCGGCACCAACGATGTGTGGCGCCAGTTCGATCTGCCGCTGCAGCAGGACTGTCATGTGTATCCCGAAGAATATGCCGCCACCCTTGAGGAGCTCGTGGTTCGCACCCAGCCACGGGTGAAGGGGTTGGTGCTGATGACGCCCTTCTATATCGAGTGCAACACGGCGGACGCGATGCGGGCCCGGATGGACCAATACGGTGCGATTGTGAAGCAGACCGCCGAGAAGCACGGCACCCTCTTTGTCGATACCCAGGCGGCTTTCGGCGCTGTTCTCAAGGAATACCATTCCTCGGCATTTGCCTGGGACAGGGTCCATCCGAATATGACCGGACACGTGATTCTGGCCAAGGCGTTCTTAAAGGCCATCGGAGCCGTGGGAAAGTGATCAAACCGCCGCAAGGCAGGAGTATCTTATGATGATGAGCCAACGAGGGATACGTGGTTTGACGATCGCCATCAGTGTGATGGTTGCCGCCGTGATGGGACTGTCTGAAGCGGCGACCAAGCCGGTCGTCAAGACGGGGACGGCAAAAGCCTCAGGCCGGGCCAGTCTGCCGACGCGGTCGGCCGATCCGTACCTGGGTGCCATTGTCATCGATGCGGCAACCGGCCAGACCCTGATCGAGCAGAACGCCGATCAGGCCGGTTTTCCCGCGAGCGTGATCAAGCTGATGAACGTCTTTGTGATCCTCGATCGCGTGGCCCAGGGACAGCTCAGTCTGAGCAACATGGTGACGGTGACGGCGGAATCCTCAAGGATTGGCGGGTCGCAGGTCTTCCTGGCCGAGCATGAAGTCTTTTCCCTGGAAGACCTGATCTATGCCTTGATGGTCCAATCCGCCAATGACGCGGCCTCGGCGCTGGCGATCCATGCCGGGGGAACGGCGGCCGGGTTTGTGGAGATGATGAACCAGAAAGCGGCCGCGCTCAAACTGACGAATACCCGGTTTCACTCGGTTCACGGGCTGCCACCGGCGACGGGGCAGGCGGGGGACGTATCGTCGTCTCGCGATCTGGCAAAGCTCGCTCAGGAACTGATCCATACCCATCCTGATATTCTCCGGTATGCGTCAACGCGCGAGCGCGGATTCCGCAACGGGGCCTTTATTATGCGTAATCACAACCACCTGTTGGGTAGCTTTCAGGGCTGTGACGGATTGAAGACCGGTTTCATTAACGCGGGCGGATTCTCGATGGTCGCGACGGCGGAACGGAATGGACGCCGCGTGATCGCTGTCGTCTTGGGCAGCAAAGATCGCCTGGTCCGGGATCGAAGCATGGCTGAGTTGATGTCGAAGGGGTTTGCCGCGCTGCCGCCATTGCCTCCCTTGCCGTCTGTGGCCGCCAACGTGGCTCCGACCAACGCGGTCATCATACCCGCCCCGGCGGGTGAGATCGAAATGGAAGGCTCCACCTCACACTGGATGGGGGTGGCTGGACTGGGTGTACTGGGCGGCCTGCTCTTGGCGGGAATCGTGACCTGGATCGCACGGCGGGGAAATCGCTCGCCCTTATGACCCGCCTGGTTTTTTGAGAGAGGGACGGACCGCTGGGCCGTCCGGGACAGGACAAAGAACGGCGGGTCCGGCGGCCCCGTCCACCAGAATCTGAATGACGAAAAGGAGAACACGTGTCCATCAAAGTTGCATTTATCGGGGCAGGGAGTCTGACGTTCACGCGAACACTGATGAGGGACATTCTGGGTGTGCCTGAGTTACAGGATACCCGCTTCGCTTTCATGGATATCAACCGCCGGAATCTGACCATGGCCGTTCAGATCTGCCGCAAGGATATCCAGGCGAATAAGTTTGCAGCGAAGATCACCTCCACGACCAATCGTCGTGAAGCGATCGAAGGTGCGGACTACGTTGTGAACTGCACCCGTATCGGGGGCCTTGAGGCCTTCAGCCTGGACATCGACATTCCGCTGAAATACGGCGTGGACCAATGTGTCGGCGACACGCTTTGCATCGGCGGCATCATGTATGGCCAACGCAATATCCCGGCCATTCTGGATTTCTGCCGCGACATCCGCGAGGTGGCCAAGCCGGACGCCTTGTTCCTCAACTACGCCAACCCGAATGCCATGAACACCTGGGCGGCGCTGCAATACGGCAAAGTGAAAACCGTTGGACTGTGCCATGGCGTAGGCGGAGGCTGGTGGCAGATTGCCATCGCTCTGGCTCGCTATCATGGCGATCTGCCGGCCAAGGGCGACACCCACGAGGACCGCTCGAAGGCCTTCAAGGATACCCACATTATTTGCGCCGGCATCAATCATCAGACCTGGTACACCCAGATTCTGTACAAGGGCCGGAAGATCGAGGGTTCGGAACTTCTGGCCGCGTTCGAAGCCCATCCGGAGTTTTCGAAGACCGAGAAGGTGCGGATCGATATGCTGCGCCGCTTCGGTTACTACAGCACGGAATCCAATGGTCACCTGAGCGAATACGTGGCCTGGTACCGTAAACGCCCCGCGGATATCACCAAGTGGATCGACATGTCGTCATGGATCAATGGCGAAACCGGCGGTTACCTCCGCGTCTGCACCGAGGGTCGTAACTGGTTCCGGACAGAATTCCCGAAATGGATGGCCGAAGCCGGCAAACCGATCAATGCGGGCACGCGCTCCAGCGAGCATGGCAGCTGGATCATCGAGGCCTTGGAGACCGGGAGAATGTATCGTGGTCACTTCAATGTCCGCAACAACGGCATCATCTCCAACCTACCCTGCGATGCGATCGTGGAAGTGCCGGGGTATGTCGACAAGAATGGCATTGCCATGCCCCTGGTGGGTGATCTCCCGCTGGGGTGCGCGGCGGTGTGCAACACCAGCATTCAGGTCCAGCGGATGTCGGTCGAAGCCGCCGTGCATGGCGATGACACCCTGCTGCGGCAGGCGGCCATGATGGACCCGCTGACCGGCGCGGTATGCGATCCGCCTGAAATCTGGCAGATGGTGGATGAGATGCTCGTCGCCCAGGCCAAATGGCTCCCTCAGTACGGCAAGGCCATCGCGGCGGCGAAGAAGCGGCTGGCCTCCGGAAAGCGCATCAAGACGCTGAAAAACAACCGGGGCGCAGCACGCCTGGCGATCAAGAAGGCTTAGTTCCGGACGGAATGCTGATGCGAAGCACCCGGTCGTTCCCTTTCAGGGGCGCCAGGGTGTACGCCTTCAGGGCCGCCGGAATCAGGCACGTGCGGCCCTGGGGAACCTGCACGGTGGACGAGTCGGTCCGGATCTCCAACCGGGCGTCCATCGTGAACAGGGCATGGAACGTCGATCCGTCGTGCCGGACGGTGAACTTGTCCGCGAACTCGATCCGTTCAAGTTGGAAATAGGGGCAGGACACCAGGTTGGTGATCTTGACTCCCGGCCTTTCGGTCGACGGTCCGGGCAACACCTTGACGGGGGCTTCATCCTTCCAACGGATCACCTGCAACGCCTGGTCCACGTGCAGATCGCGCGGTTTGCCGTCCTTCCCCACGCGGCCCCAGTCGTACACGCGAAAGGTCGTGTTGGAATTCTGCTGAACCTCGAGGATGAGGAGCCCTTCGCCGATGGCGTGAACGCGGCCACCCGGAATGAAAATGGTGTCCCCCGTGGCAACGGGAATGGCGTTAAGGCATTGCTCCAACCGGTTCTCCCTGATCGCGGTCCGGAAGGCGGCTGCGTCCATCCCCGCTTTGAGTCCGGCGTACACGAGGCCGCCGGGCGGTGCGTCGAGGATATGCCAGGCCTCGGTCTTCGCTTCTCCCAATCCCTGGCGGGCAGCCTCGTCATCCGGGTGAACCTGGATGCTAAGCCGTTCCCTGGCATCGATCAGTTTGACGAGCAGCGGAAACTGCGCGCTGCACACCCCGGAGCCCATCAACGTCTGACCGAATCGTGCGACAAGATCCGACAGGGCAACGCCGCCTAAAGCCCCCCCCATTACGGTACTCATACCCTCCGGGCGGTCGGAGAGTTCCCATGATTCGGCATAGATCCCGGCGGGCAGGACGCGGCCGAACCGTTCAGGGATTCGGCTGCCGCCCCAGATGTAGTCCTTGTAAGCGGGTTCGAGAAGGGTCGGGTATAGGTTCATGGGTCTCCTGTCGTGGGATTCAGCTATAGCGATTCGACGGGGCCGCGCCAAGCACGAAGCTTCGGGGGAGGGGTTTTGGTTGGCAATCGGCGGTGTGTGGTGGCAGATTACCCGCATGAAACGTCAAGAGTTCCGTATGCCGGCGTCGTCGCTCGAATCGTTCATGGTGGACGTGTTGGCAGGGGCCCGGGTTCCTCGTCGCGACGCTCGAATTGTCGCGCGTGTCCTGATCGCCTCTGACTTGCGCGGCTTCGAGTCGCACGGCATCAACCGTTGCAAACCGATTTACTACGACCGTATCCGGGCGGGAACGCTGAATCCCGTGACGCGGATGGAAGTTGTGCGGGATCATGCCGCCATTGCCGTGGTGGATGGGCATAACGGGATGGGGCATGTGATCGCCGAGCGGTGCATGCGGATGGCGATCCGGAAGGCGAAGCGCTACGGTATCGGGATGGTAGCCGCCCGCAACTCGACGCATTTCGGTATTGCCGGGTACTACGCGACCCTGGCGGCCGAACACGACATGATCGGCCTCTGCGGGACTAACGCACGCCCCTCCATCGCACCGACGTTCGGGGTGGAGCCGATGCTGGGAACCAATCCCCTGACGTTTGCGGTCCCGACCGATGAGCCGTTTCCTTTCTGCCTGGACTGTGCCACCTCCGTGGCGCAACGGGGGACCATTGAATTGTATTCGCGCCGCGGTGCTGACCTCCCTGCGGGCTGGGTGATTGATCGCCGGGGGCGGACACGAACGGACACGGATCAGATTCTCAAGGACCTGGTGACCGGTGAAGCCGCCCTTGTGCCGTTGGGCGGTGCCGGCGAGGAGACGGCCGGGTACAAGGGGTATGGCTATGCCACGGTCGTTGAGATCCTCTCGTCAGCCCTGCAATCCGCGAATTTCATGAAAGCCCTGGTGGGCGTCAGGAATGGCAAGCCGGCGCCCATCGAGTTGGGGCATTTCTTTATCGCGATCGATGTGGCCTCTTTCACGGCGCCGAGGACGTTTCGGCGGAACGTAGGGAAGATTCTGCGCGAGCTGAGAGCCTCCGCCAAGGCACCTGGACGCCGGCGCATCTATACGGCGGGGGAAAAGGAATACGAAGCGCAGCAGGACCGGAGCCGCCACGGAATCCCGCTACCGGCCGCCGTTCGCCGCGACATGGAGATGATGCGCGACGAACTCGGCCTCAAGGCTCAGTGTTTTCCTTGGGAGTGAGAGGAGCAGGGGCGGGGGCACCTGCCTCCTGATCGACTTGCTTTGCCCCCAGGGCCTTCTCGATGGCGGCGATCACTTCCTTGTGTTCCGGCTCGACGCGACTGTTGAAGCGGGCCACGATCCGTCCTTCACGGTCGATCAGGAACTTATTGAAGTTCCAGGTGATCTTCCCCTCGAACTGCGGGTTGGTCGCCTTGTCGGTCAGATACCTGTAAAGAGGATGCTGGTCGCTGCCCGTCACCGCGATTTTTTCGAACATGGGGAAGGTGACGTGGAATTTGGCCGAACAGAATTGGGCGATCTCGGGGTTGGTGCCCGGTTCCTGTCTCAGGAAGTCGTTGGCCGGGAATCCCATCACGACGAGGCCGCGATCCTTGTAGGTCTCGTATAGTTTCTGCAAGCCGGCGTACTGCCCGGTGAAGCCGCACCGACTCGCGACGTTCACGATCAGCATAACCTGCCCCTTGTATCCGCCCAGATTCGTCGCGGTTCCATCGATCTGCGTCACGGCAATATCATAAAGACTGCTCATCGTATTGGTCTCCGTCTGTTCCGCGAGTGCCACACTGCCCAGGAGTGTTCCAAGCACTCCTGCTGCCATTGCCATTCGCCACTTCAGTCTCATCTTCGTCCTCCTTGTCCTGGTCATGGGTTGGAGCGCTTGGCTTCGTTTGTCGTCAAGTGACCTTCAGCCCGTATGCGCTCCACATAGGTTGCCACATTGAACTTGGACTTGCAGCCATTATAGTTCATGTACCGGATCTTTCCAAACACGGGGCGTTCGCCCCACGCACGGTCATGCGTGCCGCCAATGGACCACGCCGCACCTGCGTAACCACTCGGATCCCGGCCATCCAGTTCGTAGCGATCATTCAACTCGATGACGGTCTGCAGGGCTTCAGCGGGCGACGCGGTCCACTCGAGGATTTTCTTGGCCCAGTACATGCGCATATAGCCGTGCATTTTTCCCGTCGCAACCATCTGCATCTGGGCGGCGTTCCAAAGATCGTCATGTGTGTCCGCACCCTCGAGCCGCTCGCGTGAGTAGAGGTATGCCCGTGGATCGTGCGCATGTTCGGACAGCGTCTTGCCGGCCCAGGCGGGGAAACCGGACGGGGCGTCGTAGCAAGGGTTGTAGAGGCAGAAGTTGTCGGCCAGTTCCCGCCGGACGATCAATTCCTCAAGAAAGGCGTCCTTGGCAGGCTGGGCTGCCGATGAGGCCCCCACCTCCAGGGCGAAACGCTGGGCGGAGAGCTGTCCAAAATGAAGGTAAGGCGACAGGTTTGAGAGTCCGTCGCGGGTTGGATCGCGGTTGGCCTCGGGATAGGCGTCCAGCTTTTCCCTGATGAACCGCCGCATCAGGCTGAGACCGGCGACCGCCCCAGGCGTCAGCCAGGAGACTTCGCCGACCGACGGGTCCACTCGAAGTGCCTTCCTGATCTTTGCCCAATCGACCGGGGCGGAGGCGTGCGGCCAGGCATGCGGATGCCGTGTTATCGCCGGCATGGGGGTGATGAAGCCCGGGCACAGTCTGCGGTGTTTGGGCCGCAGGGTGTAGGCCCCGAACTCCTGCTTCAGCGAAACATGGCGTGCAGGGACAATGTTGTGCGCATCGACTTCGACCAACGGGACAGGGAGGGCGGCGGCCAGGGCGGAGCGCCAGGCCGTCTTGAGGCGAAGGGGGTCGAAGTCCGTTACCACAAGTCCGGCCTTGAGGCGCGCCGCGCAGGCCGGGATCTCGTGCGCCGGATCGCCACGGAGAAGCAGGAAGCCGATGGAAAGAGTCCGGAGGGTTTGTTCAGTCTCCTCAAGGCCTTTCAGCATGAACGCATAGTGACGCAGCGTGGCGCCCAGAAAGTCAGGCACGAGGCAGAAGACAACGGCGAGCGGAACTCCGCGGATTCGGGATTCCTGCTGTGCGTACAGCAGTGCCCAATTGTCGGCGACGCGCTGATCGCGGCTCATCCAGTAGAGCACAGGCCCCGGGGCGGGCGCGGTGTTCTGGTTGAGCATCAACAATCGCTCCGGGCGGATCGGTGTGGGTGGTGTGGCCATGTTAGGCGTGGTTGCGAAGTTTCAATTCCAGCGGATGCGGGTTCAGGTAGTACTGATCTTTGAGGTAGTCGATTCCATGCTTCGTCACGTAGTGCCGCAGCATGGTCACGGGAACAATCAGGGGAATCAGTTCACGATGATAGTCCTCGACGATCCCGGCCAATTCCTTCCGATCCGCCTCGTCCACATGGTCCCGCAGGAATCCCATCATGTGCTGGAGAATATTGGTATGCTTACGGACGGTGGCGAGGGCCTTCATGGCCCGCATCAGTTTGGACTCATACTGCGGACTATAGGCGCGGGCCGCGGCGGGTTTCAGCCCGGCCAGATCGCGTCCCATTTCGCGCATCAGCGCCTCGTGGTGGGATTGGATCAGGAACTTGTTGGAGGCGTGGAACTTCATCAGCGTTCCCAGTGTCGGACGAGTCCCCATGGCCTGGCGAAAGCGGTAGAGGGTAAAGACGCGCTCGATGAAATTCTCGCGCAGATCGGGATCGTTCAGCCGCCCTTCATCTTCGCAGGGCAGGGTGGGGAAATGGGCCATGAAGGCCTTGCCGAACAGGCCGGGCGCCTTACCTGAAACACCGCCGTTGTCGGTGTAAACCTTAACGTTCTCCATTCCGCTGCTGGGCGAGCGCGATTTGAAAATGAAGCCATGGAGGGCCTCGCGTTCCAGTTCGACCACCCGTTGTGCCGCCCACGTCTGCAGGCGTTCCGTGTGGTCGATTCCAGTCCGGGTCGTCATCAGGCGGGGACTGGCGTGGTCGCCGACCAGGCGCATCGACTCGCGCGGGACCCCCAGTCCACACTCGACCTCCGGACAGACGCCCACGAAGTCGAAGAAACGGCCAAGGGTATCGGTGATGAAGTGGTCGTGCTTGTGCTGACCATCATAGCGAACCGGCTCGCCGAGAAGACATTTACTGACGCCGATCCGGATTTTATCCATGTTTTTGTGCTCCTTCGGGGGCCCAGTCTATCCCTGAGGATTGATTGAACCCTTTCCCACTCCCTGCGTCAATGGCGGACACGCGACCTAGCGGTCAAGGAAGAGAAGAGAAACACGTTTCTGCTGAAGTGTGCCGTGTACCCCCAGCAGCACGGAATTGGTGGTGAGGCTTTGGACAACGAACGTCCGTTCATCCTTGGACGCATCGCCCTTCCTGACCTTAAGGCGGCCGCCCTTGAGAACCCGTTGCCAGTGTTTCGACGCGGATCGCCCGGTCAGGCTGGCGTCGGGGACAAAGAATAGCGAGCGATTGGTATGAATGACCGTCAGGACCTCAGGGAACCAGGCCTCGGTATCAATGGATCGGACGGGCACCGGGTTGACGGTTTGGGCGGGCGCTGAGGGGGGCAGTTCGGCATCAATCTTACGGATGGCCCGGGCGCGTGGGGTACTGCTTTGTGCCAGCGCCCCGCAGGCCGAGGCTGCCACGAGGAACCACACGAGGGCCGGGCTGACGGAGCGCCGACGCCGGCGGGTTTCGTGTTCACATCGGATCGCAGAGGTGGAAAGCATGGTCAACAGGGTACGGGGGGCAGGGGACGGCGTCAAGACCCCGTGCGGTTGACGACACGCACGGGGTTGATGCCTGTTCTCGTTCAGGACCTACTTTTGCTCATCTTTCTTCTCTTCGCGCCGGGCGGCTCCTTTTTCACGTGCGGCCTTGAGTTCGACCGGGGTGAGGAATCCGTCGCTGTCCGTATCGCCAGCTTTGAACCGCTGTTCGGCATTGGGTTTGGTGGACAGGGTCTTGAACTCCTCCAGGGAGAGTTTGCCATCCTTGTCGGCATCCGCCTTTTCGAAGCGTTCCTTCCCCTGACCCTTGCCATGAGGTTTGCGGGTCGCCGCCTCCTCAGCCCGTACCGTTCCCGTCAACAGCAGTCCCACCCCCGCACATAACGCGATCGCAACGATCTTCTTCATACTGACTATCCTTTCTTGTGATTCCGTCCCGACGATCCAACTTACCTTGCATAACGCGGATCCGACGGAAGTTATTGTAACGTTTCTGTTCAAATTGTGACTTGTCAGGTCTTCAGCCTAAGCAGTACCACATCATGCAGGTCGAGTTTCGGAATCGTCACGCGGGAGCCGTCCTCCACGGAAAACGATCGACCGGAGACCCCGGAACAGGCCGACAGGATCTGCCCGCCGGCAAGGTGGATCAGCAGGTCATGCACCGGCACCACTTCGCCGACGCCGTGCAGGTAATTCGCATTGGAGGGTTGGGGGTAGCGATAGAGTCCGCCCGGTGCATTGTGAACGTGGACGGCCCAGCGCCCGTCGGCCTGGATGCGGGTATTCACGCTCACGCACGTCGGTCCGGTCAGGGTGACCCTTGGAGTCCGCAAGTGGGTCAGGGCATAACGGAAGAGTCTGGCCATGCGGGTCGTCGGCCCTGACAGATAGGCGTGACACAGTTCAGCACCCAGATAGATCACATGCCCCCGGCCGACCGGGCGTGTCCACAAAGCCGACGGATTGCCCAGAGGACGGACTCCTTGGATGCGGGCTCCCGTCGCCTCGTCCTTGATGCTGACGCCGGTAAAGGTTGAGAGGCCTGCGCTCCACGTGTTCTTCTGCGGATAGGCCGAGGTGATCCCGGGAGGCACGGCCTGGGCCAGGACGCGGCAGTCGGGAGTGGGCTCGGCAATCGTGGCCCCATTCACAAAAGTGATCATCTCGCCGCAGACTTCAAGCAGGCCGGCGTCGACCACCCGTGCCGTCACCGCGGGAGCCAGTCCCCCGCGCGAATGAATTCCGAGCAGTTCATCGAGCACCGGCTTCTCCCGCACCTCGCCCCACTCATCGCGGGTTCCCACCTCGTGGCAGGCAAAGAGCACGCCGCCTTCGGTGACATAGCGTTCGAGCTGCTGTGCCTGGTGCACACTCAGGCAGGCGGCATTTCCGAGTAGAATGACCGGATAGCCCGCGAGGTCGCCGCGGTCGATATAGTCGTCGAACAGGATCGAGGACTGGAGGTGCGCGTGCCGGCACAATTCGTTGGCGCCGTGCCATGAGACACCATGGCGGGAGAGCGGCACGTAATAATCCTCCGTCTGCTGCGATGCGAGAATGGCGGCGTATTCCACCGTCTCGCCTCCCTTGAAAAGGGCACGGGGGGCGATCAACTCATGCAACTCACGCAAAGGTGCGGCAATGGCGCGGATGTCGCAGTCACTCCCCACCGGGGTCTTGTCGCCCCCGGCCGAAATCGTGGCCAGCAGGGCCTGGGTAAAGGTGAGCGTTTCCATGTCCGACGACCACGTGTAACCGTGGTCGGAGAGCGCCTGCCAGGTGTCGACCCCGCGGCGGCAGCGATAGGCTTTCTGGAGTTTCATCTGTACGTCGGCCTGGGCGGGAAACGTGCAGGTCTCGGTGCTCATGATGCTGTCGAAGCCCAGCGTGCGCAGCGGAATGCCCAGGTTCCATCCGTTCATATCGCGGTGCCGCAGATTGTTGATGGCGACCGTTGCAGACGGTTTCACCGCCACCACGGCATCGACACAGCCTTTCCAGAGGTCCATGAGTACGTCGTAACGCCACTTGATCCAGCGTTTGGCCACCGGATCGGTGACCAGATTCTTGTTGATGGTCTCGGGAGCAGGAAGATCGAGCCCGGTTTCCCGTTTGAAGCGCTCCCGGCACCACGGGCACTTGCAGCCAGGGGAAAAGGTGCCCCAGTGCAAACTGAAAATCGTGCCGTCCAACCAGAACCCGTCGAAATCGAACTCCCGGGTCACCTCGGCCATGAACTGGGGCAGCAACTCGCGGTATGGGGTGCTGGGACAAATGACGTCCTGCGGGGGATCGCCTTTGGCCGGGTCGCCGCTATCGAAGTCATAGTACTGCAGGCGCCATTCGGGGTGGACGGTCAGCAGGCTCTTGCACAGGTGGAGCGGGTACCAGCACATGATGGTGCGTCCCAGCGCATGCACACGGCTTACCAGTTCGTGAAAGATCTCGGCGTTGGCCTCGGGGTGATGCACGGGAAAAACCTTCGAGGGAAACAGCGGAATAGCCCGCGGATCGACCGCCGAGTGCCAGATCGAGTCGATGCCGCTCGTTTTCAGCCCCTCGATCAGGTGGTCGATAAACTCGCGCGTAGGCGGATGACCTGCCCGTGTTTCGAGACAGGAGATACAATCTTCGTAGCGTTTGATCATGGTTTTGCCCTGCGATTCCGTAAGAAGGTGTCATTTCTTGTCAGACGATTCATGAATATGCAAGACTCGGGTCCGCTTGGCAAATCCGAATCATCCCAATGCGAACCTGGTTACAATGGTTGGTGGCGAAGACGTGGCGAATGTATGCGGTGCTGGCCCTGGTGGCGGCGGCGCTGCAGCTTGTTTTCATTTTCGAGAGTGATCGGAGTCTCGTTTTTCAAGTCCCCATCGTGGACGCCGCAGGGTATCACGCGCAGGCCCTGGCGCTGGCGGGGGGCCACGAGGCGAGTCATCGCGCGTTCTGGCAACCACCGCTTTACCCCTACCTTCTGGCCGAGTGGTATCGAACGGGCCAGACGAGCCTGCTCCCTACACGTTGTTTGCAGGTTCCGTTGGGCATCGCCGCGGTTTTGCTGGCCTGCGCCATCGGGTGCCGATGCGGCGGTCGGCGGGTTGGGGTTGTGGCGGGTCTGGGCGTCTGTTGTTACGGACCGCTCCTGTTCTACTTCAGCCAGTTGCTTCCCACTGCCCTGGCGGTAACGCTCAATCTCTGCGGCCTTCTTCTGCTGTTGCGACTGGCGGAGAAGCCGACGTGGCGGAGGGCGCTCGTGTTGGGATTGGTTACCGGGTTGGCGACTCTGACGGTGGCCAATAGTGCGGTGATGATTCCGATTACGCTGGGTTGGCTGGCCTGGACGAGGGTGGGGGCGCGGCGTGAGCCGTCGAAGCAGGGGTGGGGGTACGCCCTCATCGCGGCGGGATTGATCGGTGGTTTCGTGGCGGTGGTCATGCCGGTCACGATCAGGAACTACGTTGTGTCCGGTGAATTCGTGCCGGTGGCGACGAACGGCGGGATCAATCTGTTCATTGGAAACAATCCGCACCCGGAGCAGACGTTGTCCGTGCGGCCGGGGATGGACTGGGGGCGATTGGTGGCATTGCCGTACCGCCAGGGCGCCAAAAATGATACTGAGGCAGAGCGCTATTTTCTCCGGCAGGTCTGGGATTTCGCAACCGAGTCGCCCCTGTCGTTTCTGAAAGGGTTTGGGGTAAAGGCCCTCGAAGCCCTCGGGAGCCGCGAGATCCCGAGGAATGAAGACCTCTACGCTTTTGCCGCGCATTCGCGCGTGCTGAACGCCCTCCTGTGGCGCATGGGGCCCTTCGGCTTTCCCTTCGGGGTCGTGGGGCCGCTCGCGATTCTGGGCGCCGTCACGATGACCCGGCGCCACGTGCCGCAAACCCTGGGGCTGGTTTTTGTGGTGGGCTATTTTACGAGTGTCGTTCTTTTCTTTCCCGCGTCGCGCTACCTGGCTCCGGTGATGCCGGGCCTGATGGTGTTCGCGGTACTGGGGCTGAAGCATCTGATGGAGTGGGCGGCTCTGCCGGCAACGAGCCGGGGGGTGGCCGTGGGAGTGCTGGCAGGGGCCTGTCTGTTGGTGAACCTGCCGCGCCCGTTATCCACCGACCGAGTGAACTACGTTGCCGAACTGCATACCTATGTCGGCGTCGGCCTGCAGGCGCGTGACAGGCTGCCGGAAGCCATGGAGGAATACCGTCGGGCCCTCAGGCTGGATCCTGAGCAGGCTGATGCCCATCATTTTCTGGGTACGGCGTACCGGGTATCCGGCAAGACGGCCCTTGCAACGCAGGAATTTGAACGGGCGATCGCCTTGCGGCCCGATCATGACGGCGCGATCCAGGACCTGGCTGTGATTCGTTTCCAGCAAGGCCGTCTGGCGGAATCCGTGGAGTTGCTGCGCAGGGTGCTGGAGTTCAATCCGGATGACCGGCAAGCCATGGTCAACCTCGGCGTCGGGTTGATGCGCCTGAAGCGCAATGCCGAGGCCGCAGAATGGTTCAAGAAGGCCGGCGTCGCCTGGCCTTCAGCGGCCGTCAAGACCGGACGATGATTTCCGCAAAACCACTGTTGACGCCCCCTGAGGGGTTTTGTATGGTCTTTGCCCCATTACAAGGAACGGCTGTGCCGACGTGTCTGTCGCGTTGCAGTTTTTGAAAAACACGCAAGGAAGGAGCGAGAAGGATGAGCATCAAGGTTGGTATTAACGGATTCGGCCGCATTGGCCGTATGGCTTTTCAGGCTATCTGCGACCAGGGCCTGTTGGGCAAGGATATCGATGTCGTCGCCGTCGTGGATATTTCCACGGATGCCGAGTACTTCGCCTATCAGATGAAGTACGACTCGGTGCACGGCAAGTTCAAGCACACCGTGGCGACCGAGAAGAGCGACGCCTCCAAGGAAGAGCAAGACGTCCTGGTGGTCAATGGCAACAAGATCAAGTGTGTCATGGCGACCAAGACGCCTGACCAGCTGCCCTGGAAAGCCTTGGGCGTGGATTATGTGATCGAGTCCACCGGTCTTTTCACGGATTCCGAGAAGGCGAAGGGCCATCTGGCCGCAGGTGCCAAGAAGGTCATCATCTCCGCGCCGGGCAAGGGCGAAGTGAAGACCATTGTCATGGGCGTCAACGAGAAGGAATATGACACCGCCAAGCACAGCATCGTTTCGAATGCCTCGTGCACGACGAACTGCCTGGCGCCGGTCGTGCATGTTCTGCTCAAGGAAGGCATCGGCATCGAGACTGGTTTGATGACCACGATTCACTCCTACACCGCGACGCAGAAGACGGTGGACGGCCCCTCCAAGAAGGACTGGCGTGGCGGCCGCGCCGCGGCGATCAACATCATTCCTTCCAGCACGGGTGCCGCGAAGGCCGTGGGCGAAGTGATGCCGGCGACCAAGGGCAAGCTGACGGGCATGGCGTTCCGCGTCCCGACGGCGGATGTCTCCGTGGTCGACCTGACGTTCCGCGCCACGCGCGACTCCTCGATCGAAGAGATCGACGGCCTGCTGAAGAAAGCTTCGCAGACCTATCTCAAGGGCATTCTGGGCGTCACGGAAGAGGAGTTGGTCTCGTCCGACTTCATCCATGATGACCGGTCTTCGATCTATGACTCGCTGGCGACCGTGCAGAACAACCTGAAGGGCGAGAAGCGTTTCTTCAAGGTCGTGTCCTGGTACGACAACGAATGGGGCTATAGCAATCGCGTCATCGATCTGCTGCGCTTCATGGCCAAGGCTGACGGCACGAAGTAAGTCTGACGATACAACGATTGGCAGGAACGCCGGCGGCCCCAACAGGCCGCCGTGCGTCATCGGGAGAAAGAACGCATGAACAAGAAGACGGTTCGGGATATCGATCTGAAAGGCAAGCGGGTGTTGATGCGTGTGGATTTCAACGTGCCGATCAAAGACGGCGTGGTGAAAGACAATACGCGGGTGACCTCGGCGTTGCCGACCATCAAGTACATTCTCGCACAGGGTGCCTCGCTGGTGTTGATGAGCCATCTCGGACGGCCCAAAGGCGGCAAGGTTGAGCCCGAGTTCAGCCTGAAGCCCGTGGCCGCCTGTTTGCAGGATGTGCTGGGAAAAAGCGTCCAGTTCGCTCCCGATTGTATTGGCGCCGAGACCAAAGCCCAGGCATTGGCTCTGAAGTCGGGCGAAGTGCTGCTTCTCGAGAATACCCGATTCTACAAGGAAGAAGAAGGCAAGGCCAAGCTCCCCGATACGGCTACCGATGACGAGAAGAAGGCCGCGAAAGCGGAGATGAAGAAGAAGCAGGAAGTCATGGCCAGGCAACTGGCGGAATTGGGCGACGTCTACGTGAACGACGCCTTCGGCTCCGCACACCGTGCCCATGCCTCAACCGCCGTCGTCTGCAAGTTCTTCAAGGAGAACGCGGCCGGGTTCCTGATGGAAAAGGAGATCGACTACCTTGGACGGGCCATGGCCAATCCCGAGCGTCCGTTCGTGGCGATTCTCGGCGGCGCCAAGGTTAGCGACAAGGTGAACGTCATTACGAATCTGCTGACCAAGGTCGATGCCTTGATCATCGGCGGCGCGATGGCGTATACGTTTTATAAGGCCAAGGGGTTGCCGATCGGCAAGTCGCTGGTTGAGGAGGACAAGGTTGACCTCGCCCGTGATATCCTGGCCCAGGCGCAGGCCTCCGGTGTGAAACTGCTCCTGCCGATCGATCATGTGATTGCCGACAAGTTCGATGCGGCTGCCTCGACGAAAGTCGTTGGTGAGGCCGGTATCCTTGACGGGTGGATGGCCCTCGATATCGGTCCTGCCTCTGCGAAGTTGTTCGACGCCGAAATTCGAAAGGCCAAGACCGTGGTCTGGAACGGACCGATGGGGTGTTTCGAAATGGCGCCTTTCGCGGCAGGGACCACGGCTATTGCCAAAGCTTTGGCCGAGACCAAGTGCCTGAGCATCGTGGGCGGCGGTGACAGCGTCAGCGCGGTCAACAAGAGCGGATTAGCCGACAAGATGACCCACATCAGCACGGGTGGTGGCGCCAGTCTTGAATTTCTGGAAGGCAAGGTCCTTCCCGGTGTGGCGGCGCTGAGCGACAAGTAAGAGATAACCCTTAACCCTCGGACATTGATTTCAAATATGCGTAAGAAGATTATTGCCGGAAACTGGAAGATGAACAAACTCGTCGGGGAGGCCGCTGAATTGGCGGCCGCCATCAAGACGGGTTGCGCCACTCAGGCGGATGTGGAAGTCGTCGTGTGCCCGACCTTTACAGCACTCAAGACGGTGTCCGATGTGCTTGCGGGAACTTCGATCAAGCTGGGTGCCCAGAACATGCACTGGGAGAAGGATGGCGCGTTTACCGGAGAAATTTCGGCCGGGATGTTGCGTGATCTCAACTGTCAGTTTGTCATTCTGGGTCATAGTGAGCGTCGTCAGTATTTCCACGAGACCGACGCCACGGTGAACCGCAAGGTCAAAGCGGCGCTCGCGGCAAACCTGACGCCGATCGTGTGCGTGGGCGAGTTGCTGGAGCAGCGCGAGGCGAACCAGACCGAGGAAGTGGTGACCACCCAGGTGACCAAGAGCCTCGCGGGTCTGGACGAGACCGGTTTCCGGCGCCTGGTGCTGGCCTATGAGCCCGTGTGGGCGATCGGCACCGGCCGCACCGCTTCTCCAGCCCAGGCCCAGGATGTTCATGCCTTGATCCGGCGCGTGCTGGCCAAGATGTGCAATCCCGGCGCGGCGCAGGCGGTTCGTATTCAGTACGGTGGCAGCATGAAGCCGGCCAACGCCAAGGAGCTGCTGGCGCAGCCCGATATTGACGGTGGGTTGATTGGCGGCGCGGCGTTGGATGCCAAGTCGTTTGTGGATATCGTGAACGCAGCGCTCTAATTGAGCGTGGCGGGAAAGAAACTGAGGTCTGTATATGGGCGTGATTAAAGTAATCCTGATTGTGATCGAGGTCATCACCAGCATCCTGTTGATTGGCGTGATCCTGCTTCAAAAGTCCAAGGATGAGGGGTTGGGGCTGGCCTTTGGCGCAGGGGTGGGTGAGACGCTCTTCGGATCCAGGGCCGGCAATGTTCTATCGAAGATTACCATCGGTCTGGCCGTTGTGTTTCTGGTCAACACACTGTTGATCGGGGTGCTGCTCCGGAGCGGATCCAACACCAGTGGGTCGGTGACCGACAGTTTGCCCGCCGAACAGAGCATGCCTGCGCCGTCAGCTGACGCTGAGCAGGGCGCCATGGTGCCTGAGAGCTCCGTGCCTGCCGCACAGGAAAGCACGCCGGTGACACCGGTTGTTCCGGCACCTGCCGAAGAAGCGCCTGCGCCTGCCGCACCAGCCGCTCCGTAAGGACATGAAAGACGTTCAGAAGGGATCCAGCGGGCTTAGGGCCGGCTGGATCCTTTTTCTTGGCGCCAGTCTCCTGGTCCAGCCTGCGAAAGCGGAATCGGTTTACCATGGCGAAACCGGGCGCATTGCCGGGTTTGACCCGGCCCGTGCCATGGATGTGTATTCAGCCCTGGCCGTGGCCAAGATCTACGAAGGGCTGGTTCAATATGCCTATCTTGAACGCCCGTATCGAATCGAGTCCTGCCTGGCGGAGGGGCTGCCGCAGCTCTCCGCAGATGGTCTCGACTACACTTTCCACCTGAGGCATGGCATCTTTTTTCAGGATGACCCCTGCTTTACCCTTTCTGGCGGACACGGACGCGAACTGACCGCCGATGATTTTGTCTACAGCCTCAAACGTGTGGCGGATCTAAAGGTTGCTTCGACAGGCTACTGGGCCTTTCGGGGACGCATTGCCGGGTTGGATGCGTTCCGCGAGCGGTCGGCGGGGGCTCCTGCAGACTATGCCGCCTCCGTGGAAGGCCTCCAGGCCTTGGATCGCTACACACTGCGCATCCGCCTCACGCGGCCTTTTCCCGCCCTCCTTTGGGTACTGGCCATGAACTATGCTTTCGCTGTTCCCCGCGAGGCGGTGGACTACTACGGTGCGGACTTCATCAACCATCCGGTGGGAACCGGTCCCTTCGTGCTGAGTTCACATATTCACAACTACCGGCTGGAATTTGTGCGTAACCCGAAATGGCGGCAAACGGGACGGGGGGATCGCTACCCGGCCGAAGGGGCGTCCGGGGATGAAGCGGCGGGGCTGCTTCGCGACGCAGGTCAGGCCGTGCCGTTCGTCGATCGTATTGTGCAATACGTCATCGGGGATCCATCGTCCCAATGGTTGATGTTCCTGTCGGGAGAGCTGGAAACCTCCGGAATCTCGCGGGATAACTGGGATGCGGTGATCTCGCCCGATCGCAAGCTTGCCGCGCCGCTCAGGGAGAGAGGCATTATCATGGATGCCGTCCCCGCCTTGGATACCACCTATATCGGTTTCAACATCGAAGATCCCGTTGTGGGGGTGAATAAGCCCTTGCGACAAGCCTTGATGTGCGCCTTTGACCGGCAGAAGTGGGTCGAGTTTCAGAATGGGAGAGTGGTTCCCGCCAGCGGCCCCATCCCTCCGGCAATGAGCGTGCGGGATGACGATGTCTCGCCTCACCCCTTTGATCTCGCACGTGCCCGGGCGCTGATGACTGAGGCCGGTTACCCTGGTGGCGTCGATCCCAAGACCGGGCGCCGGCTGGAATTGTTCCTGGAACTGGGATCGGGGGGGTCGGATACGCGGGAGACGGCTGAAGTTATTGCCTCGTTCATGGAGCGAATCGGCGTGGTTATCCGTCCGAGTTTCAATAACTGGCCGACCATGTTGAAGAAGATCGAACAGCGCCGCGCCCAGATGTTCCTGATGAGTTGGGTGGCCGACTATCCGGATCCGGAGAACTTTCTGCAGCTATTCTTTGGCCCCAATGTGACGCCCGGCGCCAACCGGACGAACTACCGGAATACCGAGTTTGACCAGTTGTACGAGCAGGCGGGCACGCTGCCTGAGGGGGCGGAGAAACGAGCCCTCTACGGTCGAATGGAGAGACTGGTCATGGAGGATTGTCCCTGGCTGTTCATCCATCACTCGATGGCTTTCGGGTTGCGTCATCCTTGGCTCGAAAACTACAAGCGCCACGATTTTCCCTACGGCATGAGCAAGTATCTCAAGGTCAACGATGCGGCGCGGTCGCACTGAAGGTTTAAGGGGCCGCCGACCGCGAGGGAGCCTGCAAGGCCCCGTGAGTGATCGCTTGCCTCAAAGTTAGCGCTCCTCTTGACCCTGTCGTGTCAGTCCAGTAACGTACCCGACACCAAGGCAAACCGTTATAATGATCTGAGACGTGAAACCCATGACCAAGACCCTTCGAGAACTAGCGCAGGAACGCGAGGATCGGATTCTGGATCATCCGCTGGCCACACACAGCTCGGCCAGTCGGGGCCGGCAGCGGGCGGAGCCTGAGGATCCCATCCGGCAGTGCTACCAGCGCGATGCCCATCGCATCATCCACTCCTCGGCCTTTCGCCGCCTGCGTTACAAGACCCAGGTCATTTTCTCCCCTGAGAGCGATCATGTTTCGACGCGCGTCGATCATTCGCTTTACATGGCCTCGATTGCGCAAACGGTGGCCCGGGCCCTGGGGCTGAATCAGGATCTGGCGTTCGCGATTGCGTTGGGTCACGATCTGGGCCACGGGCCGTTCGGGCATGCCGGGGAGACCGTTCTGGACAAACTGTGGAAGCGGAACGATGCGACCCAGAGTTTTTCGCACGAATTGCACAGTCTGCGGGTCGTGGATAGGTTGGCGTTTCGCCCCTCCACCGAGGAGTGCGGCCTGAACCTGACGTATGAAGTACGTGACGGCATTGTGTGCCATTGCGGAGAGCGCACAGAGCAACAACTGGCGCCGCGCCCGAAAGCGGGAAAGCCGCTGGAGTCGATCCGGAGCCGGGGCTTGATGCCGTTCACCATGGAAGGGTGCGTGGTCAGGATGGTCGATCGCATCGCCTATGCCGGGCGGGATTACGAAGATGCGCAAAGCGTACTGGGCAAGTTGCCGCCGTTGCCGAAGAAGGTTGTCCGGATTCTGGGGAGCGATAACCGGTGCATCATCAACAATCTCGTGACGGACATGATCGGGACGAATCTGAAGACACCGGATCGTATCGGGTTTTCGGACGACGTGTTCGAAGCCTTCGGCCTCCTGTACGACTTCAATTGCCGGAACATCTATTACCATCCTCAGTTGGTGGAGTATGCCCATCGGGCGGAGAACATGCTGACCATCATTTTCGACTTCGAACAACGTGAGCTGTCGTCCCGGCCCCAATCGCGCTGGGGTGTTGTGTCGGACAAGGACGCGCCGCCAGTGCGTGAGCTTCACCGGTTCATCGAAAAGATGTATACGCGCAGCGACTGGCCGTCCCTGTCCCAGGTCGTGATCGACCACATGTCGCTGATGACGGATCGCTATGCCCGGAATTTCTTCCAGGATATTTTTCTACCGAAACCGGTAGGGTAATGGAGCAGGAGTCAGATTTATGAGTGTTCATATTACGACGGATCATGTTCATAAGGCGGAAAGCCTCGTCAACAAAGCACGCGCCCATGGCGGCTTGGCGCCGCTGGATATTCCCCGGTTCTGGGCCGAAAACGATCGTGCGTTGAAGAATCCTTGGGCCACGGATCTGCCGCATCTTCCGATGGGCATTGCCATGTCCAACGAATGCGTCTTTGACGAACTGGGCATTCCGGAGGACTGGTACCGTCTTTTTCATGACCCCGTTTTCCGGGTGGGGTTGGAGACGCGTTACAATGACAAGGCGGAACCCCTGGTTGGGCGGCGCCTGCTGGGCCAATGGGCCCCCGATCCAAAGCTCAACTGGCCTGAGGTCAAAGGGCTTCACGATATTTTCGAAGGAAAGAACATCTGGCAGGACTGGTCCTACTGGCTGGAGCAGGCGGCGACCAACGAAGATGAGTTGAAAGCGCTGCTGGATCGCGTGGAGAAGCGATTGGAGAACCTGCGGGCGTTCATGCTGCCAGCCAACTGGAGCGAGGAAAGAGCCCGCCTGATCGGGTTGGGTGCGAAAGTGCCCACGTACCGAGGTCAGCGGGGACCAGTGACGTTTGCCATGTCGATTTACGGTGTGCAGGAACTGATCTTCCTGATCATGGACAACCCGGAACTGGCGGCTCGATACCGTGATCTGATCCTGCGCGCCATGATGGAGCGAGCGCGCATTCTCGATGAGGAAGCCGGGTTCTCCCCCGAAACCGCGCCCCATGGGTGGGGATGGGCGGATGACAATTGCGCCATGTTGAATGCCGAGATGTATGAGTTCTTTGCCTATCCGATCCTGAAGGCAATTTTCGAGCGATACTGCCCGGCGGCCGGCGACTCGCGTTATCAGCATTCGGATTCCGACATGGGCCATCTGTTGCCGTTGCTGGGAAGCCTGAACCTGACCGGCGTCAATTTTGGTCCCAAGCTGACCGTGACCGAGATCCGTCAGCATCTTCCCAAGGCCGTGATTCATGGGCAACTCGCTCCCTTCACCTTCAGCCGCAACGAGGAAGTCAATATCGTGGCGGAGTACTTGCGCGATGCGGAGATGGCCCGGGAGCAACGCGGAGTAGTCTTCACGACGGCCGGCAGCATCAATTCCGGTTCGAAACTGACCGGCATGCGCCTGCTCATGGCGGCGACGCAGGAGTACGGGTGGAAGGGATAAATGGCATGCCGGCTTCGCGGACACCCAACTTGAGCGAGCGTGATATCTGCACGAAGCTCATCACTCCTGCCATTCTGAAGGCCGGTTGGGACCTCCAGACCCAGATCCGCGAGGAAGTCACCTTCACCAAAGGTCGAGTCATTGTCCGAGGCAAGCTGCATACCCGGGGCAAGGTCCGCCGCGCCGACTTCATCCTCTACTACAAGCCCAATATCCCCCTGGCTCTTATTGAAGCGAAGGATGCCCGCCATACGCTTGGTGACGGCATGCCCCAGGCGCTGGATTCGGCCGCTATGCAGGATATTCCCTTCGTCTTCAGCTCCAATGGCTCCGGCTTTCTCTTCCATGACCGGACCGTCACCTCCGGGCCGATTGAGACGGAGATTCCCTTGGACGCCTTTCCCTCCCCGGATGCCCTCTGGCAGCGGTACTGCGCCTGGAAGGGCCTCACCGCCGGACAATTGCCGGTGGTGACCCAGGATTACCATGTTTCCGCCGCCGATCGGCCTCCCCGGTACTATCAGGTAAACGCCGTCAATCGGGCCATTGAGGCCATTGCCAAAGGCCAGGACCGCCTTCTGCTCGTCATGGCCACCGGTACCGGCAAGACCTTCACCGCCTTCCAGATCATCTGGCGCCTCTGGAAATCCCGTGCGCGCAAGCGGATCCTCTTCCTCGCCGACCGGAACATCCTGGTGGACCAGGCCCGCACCAACGATTTCAAGCCGTTCGGTTCCGCCATGACCAAGATCTCGAACCGTCAGGCTGATACCTCTTACGAGATTTACCTCGCCCTGTACCAGGCCGTCACCGGAACCGAGGCAGATCGGAACATTTACCGCCAGTTCTCACCTGGCTTCTTCGATCTGATCGTGGTGGACGAATGTCACCGGGGCAGTGCCGACGAAAACTCGGCCTGGCGGGAAATCCTCGACTACTTCAAGTCCGCCACCCAGATCGGACTCACCGCCACCCCGCGCGAGACCCGCGACATCTCGAACATCGATTACTTCGGCGAGCCGATCTATTCCTATTCCCTCAGACAGGGCATCGAGGATGGGTTCCTGGCGCCTTACAAGGTCGTTCGCATCGATATCGACAAGGATCTCGTGGGCTACCGGCCGGAGCAGGGGAAACGCGACAAGCATGGGCAACTCATCGAGGACCGCGTCTACAACCAGCGTGACTTCGACCGGAGCCTGGTGCTGGAACAGCGCACCGCCCTGGTGGCGCGCAAGATCACCCAGTTCCTCAAAGCCACCGACCGGTTTTCCAAGACCATTGTCTTCTGCGAGGATATCGACCACGCCGAACGGATGCGGGAGGCCCTGGTGAACGAAAACGCCGATCTGGCCGCCCAGAACGACAAGTACGTCATGCGGATCACCGGCGACAACCCCGAGGGCAAGGCGGAACTCGACAATTTCATCATGCCGGACCAACGTTACCCGGTCATCGTCACCACCTCGGAACTGCTCTCCACCGGCGTGGATGCCCAGACCTGCAAGCTGATCGTGCTGGATAAACGCATCGAATCCCTCGCGAAATTCAAGCAGATCATCGGGCGCGGCACCCGGATCAACGAGGATTACCAGAAGTTCTACTTTACCATCATGGATTTCAAGAAGGCCACCGAGTTGTTCGCCGACCCCGATTTCGACGGCGATCCCGTGCAAGTGTATGAGCCCGGCCCCGGCGAATCGCCCGTGCCGCCTGCAGATCCCCTGGAGGGCGAGCGTCCCCGCGAGCCGTCTGAGCCCCGAGCCAGATACGTGGTGGGCGATGTGCCGGTCACGGTGGTGAAGGAACGGGTCCAGTATTAC
>CAYOIT010000009.1:0-3178 GCA_964404035.1 uncultured Verrucomicrobiota bacterium | reverse complement strand
ATACGTGGTGGGCGATGTGCCGGTCACGGTGGTGAAGGAACGGGTCCAGTATTACGGCCCTGGCGGCAAACTGATCACCGAATCGCTCAAGGATTTCACGCGCAGGACGGTGTGCGGGGAGTTTGCGTCGCTCGACCAGTTCCTGACGTTCTGGTCTACGGCCGAACAGAAACAGGTTGTGATCGACGAACTGGCTGAGCGAGGCATCCTGTTCGAACCGCTGGCAGAGGAAGTCGGCCGGGATCTGGATCCCTTTGACCTGATCTGCCACGTCGCCTTCGGCCAGCCCCCGCTGACCCGCCGCGAACGGGCTGAGAACGTTCGAAAGCGGCACTATTTCGCCAAGCATGGCGAGCGGGGCCGGGCCGTGCTGGACGCCTTGCTGGAGAAGTATGCCGACGAAGGGGTGGGGAACCTGGAGAATACCGCAGTGCTGAAAGTGCAGCCCATCAGCCGCCTCGGGACGCCAGTCGAACTAATTCAGGCCTTCGGCGGCAAGCGGCAGTACCTGGCGGCAGTGAAGGAATTGGAACAGGAAATCTACAGATCCGCTTAGGAATTGCCCAAGCCGGGTGCTCGCCCGCAACCCAAGTAGGCCGGGCGCTACGTCGCCCGGCAGCGGCGGGCAGCGTAGTGCCCGCCGTACTGAGGAAGAGACACGCAAAAGAGGTATGTTCCGGAGAAAGTTGCTATGTCACTATCCGCCACGATCAAGACCATCCAGGACATCATGCGCAAAGATGCCGGCGTCGATGGCGATGCGCAGCGCATCAGCCAACTCGGCTGGATGATGTTTCTCAAGATCTTCGACGACAAGGAACAGGAATACGAGCTGACCGGCGATGCCTACCGCTCCCCCATGCCTCCCAAACTCCGCTGGCGCCACTGGGCCGCCGACCCCGAGGGCATCACGGGCGACGAACTGCTCGACTTCATCAACAACGACCTGTTCAAGACCCTCAAGAACCTGCCCGCCGCCGGCAGGGATCCGCGCGGCCATGTGGTGCGCGAGGTGTTTGAGGATGCCTACAATTACATGAAGTCCGGCACCCTCCTGCGCCAGGTCATCAACAAGATCAACGAAATCAACTTCAACTCCGCCACCGACCGGCACCTGTTCGGGGATATCTACGAGCAAATCCTGCGCGACCTGCAGGGCGCCGGCAACGCGGGCGAGTACTACACGCCCCGCGCCGTCACCGAGTTCATGGTGCAGATGACCGCGCCCCGTCTCGGCGAGTCCATCCTCGATCCCGCCTGCGGCACCGGCGGGTTCTTGACCTGCGCGATCGAGCATATCCGGGGCAAGTACGTGAAGAGCGTGGAGGATGAGGCGGCGCTCCAGCAGGCCATCCACGGCGTGGAAAAGAAACCCATGCCGCACCTGCTGTGCGTCACCAACATGCTCCTGCACGGTATCGAGGTGCCCAGCCGGATCCGGCACGACAACACACTGTCCCGCCCGCTGCGCGACTACGGCCCGAAGGACCGGGTGGACGTCATCATTACCAATCCTCCGTTCGGCGGCATGGAGGAGGACGGCATCGAGCAGAATTTCCCCGCGTCCTTCCGCACGCGGGAGACGGCTGACCTGTTCCTGCTGCTTATCATGCACCTGCTCAGGGACGGCGGGCGCGGGGCCATTGTCCTGCCCGACGGCACGCTGTTCGGGGAGGGCGTCAAAACCCGGATCAAGGAGCGGCTGCTGGAGGAGTGCAATCTCCATACCATTGTGCGGCTACCCAACGGCGTGTTCGCTCCGTACACCGGGATCAAGACCAACCTGCTCTTCTTCACCAAGGGCGAGAAGACCCGGGAGGTCTGGTACTACGAGCACCCGTACCCGGCGGGCGTCAAGTCCTACAACAAGACCAAACCCATCCGCATCGAGGAATTCGAGCCCGAGAAAAAGTGGTGGAAGAAGCGCAAGGAGAGCGAGTGCGCCTGGCGGGTTCCCGTGGAGAAGATCAGGGAAAACGGGTTCAACCTCGACATCAAGAACCCGAACGCCGAGGTGGCGTCGCACGGCGATCCTGATGAACTGCTCGCCAGCTACAAGACGCTGCTGGGCGAGGTGGCCACCGCTCGCGAGGCGCTGAAGAACGCCCTGGCCGAGGCATTGGAGAGAGCGGAGCCATGATGTTCAAGATTCACCACGGAGACACGGAGGCACGGAGAATCTGCCTGCGCCAAGGCTCCGGCGAACACGGAGAATCAAATGTGGCGCGCATTTCGCCCATGCGAGTACCCGTGGCCAAAATGCGCGCCACCCTTCTCTGGAGCAGTTCAACGAGGAAAAGGAGACAAGCCAGTCTCTTCGCCCCATCGTGTCTCCGTCTAGCGTTCCGGATAGGCTCCACCTCGTGCATCCCATGAATACCCGAATGATCCTCGACAACTTCGATCTGCTCGCCGAAGCCCCGGGCGGCGTCCCCAGACTGCGCGAACTCATCCTCCAGTTGGCGGTCAGAGGGAAACTGGTGGAGCAGGATCCGGGGGATGAGCCGGCGGGCACTCTGGTCGCGAAGATGTATGCCGCAAGAATGAGGTTGGTCAACGATGGCTGTGTTCGGGATTCGGACCATCTTCCGCCGGTTGGAGACAAAGAGGCGCCTTACGCAATTCCCCCTTGTTGGGCATGGGTCCGGATTGGCAGCGCCATCAATATGGTTAATGGAAAGGCATTTAAGCCGACAGAGTGGAGTTCGTCCGGAACCCCTATTGTGCGTATTCAGAACCTGAACAATCCAGGTGCCTCGTTCAACTACTGTGATTTCGAAGTGCCTGAGAAGTTCTACATCCGAAATGGTGAATTCCTGATTTCTTGGTCTGGCACCCCGGGAACATCTTTTGGGGCCTTCATCTGGCAAGGTGAACTCGCAGTGCTGAACCAGCACATATTCAGATGCGAGCTCTACGGGGGCTTTCTTGACCAGTATCTACGCCTGGCGGTCAATGCCCAACTGGATGAGATGATAGCACGTGCTCATGGGGCCGTCGGTCTGCGGCACATAACCAAGGGTAAGTTAGAACACATGCTCATTACGCTCCCCCCTCTAGCCGAGCAAAAGCGCATTGTGGCGAAGGTGGACGAGTTGATGAAGCGGTGCGACGAGTTGGAGGTGCGGCAGAAAGAGCGCAACGAGCGCCGCACGGCCCTGACAGCCTCCTGCCTGCA
>CAYOIT010000008.1:47180-52648 GCA_964404035.1 uncultured Verrucomicrobiota bacterium | reverse complement strand
CTAGCCTGCTGGGTGGCCGATGCAACCCCGTGGCTCAACGGAGCTACCAGTTTCGAGAACCTCTACGCCTGCGGCGACACCGTTGACTTCCAACTGGGAGTCGACCCCGCAGCCGACAAGAAACGCAAGGAGGCTACCAAAGGCGACCTGCGCCTGTCCTTCGGGCAACTCGGGGGCAAGAATGTGGCTGTCCTCTATCGCAAGGTCTCCGACGAGAAGGCCCCCAGGACCTTCTACTCAGGAGTCTGGAAGAGTGGCTACACCATGGAATTCGTGAGGCTTCTTGAGGGGGTCAGGATCCAAACAAAGATCAGCGTAGGCAAAGCCTATGTTATCGAAGCGGCCATTCCGCTGAAGGAACTGGGGGTAAGCCTCAAACCCGGCCTCAAACTGCGAGGCGACTTCGGTGTGACCTTCGGTGATCCGGAAGGGAAAGACACGAACCTCAGGGTCTACTGGAGCAATCAGGCTACGGGAATCGTTGCGGACGAGGTTGAGGAACTGAAGATGCAGCCGGCGCTGTGGGGCGAGTTGGTCTTCGAATAGAGGGCAACAGGTTGGAGAGGGCGGTGCCTACCCTTCGGCAGGCACTGCGGCCTTAGTCATGTAGGACTGATGCCTGGCAGCGGGCCGTAGCGGCGGCTCACCTCATGGGCTGTGGTGCGCAGGAAGAGCGCGGTGTCCTCATCGATATCCGCAGGCCGGAACGTCACCGCTCGAACGTCCAACCCTGTGAGACATTCAAACCAGACACAGCCTGTCAGATAGCAGCCGCGGCTGTTAAGGTGGTTGGTGTCCACGCGCATTTCAGGGATGCCTTCGGCACTGCCGTTGATGGCCCAGTGCCAGCCGACAGCCAGGGAGTGCTCCTGCCGTGGCAGCGCGGGGGCTTCGGCGTTCTGGTAGTCGAAGTCGAGCTCGGGCCAGACGAACGTGCGGCCCGGCGCGCGGCGCGCCTCCTGCACGGCCTCGCCGGAAGGCAGCACGCGACAGCCGAACTCCGAAGCGTAGAACGCATAGGCGGCACGAATACGTTCAAACATAAGTTCCTGCGTCAGGCTGTTCTGCGGCAGGAACGGCGTATCTGAGCGGTAGGCCCAGGTCTGGTGCAAGAGCACCCTGGCCTGGGGGGCCCGTTGGGAGACGAGGTCGTGCAGTAACCCAAGGTGCGGCTGAAACGTTTCGCGGCACCAGCTCTTGTGGCTGACTTGCTGCAGCGTCACATAGTCCCAGGGTGCGGCGCTCAAGGCCGCCTGAAGCGTGGCCTCACACGGCTGGCCGTCCTGCGACGTTCCCAATCGGTAGGTTTTGTACTCAGGGTGTTTGCTCGTGTAAACGGCCAGGTTCCAGTGTTTCTCCAGCGAGCAACCGCCCAGGTTGGCGCGTCCAACCTCGAATCGAACGCTGTCTGTGCTGCTTGCCAAGGCCTCCAGATAGGTGAGAGCATTTTCGGCGAAGCTGTTTCCTATGGTCAGAAGACGGATGGGTTTCATGGTCACGGCGTCCTATTCAGTGTCTTTTCCGGTTGTCAGGATCCACGCTTTTTAGACCACACAGGCTTCGCCCGCAACCGAAACCTTTGCTCGGGCGCCCTGGTCCGGGATCCGATAGGCAAGGATCCCGCCAATATTGGTGCTGAAAGCGCCTGCCACCCTCTGCTACAGTGTCGCGGTGAACAACCCTCTTTTCCGTCCTCCAGCCGAAGCCGACAGTCTCATTCTTCAGATTGATCAGGGATGTCCCCATAACCGTTGCCTGTTTTGCGGGATGTATCGGGGAGTGAAGAGCCGAAGGCTACCGGTCGATGACGTCCGCGCACTGATCAAGTCGGAATCGCGCCGGAATGCCGGGGCGCAACGTGCCTTCCTCGCTGATGCCGATGTGATGGGGCGCCCGTTCGCCGAACTGCAGACAATTCTGCTTCTGCTCAATGAGGCATTTCCGAGCCTGACCAGGGTGAGTCTCTATGCCAATGGCCGCTCCATCGCGGCCAAGTCCAGAGCGGAGCTCGGTGCGTTGCGGTCCCTGAAAATGCATACGCTTTACATGGGGCTGGAGAGCGGCGATGACGAGATTCTGGGGCGATGCCATAAGGGGGAGACGGCTTCGCAGATGGTCAGTGCCGGGATCGAGGCTCAGGCTGCCGGACTGCGGATGTCGGTGATGGTTCTGCTGGGACTGGGTGGAATCGAGAAGAGCCATCGGCACATCGCGCATACGGCGACAGCCCTCAACCGGATGCAGCCAAGACTTCTTTCGGCGTTACGGGTGATTCCGATTCCTGGCACCGAGTTGCACGATGAAGTGGCCCATGGAAGATTCTGCCAGTTGACGGAATGGGACGTTGTTCGCGAAATGCGGGATCTCACGGCCCACCTGGAGCTGACGAGCACGGTCTTCCGGGCCAACCACAGCTCAAACGTGGTTCCCCTTGAAGCACGATTTCCGAAGGACAAGGATCGGTTGCTGGCCGAATTGCAGAGCTTGCTTGATTCCGGCAGGCTGAGCAGGACGTCTCCGGGGCCGATGCCATTGTGGCTCTAGCAGCACTACCGCCCCCTTCATGGTTCCCTGGGGCGCACGGCGGCCATGGCTCAGGCTGTAAGGTGCTCCAAGGCCTTGACCGCTTCGGTTCGCGTGCACCATTCGGGGTCGGCGATGGCGCCTTCAAGCACGGGTCGGCTTGAGGGGTGCCGTAACTGTCCCAGAGCCTTGTTGGCGGCCGCCCGCACGGCATAGTCCTCCGCCTGGTCAATCGCGTAGCGGTGAAGAAGCTCGAGCGCCGATCGATCGGCTACGCCGATCTGCCCGAGCGCAAGACACGCGGCTTGTTTCAAACGTCCGCGCCGTGCCCATGCGGTTTGCGTGGCCTCGGGAGTTCCCTCCGGAAACCGCGGCGTATGCCCGTGCGGACTGCCAGCGGGGATGCCGCCAAGGTCTGCCTGCTGCGAGTACAGTGGCTCCTTGTTCTCATGGGCGAGAAGGGCGACGAGAGAGCCCAAGGACGACGGGTCGCGCCGGTCACCCAACGCGACGATGGCCGCCAGGCGGACCTGCCAGTCCGGGTTGTCCAGGGCGACGATCACCGCTGCCAGAGGAGTGGCCAGATCCAGACACCGTTCCATGCCGTGATATGAATCGTTCACGAAGGATCCTCCATTAAGCCGTGTGGGACGTGCCATTCGTGTTGTCCCGTGCGAACCGTGACTACGCCATCCCGATACTCGGCATGCTGCAGTGGCGCGCCTTCATCCGTTGCCAGAACCGCCGGCCGCCCGCTGAATCCATTTCCGCCGCGGCCGGTTGCGCCATACTGGCTCACGCCGCAGTCCACGCGCAGCAGGACTTCAATGTCGGCCCCATTTCGTGCGGCAGGCACTTCCACCTGGGGCGCCATCAGTTCCATGCGGAGCCGGTGCGGCGCCAGGTCAACTTCGTGGCCGTCGAACCACAGACGGGGCTCAATCATCCCGCGCGGCAGGCGCAGCCAGGCCGCGCCGGAGACCGGCCGGCGGATGGTTCGCCGGTACCACCAGCGCCCGACCACCGGCAATTCGGCGAGCATGAACGGAGGCAGGGTCAGCGGCAGGCGCAGGGGGGAGGCGTTTAGCGCGCGGGCCGCCGACTCGGCGTCGAAAGCCGCCTGGGGATCGGCGGCAACCTGCCAATCGTCAGCCACCTCTTGCGTCACGGAGCGCGTTGTATCGGGCCAACCCAACCAGAGCCAGCGGGCCATGCGGCCGGACTGCTCGAAGTCGGCCACCAGCGATTCGCCATCCAGGCGATCAGGATAGCTGGCAATCGTGCGCACGGTCTTCTGGTCTGGCCCTACCAACGGGAGCCAGCGCAAGCGAACGCCCTCGGCGGTCTCGAGCGTCAGGCCGGTTTGCGATGCCAGCAGGCGGGGCCGGAAATACCAGCGTGCCGTGAAACGGTGATCGCGTTCAAAAGCGGCCAGGTCCTCGACCAGCCAGAACCGCTCTTCACACAGGCGTGAGTGGCGTCGTACGGTACGGGCATCGGGCCAGCGTTCGCGGTAAAGCGGGGTTACATCGGCCGTCACCGATTTGGCGCTTTCATCGAAGTCTATCAGGCGTGCCTGTTCGTACTCGTGTTCGGCGCGCATGCCTTCCCATCCGTCGACCAGCAGGATGCCATGGGCGCCGCCGCAACCGGGCCCGAAGTTTGACCGCCGCGAGGTGAAGTCAGCGCCGGCGAGTTCTTTCCAGGTGTCATCAAAGTTGAAGACCGTGCATTCTTTTCCCGGAACGCCATCGGTGGTGAGCGGACTGCCGAAGGCACAGAGGGTAAGGGCGTTGGGGTTAACGTGGGCGCGGGTTGGGTAGCCCGGGGTGGTGGGGTCCCACATCTGCATCAAGTAGAGCTGACGGTCGTTCGATACCAGGGCGGCGCCGACATCGGGGGCGGCCCAGGACGGGAAGGCCACGGACTTTCCGGCGGGACGGACGGCTGGCCACCAGACGAGCGACCAGACGAGGTCGTCGTAGCCCCAACCGATTTGGACGTCGTGTCCCCAATCGGCGTGCTGTTCGAGCAGTTCATGATAGAACGCTTCGCCCGTCTTGTACGCCCCGTAGGCAATGCAGGAGCGCACGGGAAGCGAATAACCGTAATGGTCCCAGGGAAGTGTCAGTCCGCTCGGGGTCCATTCCCGCGCGATCATACGGACGATGGCGGCCGCCGACCCGCCGGTGGGCGGCAGCACCCGACTGAACCAGTCGCCCCCTTCGGCACGTTCCAGAAACTCGACCAGCAGGGGCACGCAGGGCCCGACCACGTGATCCATGTAGGTGCTGCCCTCGCCGGAGTAACCACCGGGCGGCATCCCGCCGAGCATGCCGGGCAGACGGCGAACGCCATCTTCGCGCATACGGCGCGCCAGGTGCGACGGGTTTGAACCGCGCCCGTAGAGTTCTCCGATGAGCGCATTGCTGAAGCACAGGGACATGGTCTGGTTATCGACGCATTCCGGCTCGGGCTTGGTCCTCATGCCGTAGAAGAAGTTGACGAACTGGAAGCGGATGAGTTCCTCCCGCAGGTGGCGCGCTTCGTCCGGCTCCCAGGCCCCCAGGGCCTCAAGCCATTGGAAGTAAAGCGTCCAGCGCGCGTGGGGGAAGGCGAAACACCAGAAGTGAAACTGCAGCCCCATGGTGTAGGGGAGCAGGGGAAAGGTGGCGACATAGCCGCGGATGGCCTGGCGGGCGGCTTCAAGGTCGCGCGGTTCCCCTGTAACGAGGGCAACAAAGGGAGTGAACCAGGGGAAGGACCCAGGGGCCGCACGGGTTCGGTGCCGCATCGCCGCCCACACCCGGCCCATCAATGCGTCGTCGCGTTCGGCGCGTAGCAGTTTCTCCCTCAGTCCTGCAATATCGGCAATATAGAACGGTGTGTTCATGCGGGTCATCATTCCAAAATCGGGTCCCCACACGCAATGTCATTTAACGGGA
>CAYOIT010000008.1:0-47080 GCA_964404035.1 uncultured Verrucomicrobiota bacterium | reverse complement strand
ACGCTGATCGACTCTGAAGTGCTTTGGTGTCAATCCATACGACGTGTGGTTGAGGCCCGCGGGATGGCGATTTCCGAACCTTACGCCTGTGAACTGGTGTTCGGAAAAGCGTGGAGTGATATTGTGGGCCGCCTGCATGCGGATTACCCTGCGCTTCCCAAGGATGACGAGACGATCGAACGCGAGAGTCTCATGCACTATGGGATCCTGCGGGGAACCCAGGATATCCGTATTGCCAGCTCCATCAGCTTGTTGGTGCGGTTGGGGCAGCGCCACCCGGTCTCCATTGTCTCCGGATCCACGCGACGGCAGGTGGCAGAGGCCATCAGGATGATGGGGATCGGCGAGCGGGTCCAGTTCTATCTGGGTAGCGAGGACTATCCGCGGGGAAAACCTGATCCCCTCTGCTTTCTTCTGGCGGCTCAGCGGTTCTCGGTTGAGCCGGACGAATGTCTGGTGTTTGAGGATTCAGCGGCGGGGGTTCGCGCGGCCAGGGCGGCGGGCATGTGTTGCATCGCCCTGCAACGTCACGGCCATTCCTCGCAGGATGTCAGCGCCGCAAATGAGGTTCTGAGGGATCTGGCCGACTTCAATCCGGCCGCCTACGGCATCACCCTGGATTGACGGCTGCACCCGCCGGGCTCCGCCACCCCGCCTTGCGCCGGCTTTGGAGAGCACCCCGCGATCAGGCCAGATCGTAGAACGTGCCGGACTTAAGCACGCTGACGCCGTTGGCCGTCAGCAAGGCCATCGCCCGGTCCGGGTCTTCGAAGCGCACGATCATCACGGCATTCTTCGCCGATTTGAGGGTGAAGGCGTACATATATTCGATGTTAAGCTGATTGGGTTCGAGGATCGAGAGTACGCCAACCAATCCGCCCGGCCTGTCGGGAATCTCAATGGCCAGCACCTCCGTTACATTGACGACACATCCGGCCTTTTCCAGCGCATCGCGCGCCGTCTGCCAATCCTCCACGATGAGCCGCAGGATTCCAAACTGCTCGGTGTCCGCAAGACACAGCGTGAGCAGATTGACATCCGCGTCCGCCAGGATTCGGCAGGGATGGCTGAGGCGACCGGGTTTGTTTTCAAGAAAGATCGACAATTGCTTCAGTTTCATGGTGCGACACCCTCCTGGCGTTGATCGATAACACGCTTTGCCTTGCCCTGGCTTCGCGCAATGGTCTGCGGCTCCACCAGGCGTACGTTGACGCGCAATCCGAGCACATGTTCAACGGCACTGGCGAGTTTCTTCTGCAACTGCTCCAAGGCACTGACGCGGTCGCGGAACATGTCCTCAGTGACCTCAACCTGAACCTCGAGTTGGTCCAATCCTTCTTTGCGCGAAAGGATGATCTGGTAATGGGGCAGGGTCTGCTCCACCTTGAGCAGGGCGGCTTCAATCTGGGAGGGAAAGACATTCACCCCCCGGATGATGATCATGTCGTCGCTGCGGTGGCTGATCCTCCGCATCCGCCGGAGGGTGCGCCCGCAGGCGCAGGGTTCCGGAATAATGGCAGTCATATCATGCGTGCGGTAACGGATCATGGGAATGGCTTGTTTGCTCAGGGTGGTGAGCACCAGTTCGCCTTCTTCGCCATCCGGCAGAATCCGGCCGGTCGAGGGATCCACGATCTCCATCAGAAAGTGATCCTCGAAAACGTGAAGGCCGGACTGGCAGGAGCACTCCGTGGCCACTCCGGGACCGATGATTTCGGACAGACCGTAGATATCGAACGCTTTGATGCCCGCACGCTGCTCGATCCGGCTGCGCATGCCTTCCGTCCAGGGCTCGGCACCAAAGACACCCACACGGAGACTAAGATCCTTGAATCCCCGACCGTTCGCTTCAACCGCTTCGATCAGGTGGAGAAAATAGCTGGGAGTCGAGAAGAGACACGTCACCCCAAAATCCTGCATCACCATTAACTGGCGCTCCGTATTGCCGCCGGAGATGGGGATGACGGTCGCGCCCAGTGCTTCGGCTCCATAGTGCGCGCCCAAGCCGCCGGTGAATAGACCGTAGCCGAAACAATTCTGGACGATATCACCCTGGTGGACGCCCGCCGCAGAAAGCGTCCGGACCATCACGCTGGTCCAGACCTTCATGTCCTCCCGAGTATAGCCTACCACGATGGGTTTTCCGGTGGTACCGCTGGAGGCATGAAGCCGGACGACATCGCGCATCGGGCATGCAAACAGGCCGTAGGGATAGGTGTCGCGCAGATCGGATTTCTCCATGAAGGGCAGTCGGGAGACGTCCATCAGGGATCGTATATCCTCCGGCTTGAGTTGGAGGGCATTCATGCGCCGGCGGGTGAGTTCAACCCGCTCGTAGGACAACCGGACGACCGATTGGAGCCGGTGCAGCTGTATCTTGTCGAGTTCTTCCCGGGTCAAGAAATCGGCGTAGCTGTCGGGGTGGATCGGGATGGTGCTGTTCATGTTGGGCTCCTCACGTGACGGCGTTGAATCCAGTGTTGAAAGCCTCCAGGTTGGTGGCCTGAAGTTTCTCAGGGAAAGCCAGGCGGAGATTCGTGAGCCACACGTCCGAGGGAATCGTGAGACGGCGGCTTAGCACTCCAAGCATGGCGATGTTGAGACTCTTCTTGTTGGGCAGTGGCGTATTCTCAAGAAGGGCGGGACTGATGAGCAGGCCTCCAGGCCGGAGCGAGGTTCGATAGAGCGCAATCTCTTCTTCAGCCAGAACGAGCAGGTAATCGACTTCTCCATCCGGGATCATGGGGCTGAGGACTTCGGCCCCGAAGCGGATGTCGCTGGCGACGGAACCCCCGCGTTGGCTCATGCCGTGAACCTCGGCTTTCTTCAGATCGTATCCCGACTGGAAGAGCACCTCCGCCAGGATCTGGGAGCACTTGAGGATACCCATTCCGCCGAGGCCGGCGATCCGGATATTGCGGGTGGGGGATATACTCACTTCTTACCTCCCGAGCAAGGAACCTGCTCGTAAGCGCGTATTCTGCCGGCGGCCAGCAGGCACGGCTGACGCGCCACCAGGACCGTCAACCCGCCGCTTTCAAGGGCGGCCAGAAGGGCGGCCTCGAATTCGGCCGCCTGTCGAATCGGGTCAAAGACGAACACATTCGGAACCCCAAGCGCTTTGGCCACATCCTCAATGAGGATCCGCGTGGTCGGCACGTGGTTAAGTCGTCGTCCTGTGGCGGGGTGCTCCTGTTGCCCGGTCATGGCCGTGGTGAGGTTGTCCAGTACAACCACGACATGGCCGGTGGGCGGGGGATTGTAGACCATCTCGGCAATGCCTGTAAGCCCGCTATGCATAAAGGTGCTGTCGCCGATGACGCTAACGACCCGGCGCGCCTCTGTGGCGGGGAGAACATGACGCAACCCCAGCCCGATGCCGATACTCGCCCCCATGCAGATCTGCGAATCCATGGCGCTGAGAGGCGGCAGGGCCGCCAGGGTGTAGCACCCGATGTCGCCGGCCACAATGGCATCATGCTTCTTGAAGATCTCGAAGACGTACCCGTGGGGGCACCCCGTGCACAGTCGCGGGGGTTTGCCTCTGGGGGCCGGGGATTCGGGGGTTAGATCGCGGGCTAGAATGCGCCGGACGCGATCGACGGTGAGTTCGCCCATCCGGTAGGGTTCGGGATTCCATGAGACATCGCCGCCTGCGGCACGGATCTGTTCCACGAGGTAAGGGTCGTTCTCCTCGATGGCGAAGCGGGCCGTTTTGTCCTTCAGGAACGACAGGATCAGGCGCGTGGGGAGAGGGTGGGTCATCCCCAGCTTCAGGAATGACGCCTCCGGAGCCGCTTCCCGGGCGTGAAGGTATGCCACTCCGGCGGACACTATGCCGGTGGAGGAACCGGGAATAACCTTGTTGGGGCCTTCGCACTCACTCCATTCCCTGATCTCGTTTAGCTTGGCCCTTAACTCGCGATGTTTGATGCGAGCATGGCCGGGGACCATGACGCGCCCCGGAATGTCCCGTACGAACCGGGCCGGAGGCGGGGTGTCCCGGTTATCAGAAGGCGTCACGATGGCCGTGGTATGGCAGACACGCGTAGTCAGCCGGAGGATGACCGGTATCTTCCAGCGGGCTGAAAGGGTAAAAGCGAGACGGGTAAAATCATAGGCTTCCTGAGCATCGGCGGGTTCGATCACCGGAACCCCGGCGGCGATGCCGAGACGACGGGTGTCCTGCTCATTCTGGCTCGAGGCCAGACCGGGGTCATCCGCCACTGCAAACACGAGCGCGCCCGAAACGCCACTGTAGGCCGCTGTAAAAAGCACATCGGCGGCGACATTGAGCCCGACATGCTTCATCGTCACGAGCGCTCTTGCTCCCGCGAACGCCACGCCCAGCGCCACCTCGGCGGCGACTTTCTCGTTGGGAGCCCATTCGGCTTGTCCGCCAATGGTGTCATAGTTCTCGAGGATCTCGGTGGATGGAGTCCCGGGGTAACCCGTGCCACGCGCGCAGCCGGCATCCAGGGCACCCAAGGCCACCGCTTCATTCCCACTCATCAGTCGACGTTCAGCCATGATTCATCCTTTGAGGCGTGATCAACGTGCAAGCCCTTGCAGTACGAGGTTGGAGCAGGCTCAGTACAGCAAGGCGGAGCATGGCAAAAGCGCAGGAGAGGGTCACGCAAAAACTGATGAGGCGCTATTCAAGATCCGTCCGCTGCTTAAAGAATCGTTCTTGGATCTTCTCCATGTAAAGGTAGATGCCCGGGGTCACGAAGAGGGTGACGAGTTGGGCAAAAACCATGCCGCCCACGACGACCAGTCCCAGCGGGATACGACTGGAGGCATCCGCTCCATAGCCGAGAGCGATGGGCATGGCGCCAAGAATCGCGCACAGGCCTGTCATCAGGATTGGACGGAAACGAACGAGACAGGCGTCATAGATCGCGTCGTGGCTGTTCATTCCCTCCGCCTTGCGCTGAAGCGCAAAGTCAACCATCAGAATGCCGTTCTTGGTGATCAAACCGATAAGCACAAAGAGGCCGATATACGCGTAGAGCGAGAGCTCACTGCCGAACATGAGCAACGTGAGTAACCCGCCGAAAACGGCAACCGGCAACGTGGTCAGAATCGTGAAAGGATGAATATAGCTTTCATAGAGAATCCCGAGGACGATGTATTTGAGAAAGATGGCTACGAGAAGGAGAACGGCAAGGCTGGCAATGGACTTCTTGAACTCCAAGGCATCCCCGATGAAGGAGCCAATGACCCCGGCCGGCAGAACAGCGGCCGCCTTCTCCTCAATCCTTTTCGTGGCGTCACCGATCGGCATATCGGGCGCCAGGCTGAAGGATAAGGTGGCCGCATCCTGCTGCTGAGCGTGCGGCACACTCTGGGGGCCGGCATCCTCCGTCCATGAGGTGACGGATTGGAGCGGCACGAGCGAGCCCGTCAAGGGGGATCGCAGGTAAAGCGAGCCCAGGTCCTCCGGACGCCGCTGCAGCCGCTTCTCCACCTCGGCGATCACCTGGTACTGATCCTGATCGGTGGTGAACTGGGTTACATAACCGCCCGCGTACGAAAGCGCCAGCGCCTGTTCGATCGTGGTGGCACTGATTCCAAGCGACGACGCCCGGTTGCGATCGATCGCCAGGTTGAGGCGGGGCATGTTGAGTTTCACGCTGGTCTGGACGCCGATGACCCCGGGGATCCCCCGCATTTCGCGCTCAAGTCGCCCGGCCGCATCGTAGACCTTGTCGCGGTCGAGTCCCATCAGCAGATAGGCGTACTGGGAACCGGAAGCGGTGGATTCGGCGCCGGAGCTGATTTTGAGGACAGGGGAGGGCTGCAGGAAGCAGAAGCCATCCGGCAAAACTGACAACTGGGCGGTGAACATTTGAACCATCGTGTCGATCGGGGGCCGGCTGGCCGGGGGCTTCAGTCGGATGAACACAAAGCCCATGCTCTGGTCGGCGCCCGGCTGGATGCCGCTCACCGCTCCGACCTGGGTGACGTACGGATTCTGACGCAGGATGCCCAGAACCTTGGACTGATAGTCCTTCATCTGTTCGCTCGATGCGCCTTGCGGCATGATCATCGCCCCGCGGATGAAACCGCTATCGCCGGGAGGCAGAAAGGATTTGGGCAGCAGGATGTAGAACGTCGCGGACCCGAGAATGCAGGCCACCCAGATCACCAAGGCCACCCACTTATGGCGCAACTGCCAGCGGAGCGCGTGGCCGTACTGACGAATCATGGCACCGATGGAGGCCGTGATCCAACGCTGGAATCGGTTGGGTTCGCTGTGATGGCGGATGACCCGCGCGCACATCATAGGCGTGAGGGTCAGCGCCACCACCGTGGAGATCACGATGGCGTAGATAACGGTCAGCGCAAACTCCCGGAGGTTGCGGCCAACCGCCCCGCTCATGAACACCAGAGGCGTAAAGACAATGATCAGCGCGACACTGGTGGAGATGACCGTGAAGGAAATCTCCTTCATACTGCGGATGGCGGCGGGAATGGGCTTCATGCCGGCCTCCAGATGACGAACCGTGTTCTCCAGTACCACAATGGCATCATCCACCAGGAAGGAGATTGCCAAAACAATGCTCATCAGCGAGAGGGTGTCCAGGTTGAACGATGACATCAACATGACGATCAGGGTTCCCAGCACCGAGACAGGCAAGACAATGGAGGGAATGAGGGTCTCACGTATGCGCCCCAGGAAGAGGAAGATCACCACGACCACGAGCCCCAGGGCAATCAGAACCGTCACCTGCACATCTTTCAGAGAGTCATGGATGGGCGTGGCTCCGTTGAATAGCGTCTGCACCTTGATCGAGCCCGGCATCTCAGCCTGAGCCTCTTCCAGCGCCCTGGCAATCTTGTCCGCCACGGCGACGGTATTGGCCCCGCTCACGCGGGAAATGGGCATCACGACGCACTTGTCATGGTCCGGTTGGCCACCGATGCTCATCCGGATGTCCACAAGATCATTGATGACGCTATCGATGCACTGGGCAATATCCTTCAGTCGCACCGGGGCGCTGTTCCGGTAGGCGATAATGAGCTCGCCGTATTCGGCTGCGGTCTTCAGTTGTCCCTGCGGTTCAATGGTGAACGTACGCATGGCGCCATTCAGACTGCCGCCGGGGATATTGACGGACCCGGCCTGGAGGGCCTGCGCCAGTTCATCAACGCCGATCTGGTGCGCCGCCAGCTTCTCGGGGCTGAACTGGATCCGGACAGCCCGTTGGGCCCCGAAGACCTGAACCTTGGACACGCCCTCCACCATGCTCAACTTGCGCGCCACAATATGGTCCGCGTAGTCATACAGGTCTCCGTGCGACACGGTATCCGAATACAGCATCACGTAATAGATGGGGGCATCGGACGGGTTGAACTTCTGATAAGTGGGCGGGTTCGGTAAGTCCTTGGGCAGATTCCTCTGCGCCCGGGTTATCGCCGCCTGCACATCCGGGGCCACCAGGTCCACATTGCGATTCAGCGAGAACGTCAGACTGATGGTGCTCACGCCGGATTTATTATCGGAAAGCATGGACTGCAAGCCGCTGATCTGCGTGAACTCATTTTCCAGGGGAAGCGCCACGGTGCTGGCCATGCTGGCCGGGCTGGCCCCGGGGTAGCTTACAGTGACCTGAATGACGGGGTAGTCCACGGTCGGCAGACTGTTGACCGGCAGGCGAAAATACGACCATACGCCGAACACCGAGACCACAATGGTCACGAGTGTGGTCATGATCGGACGTCGGATAAATGTTTCTGAGAAGATCACGGCTGTCTCCCTGTTCTAAGGCTGTCCGCCCATTACTTTCCGCTTGGACCATTGGTTGCGCCCGGCGCGCCGCCAACGGGGGCCGCTTCCTTGACCGGGGCCTCAGGAAATAGCATCAACTGGCCCAACACCACGACACGGTCTTGCGGGGCAACGCCTTCGACAATCTGGATCAGGTTGTTGAATCGCACCCCTGTTTTGACGGGACGGAGCTGGGCCTGGCTTTGCCCGGATACCGTGAAGAGATACGTCCCCCGTTTGCCATACTGGATGGCGCCTTCCGGCACCATTATGGCGTCCATGATCTGGCTGGCATAAACGGTTACAGAAACGAACTGCCGCGCCCACAGCTTCAGGTCGGCATTCGGGACCCGTCCTCGAAGAAGAATGGTCCCAGTCTGCGAGTTCACGGCATTGTCGATGAATTCGAGTGAGCCAGGATAGGCGTTGGTCTCGCCCCCCGGCCTGACCTCAATTCGGACGGGGCCTGCCGCCAGGGCACGGCGCAAGCTGGTGACATACTGCTCCGGCAGGGAGAACTCGGCGTGAAGGGGATCATAGCTCCTGATATTGGTGAGCTTGGTCAGTCCAGCGGTCACCAGGTTGCCGTTATCCAGAAAGCGCTTGGAGCAAATACCGGCCAGCGGGGACGTGACGGTGCAACGGGCGAGGTTCATCTGCGCCTGTTGCAGGGCGGCCTCGGCCATCGTGAGTTCGGCGTTGGCCGCGTCGGCGCGTGTTTTCAGCGCATCGAAATCTCCGGCTGAAATCAGCTTCTTCTCGAGCAGCGGCTCGTTTCGGCTGAGGGTGATACGGCTGAGCTGCATCGCGGCTCGACTTGCCGCGACAAGCCCCTCGGCCTGTTGGACCCGCATGGCGTAGTCGCTCGGATCGATCAGGAACAACGGTTGGCCGTTGGTGACCACGGCGCCGTCCTCGAAGAAGGTCTTGAGCAACATGCCGGACACCTGAGGCACGATATCGACGCTGGCTCCATCGTCAGTGGTGCCGAAGGACTCAAGCACGACGGGGACGTTCATGGTGATCGCCGGCACGGTCTGCACCGTGGAAGGCGGGCGAGCGGGGGGGGCTTGCCGCTTGGCGCAGGCGCCCGTGGCAAGGGAAATAGCGCCGCACGCCACAAAGGCGCCGGCCATACGCAGGTTTCGTTTCACTTTCCATCTTCCTTTCTGACGGGGTTGGAGAAAATATCAGAGGCGTCGTTGAGGCTGCGCTTGGCCAAAAGGCCGGTGGCATGAGCCATATGGGCCAGGGCAGTAAAGACGTCCTGGCGTGCGGCGATCGATTGGCTGCGAGCCTCTGCGAGTTGGCTCTCGGAGGTCAGCAGGTCAAGGAGGCTGTTGAGCCCACCTTTGTAACGGTCCATGGCGGCATCGCGCGAGGCCAGGGCGCTCTTGAGAAACGCGTTGCTGAACCGGTACTTTTGGAGCGCGGTTTCATAAGCATGGTAACGGGACCACACTTCAGCGCTCGCCGCCAGTTCCGCCTGTTTGAGCAGCGCCTGCACCTGTTCGACCTGGGCCCTGGCAACACGCCGGGCGCTGAGGGTTTGGAATCCGTCAAACAAAGTCCATTGGAGGCTCAGTCCGGCCAGGTATGCCGTATCGCGTTCCTGCATGGGTTTGGGGCCATCGTTGTCGAAATAGTTACGGTTCGCCGACCCGTTGAAATAGAGCGAAGGCCAGAGCGGGGATCCGACGGCGGTGACGGCCGCCCGGCGGGCGGCGAGCGTGGATCGCAAGGCGGCAAGGTCAGGCCGGCGGGCCAGCGCCTCATCGATCATTCGACGCAGATCGGTGGCCAGCGGAATGTCCGGTATTTCACGGGCGGGAGGCATCACCTGCAAGGGGGTATCCGCCGGGAGTCCCAACGCGAGGGCCAGGCTACCGTGTGCCAACTTGAGTTGGCCCTCGGCCCCCGCCAGAAGATAGGACGATTGATCGGCGCTGGCCTGCGCCTGGAGAACCTCAAGCTCGGTGCCCACGCCCGAACTGAGGCGAGTCTGCGCGGCCTCAAGGATCGTCCTGGCGTCCTGGGCCGACGACTCAGCGGCTTGGATACCCGCTTCGGCGCTGATAACGCTGTAGTAGGTGGTCTCCGTCGCCAGCAGGACGTCCTGGATGGTGCGGTTGAAGGCATAGTCGGCGGCATAGACGGTCTGAAGCGCTGCTTCCACAGCGGCCTTCCGGCCTCCGCCGAAGCTGAGAATCAGATAGTTCACCTGCAAACCGGGACCATACTTAAGATAGTCCTGCTCATACGAGGGGTCCGGGGCGTCGGTGTGCTGATAGGCGCCAGCGGCAACACCGGTTACGGTGGGCATGAAGATCCCGCGCGCCTGTTCGACTTGCGCGGCGGCTTCCCGGGCGGCGCTCCACGCCCTCCGACTGGCCGGGTTGTTGCGCAGGGCCAGGTCGACCAGATCCGGCAGTGCAAGCGGAATGGAGGCATCCGGTTCCAGGGCGCGGGTCGCTATCCAGGAATCGGCGGACTGTTCCGCGCGGGCGGGCGGTTCCCAGGGCGTTGTGCTATCCACCGGGGTGGGCGGGGTTGAGCAGCCTGCCAGAAAGGCCGTCATTCCTGCCGCGGTCAACCCAGCTATGAATCGAGTCCTCATCATGTTTCCACCTTCTTCGTTGTGGCGCCCTGCGCCGGCCTGCGCTTCGCCGATGTACGCTTCCCGGTTTCCTGCTGGGCGGTGATCAAGGCGACCACGGCGCGCACATAGGCCTTGGGAGGGGCCGGCCGATAGCTGAAGATATTCTGCTGAAGCACATAGTGCATCAGGGAGCCAATGAAGATCTGGGCGTGCACTTCCGGATGCGCCTTGGGGAGCCTGCCCAGGGCGATTTCGGCGCGAAAGTAGCCGGCCAGAGCCCGATGTTTCCGGATGGCGGGTGACACGCGTGAGCCATGGCAGCGCCGGGGCCCTGTGAGCACGATACCGCTGGAACTGACCATCATGATCCGCGGAAGGATCACCTGCAGATCCTGCAGAATCTGGAGTCCCGCCGTTTCAAGGGTCTCCCGGATGGGCCCCTGGCCTACGGAGCGTTTCAGCAGGTCCTGCCAGGAGGCCCCGCTGATTTCCGTATCCATGGCGGCCAGGAACAGGTCGTCCTTGGTCTTGAAATGCTTGAACAACGACCCCTCCGAGATGCCGGCTTCATGGGCGATCAAGGCGGTTGACGCCTTGAAGCCGTGGGCCAGGAACACCTTTCGGGCCGCCTCTAGAATGGTCTCGCTCTGAATGGATATGGGTCTCGACACCGGTTCGTCCTTGGGTTCGATAAGTAAGTGCTCACTCATTAATGGAGGGGCTGGGTAATGTCAAGCGGGTTGTTTGCCGCCGGCGCTCCGCGGGCTGAAGGGGCCGACCGGCAGGCCCCGAGCTTCGGGCGGAAATCCCTTCCCGCTCGACAAGCGGGAAGGCGGCGCGATATGGTGAAGGTCTTGATTGGGGACGCATCATGAGTGGATCTGCTCGTATCAGGCTTGTTCAAATGGAGGTTCTGCCCGGGCGACCGTGGGAGAACACGGGGCGCATGCTGACGCGCATCCGTGAGGCCCGTCAGGCCGGCGCGGAACTGGTCGTGTTTTCTGAGATGGCCATTCCGGGTTACCTTCTGGGTGACGAATGGGAGCGTCCGGCTTTCCTGCGCGAGTGCGAAGCTTGCGGCGAGGCTGTGCGCGAGGAGGCTCGCGGCATCGTGGTCATGTTCGGCAACGTGGGCCTGGACTGGAAGAAGCGGAATGAGGATGGCCGCGTGCGCAAGTATAATGCGCTGTTCACGGCGGAGGAGGGGCGTTATCTCGGGCCGTGGGGAGGGCCTTATCCCTTTGTCATCAAGACCCTTCTCCCCAATTACCGCGAGTTCGACGACAGCCGCCATTTCTTCGATACGCGCAAACTTGCCGCGGAACTCGGGCGGGAGATCGACAGCCTGATCGGCCCGGTTCAGACCGCCCGCTGGCGAATCGGCGGCGTGCTGTGCGAGGACGCCTGGGATACGGATTACACTTTGGCACCGCTGCGGCTGCTGGGCGAAAAAGGGGTCGATTTCTTCGTCAACGCCAGTTGCTCGCCCTTTACCTTCAACAAGAATCACAAACGTAACCGTGTGTTTTCCGCGGCGGCAGCGACCTTGCGCCGGCCGCTGGTCTATGTGAACAACACGGGCCTTCAGAATAACGGCAAAACCGTCTTCACCTTCGATGGAGCCTCGTGCATCTATGACGGGCACGGCAACCGCGTGGCCGGGCCTGCCGCATTTGCGGAAGGAGTGCTGGACTTTGAGCTGCCGCTGGGAGACGCGCTGGCGTTCGGGACCCGTGCCGAGACCCGTGAAGACGATGTGGGGGACCTGGTGGCCGCTCTTCGGTACGGCACTGAGCGGTTCATGAAACTCTGCCATGTCGAACGGGTTGTGGTGGGGGCCTCAGGCGGAATCGATTCGGCGGTGGTGGCCGCGCTCTATCGCCAGTTTCTGCCGCCGGAGAACCTCCTGCTCGTCAACCTGCCAAGCCGGTTCAATTCGTCCACGACCATCAGCCTGGCCCGCACGCTGGCCCGTAATCTGGGTTGTGGCTATGCCGAGGTTCCGATCGAGGACAGTGTGCGGCTGACACGAGCCCAGATCAACGGGATGCCGGTTCAGAGTCCGTCCGGTGAGATACGGCTGACGCTGACCGAGTTGCTGATGGAAAACGTTCAGGCGCGCGATCGTTCCTCCCGTGTGTTGGCCGCCATCGCGGCCGCCTTTGGCGGCGTGTTCACCTGTAACGCCAACAAGTCCGAGATGACCGTCGGGTACACGACGCTCTATGGCGATCTGGGGGGCTATCTGGCCAACATTTCCGACCTCTGGAAGGGCGAAGTGTATGCCGTGGGGCGGTATTTGAACGCGACGGTCTTTGGGCGTGAGATGATTCCTGAAGGGGTTTTTTCCGTCGTTCCGTCGGCCGAACTGAGTCCAGCCCAGGCCGTGGACGAAGGCAAGGGCGATCCCCTGATCTATCCCTACCATGACTGCCTGTTTCGAGTGTGGGTGGAAGACTGGAACCGGGCAACCCCCGAAGAGATCCTCGAGTGGTACCTGGGCGGTACGCTGGAACGCCGGATTGGCTACGCCGGCGCCGCGAAGGACTTGTTCCGGGATCCTGCCGCCTTTGTGGCGGACCTCGAACGGTGGTGGAATCAGTATCAGGGCCTGGGTGTTGCCAAACGCATTCAGGCGCCTCCGGTGCTTGCCGTCAAACGGCGAGCCTACGGGTTCGATCACCGTGAGTCGCAGATGGGGGCCCGTTACACGCGCCGCTATCTGGAGTTGAAGAACCAGATCCTCAAGTGAGACGAAGGACGTTCTGAATCGCTCAAGGTGAAGGGGGGCTCACGTCGCAGGCGGTGTGGGCTTTGAGGTCGCGAGCCAGGTCGCGAGCACCTCCTGCAGGACCGGCAAGGTTCCCACCTGTCTGGTCGCCTCCAGCAACTGGCCCACACCGGCGGGAATATAGCGAAGAAAATAGGCTGTGGCGGGTACGGTCCCCAGGCGGCCGTAAGCCCCCAGGGCTTGAGCGAGCCGTTCGATGGCGGCGACCCAGAACAACTGGCGCGCCGCTTCGCCGCCCCGGGCACGGGAGGCGTAGTAATCCAGAAGTTCGGAGCGGATGGCGGGCGACAGGCTGACATACGGGTCACAAAGAAGTGACGCGAGATCATAGGCGGCGGTGCCAAACCGCATCCCCTGGAAATCGATCAGCACGGTCTCGCCGCCCGCGACCAGGACGTTGCTCGACTGCAGGTCCCGGTGGACCAGCACGCGCGAGGCTCGCACCTGTACCGGAATCAAGGAGGCCAACTCCTGCCTCACCATTGCCAGACGGCCGGCGGCAAGTTTTGTGTGGCGCCCGAGGAACTGTTCACAAAAGAGGTCCTGTTCCCATCGGTACAACTGGCGTGTAAAGGGCTGGCTCAGCGGAAGGTGCTGGCGGCGTGCCGCCGCGCCGGCGGGACCATGCAGACGGATAACGTTATCCAGCACCTGGCGGTATAAGCCCAGGCAACGCCGCGGCGACAAGGTTGGCACCAACTCCTGGAGCGAGATCAGCCCTGCGTCCTCGAGCACACAGACCTGGGCCTCGGGACGGTCCAGCAGGACGGCCGGCACGCGAAGGCCCTGTCCCGCAAGAAACCGGGCATGACGGACATAGAGGCCGTTCTCCGGACGTTCCAAGCTGTAGCGAACGATGATGGCCTTCCGGCGTCCGCATTGGATGCGGGTAAAGGTGCGCGCCGAGCCGCGGGGGGGGAGGGGGAAAACGGTCGTCTTTTCGGCCGGCCAGCCCAGACGGCGAAGAAGCGCATCAAGCTCAGGGTCTGCAAGGGTATCGGCGCGTAACGCCATGTAGGAGACGGTGCCGCGAAGGGAGACCTTGTCGGCAATGATGGCATTGTTAACGGAAGCCTGTTCGCCGATCTTAACGTCGTCCCAGATCACGGTATTGGAAACCCGGGCGGAAGGGGCGATGGCGACGTTCCGACCCATGCACTGGACCCCCTGCCGGATCGACGCGGCGGTGAGCGGAGACCCGGAATAGAGACTGCGTCCCGGTCGGCCGGAGACCGTCCGTTCGGCAATATCACGATGGGCCTGAAGATAGCTCTCGGGAGTTCCAATATCGGCCCAATAGGATTCAGGAACGCGCACGCCGGCAACGGTTTCTCCTGCCTTCATCGCCCGCTCGTACGCGGAGACAATACTCGTTTCGCCTTCCGACGGAAGAAACTTCAGGATTCGGGGCGACAGAAGGTGCAGGCCGCTGAAGGTGGCGGTTCCGGGCGAACCGGGGCGGGTACTCCGGAAGGTGGTAATGCGCTGACCTTCTGTTTCGACGGTGCGCGGACCGCTGTCGGGAATCAGCCACAGTGCGGCCAGAGCGGCGTGACTTTCGAAGGCCTTCAGCAGCGGAACACAGGGGACCTCCGCCAGCACATCGGCATTCATCATCCAGAAGGGGTTGTCATCGAAGAACCAGCGCGCATGCGGCAGAACACCGCCCGTTCCCAGCACATCGGCCTCGAACGAGATCTGGCAGTGCAGTCCGGGAACGGGATGCAGCCGCAGATACTCGACGATCTTGCCGGAATGGCAATGGACGTTGATCAGAACGTCACGCACGCCCCATTCGCGCAGTCTCTCAAGGGCATGAACGAGGACGGGTTTGCCCCAAACTGGACATAATGGCTTTGGCCGGCACAGGGTTAACGACAGCAGGCGGGCGCCGTAACCGGCGGCCAGCACGACAGCTTTGCGCGGAGGTGTCATAGGGAGGAACGCTCCTGTTGATAAAGAAGACAGGAGGCCCGGGAGCGATCAAAAGCGGCATTTTCGGCGCTCCATGGTCCGGTAATCTGCCGCCACCCCCGCCCGGCAATGAGGTCGCGTCGAACACGATCCGTGCCAAAAAGCCTGTCCAACCATTCGGGACGCGTTCCCGGTGCTGACCAGAGACGTTCACGGCCATACAGGCTTTGGATGCCGTCGAGTATCAGAATGCTGGTCGTCACGGGGCGAAAAGAGGCGTAATCCGAGACCACGATCCTCATCCCGTCCAGGTCGGTTCCCGAATAGAGTCCGCTGCACGAATGGTAGTGTACCGGCTCAAAAATGACTCCGGGCAGACCTTCCGCGTTCAGCTGGTCGATCAAACGCGCAGCGTCGAGCCAGGGCGCGCCCATGACTTGAAAGGAGAGATCGGTGCCCGATCCATAGTCGACGGCCGGCAAAGCTTCGCCGCAGACCGTGGCGGTGAACAGGCAGGCCGCCTCCCAGGAACGGATGCGAGGCGATGGCGGCACCCATGCGGGCCAGGCCGTCTGCCGCTTGGGCTCACGGAAGTAGTGGCGCATGGGGGCAAACCGGAGGTCCAGGCTGAGCCCCAGCGTGATGGTGAGCCAGGAGGCTGTCTCCGCCGGTGTCATGCCGTATTGCATGGGAGCGGGGATGAACCCGACAAAGCTTTCAAAAGCCGGGTCCATCATCGGGCCGTCAGCCGCACCCGGAAGCGGGACGGGGCGGTCGGCGACAATCACCGTCTTGCGGGTTTGCGCGGCGGCTTCCAGGATAAGGCGGAGGGTGGACACGTAGGTATAAGGCCGGGCACCCAGATCCTGGAGTTCCACGATCAGCACATCCACCCGGTCCAGCATGGCCACCGTGGGCTTTTTGCTTTCCCCGTAGAGGGAGAAGATCGGGATGGACCACTCGGGGTGCTGATCGTCGTGCGTGAGCTCCCCTGCGCCGGCGCCTCCCGCAAAACCATGCTCCGGCCCGAACAATGCCGCCAGGCAGACCCGCGGGTCACGCCACAGTCGTTCGGCGGACGTTATGCCGAACCGGTCTATGGCGGCTCGGTGACTCACCAGTCCGATCCGGCGGTCTTCAAGCCAATCGGCATGTTCGGATAGAAGGGTCTCTATGCCCAGGCGGAAAGGTGATGGCGAACGGATTGCCGCGTTGCTGGAACTCATGAAGTCTTCTGCTCTAAGGTGCGCCGTACCGCGCCCAGGATCGCCTCCGGATCAACCGGTTTCTGCAGGAAGCGCCACGGGCCGCTGGGCAGATGAGCACGAACATGCTCACGGGAGAATCCACACAGCATGATGACCGCCGCAGTGGGGTTAATCTTCATGACTTCCTGCAGGACGGCCTTGCCGTCCTTGTCGGGCATGATGACGTCGATGATCGCGAGATCGAGGCGACCACTTAGCTTATCGTAGAGGGCGATCGCTTCTTCGCCACCGGAGGCCATGTGGACCTTGAAGCCGGCCTGTTTCAAGGTGTTGTGAATCTCCGTGCGGGTCGCCTCGTCGTCATCGACCACCAGCACGGAGCCTGACGCCATCGTGGCGGGGTGCGCGACGGCATGGTGGGGCTCAGCTTCAGGCAGAAAGAAGGAGAGAGTGGTGCCATGTTCCGGCTCGCTGGTTGCCTTGATCCATCCGCCGTAGTTCTGAATGGCATTGTAGACCACGGACAGTCCCAGTCCGACATGTGTGTCAGCCGCTTTGGTGGTGAAGAAGGGCTCGAAGATGCGGTCCAGCGTGTCCCGCGACATGCCGGCCCCTGAATCCTTGATTCGAAGCGTCAGGTACGAACCCGGTTTGGCGAGGGGATTCAACTTTGGGTCGGGTTTGATCAGTTTGTAGGGGCGGAGATCGACGGTGATCTTTCCGCCCTTATCCATCGCCTCCGCGGCATTCAGAAACACGTCGACGAGCAGATCTAAGAAATGGCTGCGGTCCGTACTGATCAAAGGGGAAGTGATGGGCACATTGTTCTCGATATGAATGCTCCGCTTCTCCAAAGCATCGCTCAAAAGGGAGACCGCACCCTCGACAATATCGCCGACCATGACCGGAACGATATCCAGGTTTCGAGGTGTGGCGCTGGCTCTGGCCACGCCCAGGATACGTTTGCTCAAGCTTCCCGCGTGCTCCACGGCGGCGAGGATTCGTTTGACATCGTCATGCGCGCGAGTGTTGGGGAGAAGGTAGTCCTGCATTGCGGCGGCATAGCCGGCAATCAGCGCAACGATGTTGTTGAAATCATGGGCGATGTTGCTGGAGAGCTTACCGAGAGCCTCCATCTTCTGCTTGTTGATAGCCCGTTTCTCGCCTTGCCGCCGCGAGGTCACGTCGCGGAAGACGGCAACGATCCCAAGGAGATTACCCCGCGCATCATTGATGGGCGAGACCGTCATGTCGATTGATCGTTCCACGCCGTCGGCGGAGATCAGCAGGATATTGTCGGTCTCATCGTTGAGAGACGTGTCATTGTGGAGAGCCCGGGCCTCAGAGGACTCCGTGGGCTTCCGGTCCTGCTCGTCGATGGTGCGGAAGACCGTGGAAAGAGGATTGCCCAGGGCCTGTTTGCGGGTCCAACCCGTCAGGTACTCGGCCACCGGATTCATGAAAATGACATTGCTGTTGATATCAGCGGCGATGACGGCATCACCGATACAATCCAGCACGGCTTCCACCCACTGGCGCTGCTCATGGAGTCTGCGCTCCATGCCGGCACGGTAAAGGGCGGTTTCGAGGGCGACCTCGAGTTCGCGATCGGCAAACGGTTTGATCAGGTAGCCGTAGGGGGCGATCGCCTTGGCCCGCGACAGGGTAGCTTCGTCGGCGTGCGCCGTGAGGAATACAACCGGGATGTTCAGGGTAGACTGGATCAGGTTTCCCGCTTCGATTCCGTCCATGCCGCCGGGCAACATGATGTCCATCAGCACGATATCGGGGTGGACTCCCGAGGCTTTGTCGATGGCCTCGTGACCGGTGGCGCTGATTCCGGCGACCTGATAGGACATGCCCTTCAGTGTGGCGGCGATGTCTTTCGCCACGATGGATTCATCTTCCACTATCAGGACGCGCGCTTTGGGATTCTTCATCCGGACCGTCTTTCAGCAAGAGCCAGCCTTAAGAAACTCTGGCGTGACTATGCCACAGGCCTTGGGAAAAAACAACAAGCACGGAATGAATCCGGAGATCACCCCGTCGGCTTTCGCGTGCACAGGTGGGGGGTGGTGTCGGTCGGTTCGACGTCAGCCTCCGCTGATGCGGCCCATTTGCCGCTATCATCCGGCTTGAAGAGGGGTGCGACTTTTGGGATAATCATCAAACTTTTTGAAACAGAAAGGATGGGCCATGAACAAAGTTTTGGCCAGGATACAGTTGTCCGAAGATGTGTGCATGATGCGGGTGGAAGCCCCCTTGATCGCGAACGAACGCCGTCCTGGACAGTTCATTATTCTCCAGTTGGATAACGAGTATGGCGAGCGAATCCCTCTGACCATTGCTGATGCGGACCCTATTGAAGGGTCGATCACGATCATCTTTCAGACGGTGGGGCGGACGACCCACAAACTCGCCGAAAAGCAGCCGGGCGAATACATTGAGAGCGTGCTGGGCCCCCTGGGCCAGCCGACCCATATTGAGAAGTTCGGCACGGTGGTTTGCGTGGGAGGTGGGATAGGGGTCGCCCCATTGCATCCCATTGTCAAAGGGATGAAGGAAGCCGGCAATAAGCTGATTGTCATCATGGGGGCTCGAAACAAGAGCCTCCTCGTCATGGAAGACCAGATGCGGCGACTGGCTGACGAATTGATTATCTGCACCGATGACGGGTCATACGGGCGTAAAGGCCTCGTGACCGAGCCGCTTAAGGAACTGTGTGGACGCACGCCGAAACCCGACATTGCCGTGGCGATCGGACCTCCCGTCATGATGAAGTTCTGTGCTGAGGCGACGCGTCCATTCGGCGTGCCGACCGTGGTTTCGCTCAATACGATCATGATCGATGGAACGGGCATGTGCGGGGGGTGCCGGGTGACGGTTGGCGGGCACACCAAGTTCGTGTGTGTGGACGGTCCCGAGTTCGACGGCCACCAAGTGGATTTCGACAACATGATGAAGCGATTGAGAGCCTACAAGCCGCACGAGGATAAAGCGCATGACCGGTGTCACCTCGAAAGCGAAATCGCTCGAAAGGAACAGAAACAGCCATGAGTCATTCATCGCCTGCTGAGTTGGCCGCCACCGCCCGGAGCACGCTTGAATCCCTTCTCAAGCACGACAAAGCCCTGACACCCAGGGAGCGAATGGCAATTCCGTGCCAGGAGATGCCGGCACAAGACCCGGCAGAACGGCGCGCCAATATGAAAGAGGTCGCACTCGGTTACACGGCGGAGCAGGCGCGCGTGGAATCGATGCGCTGTCTTCAGTGCAAGAACGCCCCCTGCGTGGCGGGGTGCCCGGTAGGCATCGACATCCCCGGTTTTCTCAAGGCCGCGGCAGAAGGGGATTTTCAGACGTCGGTCGAGGTGATCAAGCGAAGCAGCCTTCTGCCCGCCGTGTGCGGTCGCGTGTGCCCGCAAGAGGTTCAGTGTCAGGAACACTGTACCGTGGGAAAAGCACTGAAGAATGTGGAGCTGGCCGTATCCATTGGCCGCGTCGAACGCTATGTGGCGGATCTTGAGCGCGAACGGGGAACGGCGCAGCCGCCGGTCATCAAGCCCGTGACGGGTAAGAAGGTGGCGATCATCGGCAGCGGTCCCGCCAGCATTACGGTGGCGGCTGATGTTCGGCGGGAAGGCCACAGCGTCGTCATTTTCGAGGCCTTCCACAAACCGGGCGGAGTCATGGTCTACGGTATTCCCGAGTTCCGGCTGCCGAAGCGGATCGTGCAGTCTGAAATCGATGCTCTCAAGGCCATGGGGGTGGAGCTTTATACCAACTTCGTCATCGGCCGAACCCGCCGGCTGAAGGACTTGCTGGAGAAGGACGGTTTCGATGCCGTATTCATCGGCACGGGGGCCGGTTTGCCCAAGTTCATGGGAATTGACGGGGAAAATCTGGTGGGAGTGTTTTCGGCCAATGAGTATCTGACGCGCTCCAACCTGATGCGGGCCTACGATGCGGCGAAGGCCGATACCCCCATTTACCGTTCCCGCAAGGTGGCGGTACTGGGCGGTGGCAACGTGGCCATGGATTCGGCCCGGACGGCGGTGCGCCTGGGTGCGGCTGAGGTTCATCTGGTTTATCGACGTACCGAGGTGGAGATGCCCGCCCGCATCGAGGAGATCGCCCACGCCAAGGAGGAGGGGGTGGTTTTCCACTATCTCGAGAATGGCCGGCGAATTATCGGTGATGAACAGGGCCGCGTGAAGTCGATGGAATGCGTTCGCTACGAACTTGGTGAGCCCGATGCTTCAGGTCGCCGACGCCCCGTCGAAATCAAAGGCAGCGAGTTCCTAATGGAGGTGGATACGGTCATCGTGGCGATCGGTAACGATTCCAACCCGCTGATTCCGAGAACGACCGATGGCCTCAAGGTGACGAAATGGGGCAATATTATTGTGGATGATACCGGCAAGACCTCGCTGGATCGAGTCTACGCGGGCGGTGACATCGTCCTGGGTGCGGCGACGGTGATTCTGGCCATGGGTGAGGGGCGGCGCGCCGCGGCATCCATCAACGCCAGGCTGCGGGAGTGACCGGTCAACGGAGCCGGCGCTGATGGTCTTCGATCGTTCGGAAGGCGGTGAAATCCTCCAACCCGGCCAGTGATCTTATCTTTACGGGGATTCCGGATTCCTGCAGGGCGGCGATGGGGTTCAATCCTCCGTAAACGATCATCCCGACATGCCCCTCCGCAACCGGAACGCCCAGCAGCGACTGGTTCGGTTTGCCCAGTTCGACGATGCCGCCCAACCCGAGCGAACGCAGTTTTCTTTCCAGGCGGCGAACGTTCTCCAGGGCCACCGCCGGGACTTCGCGAAACCCTGCACAGAGAATTCCCGTGCCGGTCAGGACCACATCGCGCACCCGGGTCATGTTGGCTTGGATGAAAACTTCGAGCGGGTCAAGGGTCGATCCCTGGTATTCGATCAATTCCACAAATCGTATCGGCATCCGGTTCCGGACTTCCAGAAGTCCCCCGAACCGGGAGCGGACGGGAATCCCTTCATGCATGAGGATCCCGCTGAGCGATACACTGCAGACCGTGCCAATGGCCACGTAGTTTTCCGGCACGACGGCATTGGCGATCAGCTCGCCGGGATTGGCCACAACAACACGCGGACTGATCGCCAGATTCTGCCGGAAGACCAGTTTCATTTCGTTCAGGGCCCGGTTGAGGTGCTCAGGGTAAATCAGTGAGACATTCACCACGACGGAACCTTCCGGCCGAGACTGACGAAACGACATCTGGTAGGCAAGGTTGTCGATCTTCGAGGAAACGACCCCCACTTTTTCGATAACGTTGGCCCGCGAGATCTCCTCGCGACCTTGGCGCGTGATGATGCGCCCCGCACGGCGTGTGACCGTTTGAGTAAGTCCCTGCTGATCGAGTTGCAGCAGATGGAACCGGATCGTGCGAGGCTGAACGTCAAGTCCCGCCGCCAGCAGCGACATGCGGATACGCGCTGCACCCATTGCCGCGGATGCTTCACTCAGAGTCTTTAGAATCGCCAGTTGGGTTTTCTCTTTCCTGGACATAGATCGCCGTGCTTTCTTGGTGACACACTAATACGGCATAAATGCCGCTACAATCAAGATGAAAAATGACAAATAACATATATAGTAGCAGCAGTGTCCGTGCACATTGCGGTGCAAAGGTGCCGTATTACGCAGAACCGAACCAACAGGAGGATCGAATGAACAAGTACGTCGAAACAGTTTTGGAGCAGACCAAACGGAAGAACACGGAACAGGTGGAGTTTCTTCAGGCGGTCACTGAGGTGTTCGAATCCATCGCACCGGTTGTTGAACGTCACAAGAAGTATCAGGATCACGCCATTCTGGAACGTATCGTTGAGCCGGAGCGGGCGATCGTCTTTCGTGTGCCATGGCAGGATGATAAGGGGCGTTTCCAGGTCAACCGTGGGTTCCGCGTTCAGTTCAACAGTGCGATCGGTCCCTATAAGGGCGGGCTGCGGTTCCATCCCTCTGTCAATCTGAGCATCATCAAGTTCCTCGGGTTTGAACAAGTCTTCAAAAACTCGTTGACCACGCTTCCCATGGGTGGCGGCAAGGGCGGGTCGGATTTCGATCCCAAGGGGAAGTCCGACAGCGAAGTCATGCGCTTCTGTCAGTCGTTTGTGACTGAGCTGTTCCGTCACGTGGGGGCCAATACCGACGTACCCGCCGGCGATATTGGCGTGGGTGGTCGCGAAGTGGCCTTCATGTTCGGTCAGTACAAGCGCATCGTAAACGAGTTCACGGGAGTCCTGACCGGCAAAGGACTCAAGTGGGGCGGCTCGTTGATTCGCTCTGAGGCGACAGGCTACGGTGCGGTGTATTTTGCGCAGGAAATGCTGGCCAAGCGCGGCGACTCATTCAAGGGCAAGGTCTGCACGGTATCAGGCTCGGGTAATGTCGCGCAGTATACGGTAGAGAAACTGAACCAGCTTGGAGCCAAGGTGGTCTCGCTGTCCGACTCCAACGGCACCATCTATGATGCCGCCGGTATCACGGCTGAGAAACTTGCCTATATCATGGATCTGAAGAATGTCCGTCGCGGTCGGATCAAGGAATACGCTGACAAGTACGGGGCCCAGTTCAAGGAAGGTGAGCGGCCCTGGGGTATCAAGTGCGATTGTGCCTTTCCGTCGGCCACGCAAAACGAGATCTCCGGCGAAGATGCCAAGACGCTCGTCAAGAACGGCTGTCGGTTGGTCGCCGAGGGTGCGAATATGCCGACCGATCCGGACGGCGTGGAAGTCTTTCTGAAGAACAAGGTGCTGTATGGGCCGGGCAAGGCGGCCAACGCTGGCGGCGTGGCGACGTCCGGGCTCGAAATGTCGCAGAACTCGATGCGGCTTTCGTGGACGCGCGAGGAAGTGGATGCCCGGTTGAGTCTGATCATGAAGTCGATTCACGCCAATGCCTACGCAGCGTCTGAGGAATATGGCGATGCCGGCAATTACGTGCTGGGCGCGAATATCGCGGGCTTTGTAAAGGTCGCAGATTCGATGATCGACCAAGGCCTCGTGTAACCGTTTGCCGATGGACTGAAGACGGAAGGGCCGCCGTAAGGCGGCCCTTCTCATTACTGCCGGTAATCGTGGGGATTGATCCCAAGGTGGCCAATACGATAGTTGATGATCCGCTGAGTCGTCTGGAGATGACGGGCTGCGGCGGCGGCGACACCGCGATGGCGCTTCAGGGCGTCCACAATAATCTCGCGTTCGAAGGACTCGACCATGGTCTGCAGGCTGGCGCCCGCCTCCGGTACCAGGGCGGTATTGGTGGCTTCACTGGTTTGAAGCGAGGGGGGCAGTGTGTAGCCGTGCAGCACGTCGTCGCTGGTTGTAAGGACGGCCCGTTCGATGCAGTTTTCCAGTTCCCTCACGTTGCCCGGCCAGTGGTAGGCCATCATCATGTTGATGGCCGTGGTGGATATCCGCTTCACCTGCTTGCTGTAAGCCTTGCTGTATTTCTGGAGAAAATGGTCAGCGAGCAGAAGGATGTCTGACCGGCGTTCGCGAAGCGAGGGCAGATGAATGGGAAAGACGTTAAGTCGGTAATACAGATCCTCCCGAAACCGTCCCGCCCGGATCGCGTCCTCAAGGTTACGGCTGGTGGCGGTGATCACGCGCACATTGACGGAAATGGTCTTGTCGCCACCGACGCGTTCAAACGCCCTTTCCTGCAGGACTCGGAGGAGGCGCACCTGTACGGCCGGCGAGATGTCGCCGATTTCGTCGAGAAAGAGGGTTCCCCCGTTGGCCAGTTCAAAACGGCCTTTGCGCTGTTGAGCGGCGCCGGTAAAGGCGCCTTTTTCATGGCCAAACAACTCGCTCTCGATCAGGTTCTCGGGAAGTGCGGCGCAGTTCACGCTGATGAAGGGGTTGTTACGACGTGAACTGCCGAAGTGTATGGCGCGGGCGACGAGTTCCTTACCGGTACCGGATTCACCGCGGATGAGGACGGTGGCCACGCTGTCGGCCACCTGGGCGACTTGGTCATAGACCGCCCGCATCTCCTTTGAGTTCCCGACCAGATTATGCGGCTGATAGCGGTCGCCGAGTTGGCGGCGCAGTTTTTCATTCTCGGCCCGCAGCCCCTCCTGTTCGCTGATTTGTTCCCGGATGCTGGCCACCGCTTCGGCCAGCAGATTGGCTACCAGGCGGAGGAACTCAAGGTCCTTGGAAAGGGTGGGCTCGTCTGCTGCCGGACGGTCGATGCTGATAGTGCCGATGACCTGGCGTTGATGAAGGATCGGCACGCAGATGAACGCGCCACGTGCCCCTTTGCGGGAACGGGTTCGGTTGAGGAATCGCGGATCCTCGGCAATGTCCGGGACAATTTCAGGCTTGGCGCTCTTGGCAACGCTGCCGGTGATACCCTCGCCTAGCCGGTACTGGCCACGCTTGTGTTCCTCAGGGGTGAGCCCGCGCGAGGCTTCAATGACGAATACATCCGTGTCGGGGCGCCGCAAGGTCAACGTGCCACAGGACATCGCCATCTCTTTTTCCAGGACATCAAACACCTCCTGGAGCAGGGCGGATACATCCCGACGATGGGCCACGGCCTGGGATATCCGGTACAGCACACTGAGTTCGATCGATTCGCGCTTGTCCACCGTATTCTCCTTCTTGCGTGGTCACCGCCATGCGGGATATAGGGTAATAGCAGATGTGAGAAAGGAATTCAACGCCGGAGCGTGAGGATGCGCCGGATCTCGACGTCAATGATGTCCGGTTCCGATCCTTTTGACTTGGGCGGTTCTCCGGCCAGGGGGATGATCCCCCGGAATTCCTTAAGCAGGGTATCGGGCTTGAAGGGACGGGTGAGATGGCCGCGAACGCGAAAGTCCTCGGTGGAAATGTCCGCGGTCGTCGCTGCTGAGGAGGCCGCCGTGATGATTTCCAGGTCCTTGTTGCGCGGGAGCAGGCTGATGAAATGCTTCAGGCTGGATTCGGGTATGTCGAGATCAAGGATCAGAAAATCGGGCGTATCAGCGGAAAGCCTCTGGAGCGCGTCTTCCACGCCATGGGCCAGGAGCACCCGGCAACCGCACCGCTTATAGAGAGTGGTGCCGGCGACAAGCAACTGGGGAATCTCATGGTCGAGGATCATCACCGTATGACGTTGCGACAGCGCCTCGCTGCCAGAGAGCAGCCGACGTATTCTGGAGATAAACGACGTGATGTCCGGCGGCTTGATGGCGTAATCGTCCGCGCCCAGTTCCATCACCCGAACAATACTCGATTCCCCGGCTACGAGCATGATGATGCGGAGACGGCTGCACTGGCGCAGCGCACGGATCCGTTCGAGCAGGTGAGTCTCCCCGCCCAGCGGAAGCTCGTCATCCGCGATCAACAGATTGAACCTTCTTTCCGAGAGTCCGGTCAGAAGCTCCTCGGCTGTGGCGAACAGTTTGATCGTGAACCGGTCGCGTTCGAGCATCTGCCCGATCGCACGGCCCATCTTGATATCGGCCACGCAAATGGCCACGCGTTCGGTGCGGCGCGGCGTCTGGCGGGCGTCCGGCGCCACAATGCTGCTGCTTCCGCTGGCCTGGCAGTCGGCAAACGACTCGCAGAGATTTCTTTCCGCCTGCGAGACGGCTTCATCCAGCGGGGTCTTCTCATTAGCAATGGCCAAGCCTGCGCACAGTGTGACGGAATGGTCTTGGCCATCCTGCCCGGGAACCACTAATCGGTTGAGGGCCTCCATGGCCTTTTCAACGGCACGAATGGCGCCATAGTGATCTTCACCGGGCAAAATGACGGCGAACTCAGTTGTACTCCAGCGCGCAACCGTGTCGGTGGTGCGGAAGCAACCGGAGACGGTGGACCCGATCCGGCGAATCAGATCGTCAGCCGTCGCACCACACTCCTGCATCAGGGCCTCGAACCGATACACTCCCAGAATGGCCAGTGCGAGAGGTTCACGGTTGGTGGCGCAGTCTGCGGCCGCCTGTTGATAGACTTCGCAGAACGCGGCGCGGTTGGGGACGCCGGTGGCCACGTCGCGACGGGCTTTTCGACCGTGCTCCTGGTCACGCTTAAGGCGCTGGGTAATGCTTTCCACCACGGCGGCGGGATCAACCGGTTTTTCCAGATAGATATCGGCCGCATGCACCAGACCGTTCTCCTGTTCCGCCGGCAGCGGCCCCATGGCCAGGATCGGCATGGCCGCGGTGGCAGGATCGGATCGGAGGTCGATGATCAGCCGGCGACCGTCCTGTCCCGGGAGGACGATGTCAAGGATGATCGAGGCGATGTCGTTGGTTTTGGTGAGTTGGAGTGCCTCGCGTGTGGTGCTGCAGGCCAGGACGGTACGGCGGCGCTTTTCAAGCATCGGGCGCAGAGTGTTCAGCATGACCTGGTCGGCTGTGACAATCAGGACGCAGGGGAGCGCGCACGGGTGAATGGCGGCTTCAGCTTGCATGGTGCTGATCAGCTGGCGCAGGGCCGATTCGAGATCCTCGGAGGCGGCCGCTTCTGCGCGGCGGGCGGATTCAGCCAGCGCGGTCAGGCCTCGCAATTCGCTGGAGGCCCGGATGGAAACAGCCAGTTGACGGGCCGCGGTCTCGGCCTTCGGGTTGGCCTTCAGAGTGTTCAGTGCGAGGGTGAGTGCTTCGATGCGATGCTCGAAGTTAACCTTGTGGTTTTCTGTGACTGTCATGGTATTTCACCCCGTTCTGCTGTAAATCCGGTCCTCTTATATGCGGTCGCCGTTCCTTGCTTCCCGTGGAATACTTCGGGCCCGGCAGGGGAAGCCCAGTGATTTCGGTCATTCATACCAGATTTCGGGGGAATTTCAATGATAGAGCATGAGGGCACACCTGGACGCGGAACACCCCTAGCGAACAAGCTACCCAGACGGCATTGAATGTGGCATATTGTGCGCCCGATTGCGAAGGCATCGCCGGTCTCATTCTGGCGCTGTATGGGGCGGCGGTCGTGCTGATCGCAAACAGGTATGGCGCCAGGTTCGGGGAAGCGTGGACTCTCGTCCCGAGATGCGTGTCGCGGATGGTGAAGGAAGGCCAACGGGGACGGTATGGGTTTGCAAACAAATGGTAAGCCGCTGACGGATCGGGCGCTGCAACGTGGACTGCGGATCAACATCCTGGCAGGTTGCCTCGGCACCATGTGGGGCACCATTGCCGGCGGCATGCCGCTCACCATGTTCATGAAGTGCATCGGTGCCAGCGGCGTGACGATCGGTCTGACGGCCACGGTGGGCCAGGTGGCGATGGCGTTGCAGATTCCCGCGGCGTTGGTGGCGGATCGACTGCCGGCACGAAAACCCTTCTTTGCGGTCATGAACCTGACTCACCGGCTGCTGTGGTTCGTGGTCGCCTTTCTGCCGTTGTGGATGGCGCCGGGACCCGGATCCCGCCTGGCAACGCTTGTGGTTTGTACGGTGGCTTTCAGCGGGATGCTGGCACAACTGGCGAGTGCGACCTGGTGGAGTTGGATGGCGGATCTGGTTCCTACCCAGCAACGCGCCAGTTTCTGGGGACGGCGGCACTCGCTTGTGTCGATTGCAAGCCTGCTGGCCATCCTTGCCGCCGGATTTCTCCTGGATGCTTTTCCGGATCCGACCCATCCCGGGGGCTCTTTTATGGGCTTCATCCTGGTGTTCGGCCTGGCCGCACTGCTGGGGTCGGCAGACATCATCATCCATATGTGGGTTCCTGAGCCCAAGCCGCTTGGGCGCGGGGCCTCTTCCGGGCTATGGACGCGTCTCATGGTGCCGTTTGCGAACCGGGACTTTCTGTGGCTGACGCTGGCAATGGGGGTGTGGACGTTCTCAGTGGGGTTGGTCGGACAGTTCGGGTTCGTCTACCTGAACCGAGCCTTCAATGTGAGTTACTCGGCGATGTCGATGCTGACCATCAGCGCGGTGATCGGGGGGTCGCTGGCCGGCATCCTGTGGAGCTACGTGATGGATCGCGTTGGGGCTCGCAACTTCGGCGCGATCATGATGCTCGTGGCGCCGCTGCTGGGCGCGGCCTGGTTCTTTCTCCAGGACAAGACCGTCCCAATCGCCATTCCGTTCTTCCCCAACCTGCAGATGCACCAGCCCATGCTGGTGCTGTTGATCGTGAATGTCTTTGGCGGACTGTTTTACTCGGGTGTCGCACTATCGCAGATCAGTCTTCTGTCGGCCTTGGCGCCGGTTGAGGGCCGGACGTTGGCGATGTCCATTCATTGGGCCGGAGTCGGGCTGCTGGGCGCCACAGGTCCTTTAGTGGGAGGATGGGTGATGGACGGTGTGGAGGCCTACTCCATGACGCATCGCCTCTGGGTTATGCCCACCGGGACCCAATTCGGCTTCTTTCATCTTTTGATTCTGATTCAGATTGCCCTGGTCTGGCTGGTGGCGGTACGCCTGCTGTTGGCCGTGAAGCAGCGTGAAGGCGAGATGGCGTTTCGCACGGCGCTTGCCAACCTGCAGTTCAGTAACCCGCTGCGGATGCTGTCTGGGATCTTCAACATCTCCACCATGATGATTTCGACCAGTCGCGATGGCCGCGCCGGCGCTGTCCGGCGGGTGGGTGAGGATAAGATGCGGATCGCCGTGAGGGACCTGATTGAGCAACTCGACGATCCGTCGGCCGAGGTGCGAGAAGCCGCGGCACAGGCGCTCGGCCGCATCGGCAGCCCGGATGCCGAGCAGGCGCTGGTCGGCAAACTGGAAGACCCGACTGCGGACATTGCGCCACAAATTGCCCGTGCACTAAGGCACGCGCACAGCCGGGCCGCGGTGGAGGCCCTGATCAGGCGGTTGAACGACACCGACCGCGAGACCGTCAGCGAAACGGCGCGGACGTTGGGTGAAATCGGAGATGAGCGCGCACGCGGTCCGTTGCTGGAGGTGCTGCAGCGAAGCCGTGATGCCAAGATCGTGTCCGCCTCGAGCGAGGCGCTGGCTCAACTGGGCGAAATGGCGGCACTTTACGAGATCTTTCCGAGAATGCAGGCCGCGACGAATCCGGTGCTTAAGCGGTCGCTGGCCATGGCGGCGGCCGATCTGCTGGGGGTCCCGGGCGAATTCTACAGCATCTTGATCCGAGAGCAACGGCAGCGCGGTTCTGAGGCCGGGCATCTTCTGGATCTGCTGCGGGATGCGATTGCGGAGTCGACCCGGAATCAGATGCCGGCGCAGGGGCGGACGTTGAGCGAGAAGAGTCTCATTCTCTGCGAGCACTACACCGCGGGGCGCATGAAGGAGGCGGTCGATCTCCTGTTCGACCTGGCGCTCGGACTGGCCGCCCTGCGTTACGGTATAGAATTCGGGAACGATGCCGAAACGTTCGTCGAAACGATGATCTGGCATGATGTGCGGTTCGGGGTGGGCGTTTGGTACCTGGAGTTGTTGCGGGAGGAGAGCGACAGCGCCGGGGTAGCCTGGCGCGACGGCACGGAAGTGCTGCTCGGAATTTACGTGTTGTCGCGTTGGTCCCCGCAACGCGAACCACCGCCGCAAGAGCAGAACTAGGCGACCGTGGGTGACTCTGTGTCGTCACCGTCCGCCGCCGCACGCTCCAACTCCTCCCTCAACGCTGTCCCCGTTCCGGAACGGTGGAAGAGGAAAAGTATTCCGCCGGGAAGCCCCCAGAGCACCAGGAACAGATAGGGGATAAAGGCTAGCAGAAACGCTTTCCCGGCTGGAATCCCCATCACCGCCCACAAGTGAACCGAGGCTCCCTCGCGGATTCCCAGGCCGCCGGGCGTCACGGGAATGGCGCTGATCAGTCCGATGAGGGGCGAAAACGAAAGATAGTCCAGAAACGGCAGATCGAGTTCGAGGGCGTATCCCACGAAGGAGGCCGAGGCGACGAAGAGCAGTTGAAGCAGCAGTGAGTGAACGGCAATCTGAAGGAGGATACGGGGTTGGGTCCGGCAGACGTAAAAGGCATTGTACACCTTTTCAATCAGTCCGAAGAGTTTCCCCAGAATAGGGTGGACCGTCCAGCGCTTGAGAAAAGGGAAGGCTTCGAAAAGGTGGACGCTGAAGGCCAGCACTCCACCGGCAACGATAGTGCCGCAGACCGTCAGGGCGACAAGGGCTGTAACCCGCGTTTCCGGATGGCCCATGAAAAATGACCAGCGGAGCAGGATCATTGCGCCGACGATCAGGGCCAGAATCACTAGTCCGATGATCCGGTCGATAAAGATGCTGGTCACGGCCTCAGTCTTCTTGTGATGGGTCTCTCTCGCCGTATAGTAGGCTTTGACGAGATCCCCGCCGGTGGGCCCGATCATGAACGAGTTGAAGAACATGCCAATGAAGAAGATGGAATTCACCTTGGCCCACGGCAGCTTCATGCTCTGGGCGTCCAGGATGAGCTTCCATCTCAGGATGCAAAGAAAAAGGGCCGGAATGCAGATCAGAAACGCGGCCAGCAGCCACGGCCAGTGTCCCGCCGTACTGCGCAACGTCTGGCCCATCTGGTCGATACCCATCTTCTTGAGCAGCCAGACCATGACCGCCACGGCGAGGCCGAGCCGTAGAAGAAGCCAGACAATATCGCGCACTTTTTTCATAGGGGTGTCAGGATATCCTTCAACGTCTGCCGCAGAGGAATGACGGGAGCCCAACCCGTTGTTTTGAGAAGACGAGCGGTGTCCAGCTCAAGGCAACTGTCGTCGGGGCGGTAGAGCGCTTCATCGCGCACAATTCTAGGAGCGACGCCGGCCAGTTCGCACAGCGTGTTCAACACCTCGCCGATTTTGACTTTATGGCCGGAGGCGATGTTGTAGGACTCGCCTGGAATTCCTTTTTCCAGAAGGAGACAATAGGCTCTGACGATATCCCGCACATCGGTGAAGTCACGAAGACTCTCCAGATTCCCGACTTTGATCACCGCTGGTTTGCCCTCGCGGATCGCCCCAACCTGGCGCGCAAACGAGGCCACCACATAATCCGGGGCCTGACCGGGGCCGATGTGGTTGTAGGGGCGGGCAACCATCGCCGGCATGCCGTATTGCCTTGCATAGAGCCGGGTGATGCCGTCGGCGGCGGCCTTGGTGATGCCATACAACGATTCAGGGAGAAGGGGATCATCCTCCTTGGCCGGAGCCGGGCGTGCACCCGTGCCGTAGACCTGTGCCGTCGAGACGAAAAGCAGGCGTGTGGCCGGCGACTCCGTCCGCAGCCCTTCCAGCAGATGGGTTGTGCCCATCACGTTCACTTCGGTCATCTTCCGGGGGGACGATTTTCCCGCCGGAACGAAAGCAATGGCCGCCAGATGGACACAGGCATCCGGGGTGAGGCGTGCGACGGTCGTCTTCAGGGCTTCCGCGTCGCAGATATCGATCGGCAGAAACTCCCGGACGGGCAGATCAGACGGAGCCGTTCCCCTGTCGATGCCGTAGCCGGTGTGACCGCGCGAAGCCAGTTCGGCAAGAAGATAGCGCCCCACAAAACCGCAGGCACCCGTGACCAGAACTCGCATGATCAACCTTTCGTCTTTGTCAAACGCTCAATATCGGCATCCACCATCATCTTGACGAGCCCGGTGAAGTCGACCTCGGGTTTCCATTTCAGGACGGTCTCGGCTTTCGTCTTGTTGGCGAGCAGGAACTCCACTTCCGCGGGTCGCATGAACCGCGGGTCGGTCACAACATACTTCTGCCAGGCCAGGCCGATGTGGTTGAACGCGGTGGAGACGAAATCGCGAACGGAGTGGGCAATTCCGGTTCCCACCACGAAATCGTCAGGCGAGGGCTGTTGAAGCATCAGCCACATGGCGTGGACATAGTCTCCGGCGAATCCCCAATCGCGGTGTGAGTCCAAGTTGCCGAGGCGGAGATCGTTGGCGAGTCCAAGCTTGATGCGGGCGACTCCGTCCGTGATCTTCCGCGTGACGAACTCGGTGCCACGCCGGGGACTCTCGTGGTTGAAGAGGATGCCGGAGACGGCGAAGAGGTTGTAGCTTTCGCGATAGTTCACGGTGATATAATGCCCGTAGACCTTGGCGACGCCGTAGGGACTGCGGGGATAGAACGGTGTCTTTTCGCTTTGCGGCGTCTCGAGCACCTTCCCGTACATTTCGCTGCTGGAGGCCTGATAGAAGCGGGCTTCGGGGCAGATGTGACGGACGGCTTCAAGCACCCGTGTCACGCCGATAGCGGTGAACTCGCCCGTTAGGACGGGCTGATTCCAGGAGGTCGGCACGAACGACATGGCCGCCAGGTTGTAGATCTCGTCGGGCTTGATTTCCTTGAGCAATTCCACCAGTGAGAGCTGGTCCAGAAGATCAGCCTGTCGAAGGTTGATCCGATCCTTGATATGGTTAATGCGCTCAAACGTCTCGGTGCTCGACCGGCGGACCATGCCATAGACTTCGTAGCCCTTTTGGAGGAGCAGTTCAGCCAGATAGGAGCCATCCTGACCGGTGATTCCCGTGATCAATGCTTTCTTCTTCATGGGGTCGTGTTCTCCTGCCTAATCCAAGCTTCCTGGATGATGCGCCGTCCGGTAACGATCTCCGCCGCAGTGGCCGCCGGACTGGGTTCAAGCACACGGACTATATCACCTTGGACTACATCGCGAAACAACGTAAAATCGATCGTGCCGAGAGGCGGCATAAGGTGGTCAGAGGCGGGAGGACTGACGTCGTGAATGTGCATGCCGGCAAGCAGGGGGCGCAGACGCTTGACCCAGCGCAAGTGACTGGTGAGCCCCAGGTTTTCGCGGATCTGGCCGTGGCCCATGTCGTGCCAGCAGCGAAGCCAGGGAGAGTTGAAATGAGTGATCAGCTTCTCCATTTCCACCTCGGTGGGGATGGCCTCCCAGCTTGGAAGAATTTCAAGGGCCAGTATCCGGCGGGTGGACTCCAGCAGCGGCATGAGCTTCTCAAGCGCGGCATAGAGATGCTCGAGTTGGCGCACGACGGCCTTTTCGCGAGCGATGATCAACTTCATCCGCATTTTCTCGAACTCCTCGCTGTATTGCTTCCCGAGAGCAATGAGTTCGACCAGCTTGGGAGAAAGCGGAGACATGTCCACATTTCCGGCGTGGGTGACGACCACACGGGCACCGATCTCAGCGGCGAACCTGATGGTGTTTTCCAGGTAATGGTTGGCCGTAGAGCGGACCCTGGGATCGGGACTGGCGAGGGTGAAGGGTTCAGGGCTGGGCGCCGCAACGACCTGGGGAAGGGGACAGTAGGCGTGAAGGCTATTCACCTTGACGGCGCCCGCCTTGACCCTCGATTCCACACCGGGGACCAGGTGCCCCCGCAGATCATACCCGAGCTCCACATGGTCGAAACCCAAGGCGAGGATTTCGTCGAGCATGGCTTCACCGGTCTCGTGGCGTGAAGCATTCCAGCGGGTGGTGAGGCTGAAAATCATGGTCAATAAAAAGAAGACTCCCTGAAGCGAGCTCCAGGGAGTCGTGCGAAGGAAACGATTTCGATCAGAGTCCGAATGCCTGGCGCGCGCGGGCGCGAGCCGCCTTGCGGCGACGCTGTTCGCTGGGCTTCTCAAAGTACCGATGGGCGCGGATCTCTTTCATGATCCCTTCCTTGTCCATGATCTTCTTGAGACGCCGGAGCGCTTTATCGACTGTTTCGCCGCGTCTAATTTTTACCTGTGCCACGATCTAAAATCACCTTCCCTTCCTGATCCGGGCGCTTGTTATTGCGAACCCTTGAATCAGAGGGTGAGTAAATTACGGAAGTGGTGGAGGGAAGTCAAGTGCGCTGAGAGAGTTAGGCCGTCACCGTCAGGCCAGCGCGGCAAAGAGACGCTTGTCCACCTTCTCCCAGCCATAGCGGGACAGGACATACTTTCTGCCGGAATCGGCCAGCTGTGCGCGCACGGCGGGGTGGGTAAGCAGAAGCATCAGGGCTTCCTCAAACTCAGGGTAGTTCCTGAACCAAAGTCCGCCATTGGACCGCCTGCAATGATCGGGCATGACGTTTCCGCCGGCATGGACCAGGACGGGCGTTCCCGCCAACCACGATTCCAGGATGACGATGCTAAGGCTTTCGTTCACCGAAGGGTGACAGAAGGCGGTTGCCGCCGCCATGGCGGAATGCTTCTCGTCTTCGCTCACAAACCCAAGGTCGAGAATGTGGGGAGCCAGGGTTGCGGGCGGCTCGAAGGGGCCACTACCGGTAAGCACCAGGCTGACAGGGCGGGCGGTGCGCTGCCGGAAGACATCGAGATAATCGAGGAGCAGGGGGGTGCCCTTGAGCGACTCCCGACGGCCTGAATAGAGGAGGAAAGGGGCGTCGTTCAACTTGTGGCGGCGGCGGAAGTTGTCCGGATCGGTTGGGAAGGGGTCGAGTCCCATTCCCACGACATGTGCGTGGGTGACATCGATGCCGTAGAGGCGGGCAGCCAGATCCCGTTCAGGCTCGGCGTTGAATACCCAGCCTAAGACGCCCTGAAACATCTCGTGAATGGTTTTCAGATAGGCAAAGCATTCGTCATGCAGGCAGGGCAGGAGCACGGTACGCAAAGGATGTATCTGGCTGGCAAAGTAGATCAGCCCGAAAAGATACGGCCCCATGATAATCCGGTCGTAACGGTGACCTTCTGTCCGCAGAAAATCATAAAGGGCGGAGCTATTGACATTGTTGCGGTGCCAGGCGAGTTCATCGTCCCTTGACACTTCGGCGAACTGACTGATCCGGTTCTGGATCTGAAGGAACGTCTGCAGATCGCGTTGGCCGTCCACCGGAAAATACCGGACGGTCAGACCGCCAATGTCGCGTGTTCCCGGCGGCAGTTCGTTGGCCCAGGTAAAGTGATCACGGGCGCACGTTGTCAGGAAGTCCACCTGGCTGCCCGCACGGACGAGCCGTTCTGCCAGGCGGCGTAACAACGTCTCGGCACCTCCGAGGGTAGGACCGTCAGCAAAACGGGGCGACACAAAGGCGATGCGTGACGGCGGGGACATCATGATGTCGGGGGTTGCCGGGATTCCAGGGCGGCGACGCGGTCCTCCAGCGTCTTGATCTTGTCCCGGTATTTTCGGTCGATCTCTTCAGCGGCCGACAGCAGAAGGCCGTTGACCTGGTTCTGCTGAGACCATAACCGGTAGGTATAGAACTTCAGCAGTTTCCAGACCGACTTTTTGAAGAAGACCAGAAGCGGAGCCAGACCGCGCCGACGTTCAAAAATCTCGAAGTCGTTGATGTCGATGGCGACCGCTTCGCGGAGGCTTTCCATGTAGAAGTCGAAGAAGTTTTCGTCCTTCTTCAGGTTGACCAGGTTGAAACGTTCCGCGCGCGCCAGTTGAGCGCCGGCATACGCCCCTGCCTGCATTTTGGCCGCGACGGTCTCACGTATCTCGGCGACGAGGCGTTCCACGTCCACGCCGTCGGCACCGATTTGAAAGGGAGCCGTACTCATCACCCCAGTTTCTCGTAGGCGATCAGCGGGTCATCCTTTTTCACGGGTTTGCCGTGTTCCACCATGGCTTTGACGATCCGGCAGTTGCACGGTGCCTTGATGGCGTTGAAGAGCTTCATGGCTTCGACGATGCACACGGTTTCCCCCGACTTCACTTCGTCGCCTTCCTTGCAGAAATTCGGTTTACCGGGACCGGAGGAAAGATAGAAGGTTCCGTTCAAGGGGGCATTGATGGTCAGGCCCGGTTTGGATTCAGTCTTCACCTCGGCCTTGGCCGCCGGGGCGGGGGGCGCAGGTTTCACGACGGCGGGGGCCGCAGGTGCCGCGCCTGCCACCGGGGCGGTAGCGCCCGGATGAATGGAAGCCGCCATGCCTGTGCCTTTGAGAGAGATGGCCAGATCGTCGCGACGGATCGTGAACTCGCTCAGGTTCAATTCCTGAATCTTGGTCAGGAGTTGGTTGATCGACTGATAGTCCTCTTGGGCAAGGAAGGGCTTGGGTTGGGCAACCGGTTCGGGCGTCTTTTCGGCCGGAGCTTTTTCCTTGTTCAGTTCGACGTCGGCAGGGATGGGCGGCCGCTGGTCCGCGGGGAGGGCTCGCCACTTGAAATACTCCAGCGCCACTTCGGGGAACAGGCAGTAGGAGATGATATCCTCTTCCTTCTTGATCAACTTGGGATCAATGCCTTCCGTGGCGCTCGGGAGCATCGGGGAGAGCAGGTCAGCCGGACGGCAGGTGATCGGCTGTTCCTTGCCCAGAATCTTCTTCTGAACCGCAGCATCGATCTCGGCGGGCGGGCGACCATAGAGCCCGCGCACATAATCCTTGATCTCCTGCGAAACCAATTCGTACCGATCACCGGAAAGGACATTCATGACCGCCTGGATACCGATAATCTGGCTCGTGGGTGTGACGAGCGGCGGATAGCCAAGGTCTGCTCTTACGCGGGGCAGTTCGTCGAATACCTGATCGATCTTGTCCAACGCATTCTGCTGGGCCAACTGGCCTCTCAGGTTGGAGATCATGCCGCCGGGGATATGGTGAAGCAGTACCTCGGGGTCGATGATGTTGTCCGCCTGGTGATGGCTGAGCTGCCGTTTGGGCGCAAGATCGACGAAGAACTTGCAGACCTGCCGCAGGGCTTCCTGGTCCAGATTGGCGTTGTAATGGGTCTCGGAGAAGATCGCCATCATGGTCTCAACCGGCGGTTGCGACGAATAACTGGACATGGGGGAGATGGCGCAATCGATGGCGCCAGCACCCGCGCGAACGGCTTCTACATAGGTGGCCGAGGCCATGCCGCTGGTCATATGCGAATGGACCTGGATGGGCACCTTGGTCTCACGGACCAGCGCTGAAACGAGACGTTCGGCGGAGATGGGAGACAGGATGCCCGCCATGTCCTTGATGCACAAGGAATCGATTCCCATGGCAATCTGCTCGCGCGCCACACGGACGTATTCATCTACGGTATGCACGGGGCTGATCGTATAGCAGATCGTCCCCTGGGCATGGCCGCCGTACTTCTTGACGCACTTGATGGCGTGTTCCAGGTTACGTGTATCGTTAAGCGCATCGAAGACTCGGAAAATATCGACTCCGCTCTCGGTGGCCAGGGCGATGAAACGTTCCAGAATATCATCGGCATAGTTCTTGTAGCCGAGGATATTCTGCCCGCGCAGCAGCATCTGGAGGGGTGTCTTCTTGGCATGCGCCTTGATCTGGCGCAGACGATCCCAGGGATCTTCCCTCAGAAAACGGAGACAGACATCGAACGTGGCGCCCCCCCATACTTCAAGGGAGTAGTAGCCAACGCTATCGATGACATCGATGATTTTCATGATATCCGACGTCCGCATGCGGGTGGCCCAGAGCGACTGATGGGCGTCGCGAAGGGTTGTATCGGTGATGCGGAGTGGGATGTGGTTGATACTATCGCGAACGATGTCCTGAGCGGGTATTGCTTTCTTCTTATTGGGCATGGCGCGTATCCTTTCTAAAAATCAACGAAAGCGGCCCATGGCGGCGAATTTCTCGAAACGCCGCTTGGTGAGCTTCCTGGGTGAGGTTTTCTGCAAGCGATCCAGATGCTTGAGCAGGGACTTCCTGACCACCTTCATGGTGTCCGGGTAATTACGATGAGCTCCACCGATGGGTTCGGTGATGATTTCGTCGATAACCTTGAGCTCGAGAAGTGACTTCGCCGTAATCTTGAGGGCGTTGGCGGCTTCGGGTGCCTTGCTGCCGTCGCGCCAGAGGATCGAGGCGCAGCCTTCGGGCGAGATCACCGAATACACCGAGTTCGAAAGCATCAGGATGACATCTCCGACGCCAATGCCCACGGCGCCACCGCTGCCACCTTCGCCTGTGACGATCACAATGACCGGGGTCCGAAGTGCGGCCATTTCAAGCAGATTCCGGGCAATGGCTTCCGCCTGGCCCCGCTCTTCAGCCTCAACGCCGGGGAAGGCACCGGGAGTATCAATGAAGGAGATGACCGGAAGATTGAACTTCGCAGCCAAGTGCATGAGGCGCATAGCTTTGCGATAGCCTTCAGGACGCGCCATGCCGAAATTGCACTTGATGTTCTCGTCGGTGGATTTCCCCTTTTGATGTCCGATCAGCATGACCCGATGGCCTTCGATGGTGGCGAAACCACCAATAATGCCGTGGTCGTCGCCGAAAAGGCGGTCACCATGCAATTCGACAAAATCCGAGGTCAACCCCTTGATAAAATCACCGATGAGCGGCCGTTCAGCGTGGCGCGCCACCTGAACCGTCTGCCAGGGTGTGAGCTTCGCGTAGATGTCCTTGAGGGCTGCCACACGGTCTTCCTCAAGTTTGACGATCTGGGCCTTGACCTTATCGGAAGGCTCAGGATGCTGGGCCTTCACCTCGGCGATCTTGTCCTCGATGTCGCTAACCGGTTTTTCAAACTCCAAGTTCATCGTTACTCCGTTGGCTTTCGGGAATTGCTGTTTCTCCGCGCGCCGGCGGGCTATGCCTACTTGCAGCCGCAATACATGAGGATCTTGTGCAACGTTGCCTTCATTTCTTTGCGAGCGACGATCAGATCCACGAAACCGTGGTCCAGCAGGTACTCGGCCGTCTGGAAATCGTCAGGCAGTTTCTGCTTGATGGTCTCTTCAATCACGCGTCTGCCGGCAAATCCGATCAGGGTCCGTGGTTCCGCAATGTGGATGTCACCCACCATCGCATAGCTCGCTGAGACGCCGCCGGTGGTCGGATCCGTCATAATGGAAATATAGGGGAGTTTGGCCTCGCGGAGCAGGGCCAGCGCCGCACAGGTTTTGGGCATCTGCATCAGGGAGATAATGCCTTCGTGCATGCGTGCACCACCGGACGCGGAGACGATAATATAAGGACGCTTGTGCTTGAGGGCATAGAGCGCCGCTTGCAGTATCTTCTCGCCGGTCCCGCTTGCCAGACTGCCGCCGAGAAAGCGGAAGTCCATGATGGCAGCCACGGCCTTGATTCCCTCGATTTTGCCCTCGCCGGTGACAACGGACTCGTTCAGCCCCGTCTTCTGGCGTGTTTCGACGGCTTTTACCGCGTAACTCCCCTTCGCGTCCGAGAACTTGAGTGGGTCGCTGAACGTAATCTTGGCGTTGATCTCCTTGAACGTCTTCGGGTCAAACAGGACATCGGCCCGTTCCCGCCAGGTCATCCTGTCGTGAAAGTTACAGCGGTCACAGACTTTAAGATTCTTGTCCCACTCTTCGGAGTAAATGTGGGCCTTACAGGATGGACACTGGGTCCAGATTTCCTCTTTGGACTCCGGTTTGTCATCGGATTTCTCTTTTTTTGTAAACCAACCCATAGGCCGCCATGCCTCCTGTGTGCGGTAATCCTGATGTGACGTGAGGGCCTGTTGGTACCATTACACCGCCGCACTGTTCAAGAAAAAAGCAGGGACTTGGTGTAGATGACGCGAGGGTCCTCGGGCCCGTAGAAATCGGGGACCCGGGCGGCCTCGTGGTAACCCGTGGCCAGGTAAAATCCCCGTGTGGAATCGTAGAGTGGTCGACCGGACGTCTCGATGACGACCAGGCGCCCCTTGCATTGGGCGATGACTTTCTCGGCGTGTTCGAGAAGCGCCCGACCAAACCCTTTGCCTTGGTGGACAGGTGAAACACCGATCCAGTATATGTCGTAAGTGCCAATCGTGCAAGGAGTTGGGCCTAGGCACAGCCATCCCGCAGGGGTGCCTCCCGACAGAAGGGTAAACGACTGGTAATGCCCTTTTGGCCCCTGCTTGATGGCTTCGTCAAGGACCTCGCGGGCGATCTCAATTTCGCCATCATGGAAGAACCCTGTAGCTTTGAGAAAAGTCAGGATGGGATCGCGATCCTGCGGACGCGTGTGCCTGATGACGGGGCGAAGCACAGACCGGCGGCGTTCGTCCTTGGCTTTCGAGGCTGGGGCAGGGCGGGGGGCGCGCGCCTGCTGTCTCAGGCTGGCGTTGGCGCACATGGCCCTGACGAACTCCGGGAATGAGATCTTCGCCGCCTGGAGAGCCGCCGCGAACCCACTTTCAGGGGCGATGTCCGGGTTTGGGTTGACTTCAAGAATCGCGAACTGGCCGTCTTCGGTCAGCCGCAGGTCCACCCTGGCGTAGTCGCTACACCCCATGGTTTTCCATGCCGCCAGGGCGCAACGCCGGATTTCCTGCGCAAGTTCCGTCGCAAGGCGGGCCGGGATGACCCGCACCGTGTTGTTGTACTCAAACGAGTCCGCGTGCCATTTGGCGGCGTAGTCCACAATGGGAGGCCGATCCTTGCCATAGCCGCGAAACTCGATCTCGGCGAGAGGGAGCACCTCTGTCTTCGCGCCACGCTGCAAAACCGAGACATTCAGTTCACGGGTCCCAAAAAACTGCTCGATCAAGGCCGGATGGTTGAAGTCGCGATGCACGCGCCGAACGACGCGGTCAAGGGCGGCCCCGGCCGTGAGGACAACAGAATCCGCGTGAATGCCTTCACTGGCATCAGAAAGCAGGGGTTTGATGATGAAAGGGCCTGTCGGCAGGTCACGACGGGACACCTTCGATCCCGGCGGAATCAAGATTCCGGCGGGGACCGGCAGCCCGGCGGCGTGAAGCACACTCTTGGTCCGCCATTTATCCAGACTCAACGTCTCGCAGGCGGTGTCGTTTCCGGTACATCCTTTTCCGAAGGCCTCGCAGACCGAGGGAACCAAGGACGCATCGATGGGACGCGGAAGCAGATTCTCAACCAGATTGAAGACCACTTTCTCCGGGCTGCACGCGAGCACGGCAGGCAATTCGGCGAGAGAGCCAACGGCGGCGATCCGGTGAGCGATGCCAAGTTCCTGCAAGGCGTTGGCCACCGCATTGACCTCGTCCATAACCCCCGCGTCGCTTTCTGCGCTGGGACCTTGACCCGAGGTGGGGATGGCGTGGTGAAGTATCAGGACGGCATCGTGGAAGGGCTTCATGAGAGCAGGTGAGCCCGATCCAAGGCGCTTGTCAGGATCGCGCCTATCAGTTGACTGTAGCTCATGCCTTCCTGTGTGGCAATCATGGGAAGGTCGGAGTGGACGGGATTGAGACCGGGCAGGGGATTCACCTCCATGAACGCCGGTTGTCCGTGGCGGTCCATGCGAATATCCACGCGGCCGCCGTCCCGCAGTTCCAAAGCACGGTAGGACTCCAAAGCGAGGCGCTCGACGGCCAGGACCTCCGGGGTCCGGGCAGGACGGCTATAGTCAACGAAGTCATCGCACTTCTCCTTGACCTCGAAGGTGTAGATGGTGGTTTCGGCATTCTTCCGAATCAAAACCTCCAGGGTGCCCAGCACCTTGGCTTGGGTGCCTGTGCCAAGAATCCCGACCGTGAACTCCCGTCCGGGGAGGAATTCCTCCACAAGGACCGGCTGCCCGTATCGAGCCAGCAAGGTCAGGCAAACCTCGCGTAACTGGGCGGGCGACTGTACGCAGGAGGTCTTATCGATGCCTTTACCCGTCCCTTCCGCAATGGGCTTTGCAAACAGCGGGTAGGGCAGATTGACCATGGCGAGATCGGTCTCGCTGCGCACCACGTGGAAACAGGGAGTATGGAGGTTTGACGACTGGACGATTCGCTTGGCGACGGCCTTGTCGAGCGTCACCGCGCAGACCAGCGGGTCCGAGAACGAGTAGGGAATGTCGTAGACCTCAAGGATACAGGGCACCTGGGCCTCACGGCTGCGCCCATGGAGCCCCTCGGCGATATTGAATACCAGATCCCATCGTTCGCCGGCGGCGAGCCGCCGGCATAGCGAACGCGCGTGCCCGATACGGTCGGGAATGTGTCCGCTGTCACGAATCGTTTTCTCGATCGTATCGATGGTGATATCACTGTCGAATTCCGCCGCGTCCTCTTCCTTGAATCCCAAGGCAAGATACTCGCTCCGCAAGTCGTAGGTGAGGCCTATCTTTCGTTGTACCATCCCCGGACCTTTCAGGCTCAGTTGCTGGTGTCAGCCATGATGGACTCGAGGAGGCTGCTGAACTCGGGATGCTGATCCTCGCGGGCAGGAGGGCGCTGGCACTTGCGTGACTGGCGGCGTTTCTGCCGATGTCCGCCGGCGGGCATAATGACCGACGAGTGCCCCGCCGCCAAATCCCAGACCCCGGGCGACGCGTTCTTCGACGCGGCGGACGATGCGCTCTCGCGGGGCATAGGTTGCATGGGTTCAGGGTAGTTGATGATCATCCCCTCATAGTTACGCAGGACCGTATTGGTCGGGCTGGTCGAGATGACGTAATTCGGCAACAGTGGAATCTTGCCGCCGCCATGGGGCGCATCAACCACATAGGCGGGAATCGCCAGACCACTGAGGCGGCCTCGCAGGTATTCCATGATCTCGATGCCACGACTGATCGGTGTACGGAAGTGCTCCACGCCCCGGACCAGGTCGCACTGGAACAGGTAGTACGGTCGCACGCGCATGCGCACGAGACCGCGGCAGAGCTCTTCGATCACCTGAGGCACGTCGTTGACACCGCGCAGCAGGACGGTCTGGTTGCCGATGGGAATACCGGCATTGGCCAATTTCGCGCAGGCGGCCTGAGCTTCCGGAGTAATCTCGTTCGGATGATTGAAATGGGTATTGACCCAGACAGGGTGATACTTCGCGAGCATCTGCGTCAGCTCGTTGGTAATCCGCTGGGGCAGTACCACCGGGACACGTGTCCCGATACGGATGATCTCAACACTGGGAACCGACCGGACCGCCATCAGAATGCGTTCGAGCAACGAGGTCGGCAGGGTCAAGGGGTCACCCCCCGAGATAACCACATCCTTCACTTCCGGATGGGCGTGGAGGTAGTGGGTGATCTCGTTCAGCTGGCAGACCGAGATGGACGTCTCCTGGTAACCGGCGACGCGCTTGCGCGTGCAATGACGGCAGTACATGGAGCACATGGTTGTAGCCATCAGCAGGGCACGGTCGCGGTAGCGATGCACCAAGCCTGGCACGGGCATATCCTCTTCCTCCTCAAGCGGATCCGCATGAAGAAAATCAGGTGCGTACATTTCCTGTCCCTGAGGGACGCTCATTTGCAGGACCGGATCGGAATAGTCGGGGGTCTTGATGAGCGAGGCATAGTAGGGGGTGATGGCCATGGGATACTTTTCAGCCACCTTGGCAATGCTCGCATGAGCACGGAGCGACGGGAAGAAATCAGTCAGTTCCTGGAAGGTGCGGATCCGATTCCGGATCTGCCAACGCCAATCGTTCCACTTGGGATGCTGACGGGAAGGTGTTTGAGAAGCAGGGGAATGCAGGGCAGCTGCAACGCCGGGGGCGGAGGCTTTCTCCGTTCCACTAAGCGGAGGTTCGTCCTTGGAGGCCAATGTCTCGTTGATAATACTCGTTTCCATTTTCTCGCTTCTCCTTACTTACTCTTGCGGCGTCTTGGCCGCACTTCTTGGTTTCCACCAAATCAAACCGATGGCACTTCTGTCATTTGTATCGTTACAGCAACAGCCGGGGGATTCCGGCCACGAACGCCTGGGTTACCGAATTGAGGTCAGCACCGATTTCCTGCGGAGTTCTTCCGCCGCTCAAAGCGGTCGTCACGAAACCGCCAATGGCGGCTGAAGCCGCGAGACTCAAACGGCGGCGCGTGACCTCGCTGACCTCCGGGGACAGAAACGGCTGCATGATTTTTTCGATTTCCGCAAAATACACCTCAAAAGAGGTATCTAGTCCGGGAGTGGCGGCCGGGCGGGTGGCGGCCATGTGCTGTCCCTGCAAGAACAGAAGAAAGAGATCGGGACGCGCCATGAACGCTTCAACATGGGATCCGACAATGGAAGAAACCGCTGTTTCGAGCGAAACGGCTTGCGTGCGACGAGTTTGCATGCGCTCTATCAAGTCACGACTGGCGTCATCGAGGAGGTCCCGTAAAATGACGGATTTATCCTTGAAATGGCGGTAAAATGTGCCTTTTCCAACATCGGCTAATTCGGTGATATCCTCAATGGAGCAACCGTCAAACCCACGTGCGTTGATCACTGAAAGCGCTGCACCCATCAACCGTTCACGTGTTTTTGACGCACGGCGGGCGGCGCGGCTTCGTTCCGGAGGTTCGTCTGTTATGTCCATCGATACGGCGCTACTGTCCAGTCAAATGTGACCATTCCGGACTGATCGTCAGATCAAACACAACCATTTTGGTTGCTGGAACAGCCTCACCACAACATATGGTGTGTTGTGTATAAGCGGGAAAATAGTCGCTCATGACCATACAGTCAATGGGGTTTTTATACTTTTTTACATTTTTTTTGGATTTCGACCGAAACGGCATCACAAAAAGACCGGAATTCATTATCGGTACCGCTCGGCGTCCGCAGAGCGAGCCGAACCTGACCGGGCTCACGGTGATGATACCTATAGGCATATTCATCGGGTGATGGTTGCAGTGGTTCATATCTTGCGAAAACGACGGCATCCAGCTACATTCACTCCGCTGTCGAACCCCAGAGGGTGGGGATGTAGTGACTTTTCAGCTGCTATGGAGACGCCAAACCAACATCCAAGACGACTGATCTTCTCGCTCAGCCTTGCGGCTTTGGGCGTGGTCTATGGTGATATTGGCACAAGCCCCCTTTATGCGTTCCGACTGTGCTTCAACGAGGCGACGCCACCCACCGAAGCATCGATCCTCGGCGTGCTGTCTCTTATTTTCTGGTCCCTGGCGGGATTGATCACCCTCAAATACCTGACTCTGGTTCTGCGTGCCGACAACCGCGGAGAGGGAGGCATTCTGGCCCTCATGGCGTTGGTTCGCCGCGGGGAGCGTCCGGCCACGTCAGTGGGAGCCAGACTCATCGTCGGGTTCGGCCTGTTCGGGGCCGCCCTGCTTTATGGAGACGGGCTCATCACGCCGGCCATTTCCGTGCTCAGCGCCGTGGAAGGGCTGAAAGTGGCCGCCCCGAGCTTGGACGCCTGGGTGGTGCCATTGTCACTGATTATTCTCGTGGGATTGTTCTGGGTGCAGAAGCACGGCACCCAGAGAGTGGGCACCGTGTTCGGGCCGATCATGGCGGTGTGGTTCGTGGTCATCGCCCTGCTTGGAATCCGGCATATCCAGCAGTTTCCCGCCGTGCTGGTGGCCATGAACCCGGCCCATGCCGTGGCTTTCTTTGTCGAACATCGTTTCCATGCATTCGTCACCATGGGCACCGTGTTTCTGTGCATGACTGGCGGCGAGGATCTCTATCTGGATATGGGGCATTTCGGACGTCTCCCCATCCGGGTTGGATGGTTCGCCTTTGTGCTGCCAGCCCTGCTGCTGAACTACTTCGGGCAGGGCGCTTACCTGCTGCAGCACCTCGGCGACCCCGAAGCCTCCACGCAACTTTTCTACCGACTGGCCCCGACCTGGTCTCTCTATCCGCTTCTCATCCTGTCCACCTCTGCCACGGTCATTGCGTCGCAGGCCGTAATCTCCGGCGCGTTCTCGCTCACACGCCAGGCCATGCAACTCGGCTATTGCCCGCGCCAGGCGATTGTCCACACTTCAGAAGCCACCATCGGCCAGGTCTACCTGCCCGCCGTAAACGGCATGTTGCTGGTCGGCACCATCGCGCTGGTTCTTGGGTTTCGGGATTCCGACAGCCTGGCCGGCGCCTACGGATTAGCCGTCTCGATGACGATGTTGCTGACAACGATCATGATGACGATCTTCATGCGGCGTCGGTGGCACTGGCATCCGGCTCTCGTCGCCCTTGTCATGGTGCCCATATTCCTGATTGATGTCACATTCTTCACCTCCAATGTCCTCAAGATCCCCTATGGCGGCTGGGTCGGCCTGTGTGTCGCCATTGTCTTGTTCACGTGCATGGTCACCTGGCACCGCGGTCGGCTGTTGCTGGGCCGGAAATTGGCAGACGAAAGCCTGTTGCTATCCGCCTTTCTGCCGGACGTGGCTCGCCAGCAACCGTTACGCGTGCCGGGTACGGCTGTGTTTCTGACGGGCAATGCCGACATCGTGCCACGCACACTTCTGCACAATTACAAACACAACAAGATTCTACACGACAACATCGTGCTGTTGCGAGTAGTCAACGAGGAGGTGCCGCGCATCCCGGCCGGAGAACGGGTGTCGGTCCAGAAGCTGGAGGCTGGCTTTGTGAGAGTCATTGCGAGGTACGGGTTCAGCGAAGATCCGAACCTTGCCGCTCTGCTGGGTGAACTGAAGATTGATGGGCTGGAGTTGGCCCCCAATAAGTGCACCTTTTTCCTGGGGCGCGAGACGTTGATCCTCGGGGCAGGGCCGAACATGCGCCCTTGGCGCAAGCATCTTTTCGCATTCCTGTCCCGTAATGCCTTGGATGCCTCCAAGTTCTTCCACCTTCCGCCGAACCGCGTCATCGAGGTCGGTGCGCAAATCGAGCTATAGGCTACGATTGATTGAGCTTTTTTGTGGCACGTTGTTTTCCTTCCTGACATAATGGGCCGCCAAATGCGACCCGAACGGTTTTCCGGATATCATGGATTACAAGAACAACACGGCTCAACATGAAATAGCTATTTTGCCTTCCTTGCTGGCATCGGACTTCGGAAACCTGGAAGCCGGCGCCAGGAAGGCGGAGGCGTCGGGGGCAGATGCTTTGCATCTTGACATCATGGATGGTCATTTTGTGCCTAACCTGAGCATGGGTCCGGACGTGGTCAAGATGGCCGGACGGTCCGTCGGGATCCCCCTCAGTGTTCACCTGATGATGACCAACCCGGAGCAGTACCTGAGCCGGTTCATCGAGGCCGGTGCCAATATCCTGCTTATCCATGTCGAGATTAGCGGTGACCTCTGGGGGATGCTCAGGACCATCCGAGCCCTTGGCGCCAGACCCGGTATCACGCTGAATCCGAAGACTCC
>CAYOIT010000007.1:0-53899 GCA_964404035.1 uncultured Verrucomicrobiota bacterium | reverse complement strand
TCAATCCGTTGTCTGGCACCCGACTCTGTCATTCTCGATCCTCTGCCCGGGACTCCCATGGCGTGCGGATTGTCACCCATTACGGCTCCGTTTCCAAATCTATTTCGCACCCATCTGGCAGTCAGGATTCCGACTTCCGACTTCTGACCACCGACTACTGACTTCTGCCCCCATTCCCACTACCGCCACTCGTGTTTCGGATACTTCCGCTGCAGCTCTTTCTTCACTTTCGGGTAGCTTTCCTTCCAGAACGTCGTCAGGTCGGACGTGACCTGGACCGGCCTGTGATTCGGGGCCAGAACCTGAATCACCACCACCTGCCGGCCCATCGCGATCCGCAGGCTATCCTGCACCCCATAGAGGTCCTGAATCCGTACTGCCACGGACGGCGGCGCATTCTCCGTGTAGGCCAGCTTCACCTTCCGCCCGCCCGGCATCTCCAGGCGCTCCGGAGCGTGCCGTTCCAGCAGGGATTGCTGTCGCCCGTCGAGCCACGATTTCACGACCGGAAACACCGGCCGTTCCTTGACCTCCTTGACGCTCATGGCCCCCAGGCAGATCGCCTCGATCATCAGCCGCCGGTCCGAGGCGATAATCTCCGGGAGCCCCAGGTCGGGACACCATTGGCGCAGGCGGTTGACACGGAGGATCCACTGATCGACCTCTTCGGTCCATAACCGCAGCGTGCAGCGTCCGGCCTGAACTTCGTCCGCCAGGAGTCGCGCGGCATCGGCTTCGCTGGGCGTCCCGCCGCGCTTCACCTCAAGCACCATGTCGTGATAATAGCGTCCGCGCTCGGCCACCACTCGCCGGCTGTCGTCGAAACGCACGCGTTGTTCTTCGCGCACGGCCCCGGCAAACAGTTCCTCCAACCATTCCGGCTCGATCGCCGTCGCCAGGGAAAGCAGCACATCCATGTCACGCCCGCCCCCCGACTCCACCTCACGGACCTCGGCCACCACCAGAAAGGGGCTTTTCCGGACCACGCTCGCGCGCTCCAGAACACCGCGTCGCCCATGCACCAGCTCGCACCGCAAGGTCCCGCCATCCAAACGACGGGCCACCTGGTCCGCGAAACCCGCCAGCAGGCACCGTCTCACCCGGTCGTCCGTCACCGGAGCCCGCTCCAGCGTCAGCCCCTCGCCCGAGGCGATCCGGCAGAACGTTTCATAGAGCCGCCCCGCCTGGCGGGCCGTGGCGGCATGGATCCCCAGCCGGCGGCAGTACTCCACATCGTAGTCATGCGCCTCGGCTTCGCTCCAGGCCCGCATCAGCAGGAAGACATCGGACTGTTCTTCCGTGCCCAGTTGCCGCTCGCGTTGTTCGTCGACCATGGAATCGATCCGTTTGAGCAGGAGGTTCCGTTCCTGGGTCAGTGCGGCGATCAACGCCATGCTCCGCACCCGCCCATACCGTTCTGCCGCCAGGAGCATCCGCGCATAGCGGGGATGCACGGGAAACGCCAGCATGCGCAGGCCGGTCGGGGTCACCTCCACGCCGGTCTCATCGATGGCATTGAGGTCCTTCAGCAACGTTTCCGCCCGGTCCAGCGAACGGCTGTCCGGCGCCTCGAACCAGGGAAACCCGCGCACATCGGAACAGCCGCCAGCCTTGAGCATCAGCACGGTCTCGGCCAGATCCACCCGCTTGATCTCGGGAATCTCCCGCAACGGCCGCTCGGCCTGCTCGCGATCGGTCCACAGCCGCAGGCAGACCCCCGGTGCCGTCCGGCCGGCGCGACCGGTGCGCTGATCGGCGGAGGCCCGGCTGATCTTTTCGATCCAAAGCGTGTCTATCCCGCGATAGGGATCGAACCGCGCCACCCGCGCCAACCCGCTATCGACCACCAATCGCACCCCGGCAATGGTCAGCGACGTTTCCGCCACATTCGTCGACACGATGATCTTGCGCCGTTCGCAGGGCGATACCGCCGCATCCTGGTCCCGTGGTGCCAGCTCGCCGTGCAACGGCATCACCGCGCAGTGACGCGCGGCAGGCTCCCCCGCCAAGGCCTGAATGGTCCGGTGGATTTCGTAGGCGCCAGGCATGAACACCAGCACATCACCCTCCGGCTCCCGCGCGATCAAGTCCGCCGTCGCCGACGCCGCCACCGCCCACACTGGTGTCCGGGCCATATCCACAGGCTTCGGCAAGTATTCCATCCGCACCGGAAACATCCGGCCTTCCGACTGAAGCAGCGTGCACGGCTCCAAATACTTACGCACCGAAGCGCCGTCGAGCGTGGCCGACATGACCACGAGCGTCAGGTCCGGGCGTGACGTTTGCTGAAGCTGCAGGGCGCGGGCAAGGGTGATGTCGCCGAACAGGTGCCGCTCGTGAAACTCGTCGAAGATGAGTACGGCGGCCTCCGGGAGGGTCGGGTCGCTGATCAGTCGCCGCAGCAGAATGCCTTCGGTGGCATAGATCACGCGTGTCCCCGAACCGGTGCGGTCCTCGAACCGGATCTGGTAGCCGACTTCGCCACCCAGCGCCACCCGCCGCTCCTCCGCCACGCGGGCGGCGAGCAACCGTGCCGCCAGCCGCCGCGGTTGCAGGATCACCACTGTCTTTCCCGACGGCACCAGCCCGTGGTCGAGCAGCATCTGTGGCACTTGCGTGGACTTGCCGGACCCGGTCGGGGCTTGCAGCACGATCCGGCGGCCGCCCCCGCGGGCGGCGTTCACCAGTTCGTTCTCGATCTCGTAGATGGGCAGTGTTCTCGGATCCATGGGGCATGAGCTGTATACGGCCCATGCCTCGGCGTCAAACCCTATTCATCAGATTCGGAGCCACGACCACACCGTCCATCCCGTCGCCGCAGGATATGCTTTCTATGGGGACCCGCGGAGTGGTAGCCTCTACAAAAGTGCACGTGCATGAAGGAACATCGATGATTACACGAAGACTGCCTTTTCTCTCCCTCCCTGTCACCCTCGCTGTCATCCTGCTCGGCGCTCTGCCCGTGGCATCCGCCCAGCCGCCGCCCGCCAAGGCACCCCTCATTCTCGGCAAGGCGTTCTGGGCCGACAAACCCGTGCGCGACACGATCACCATCTGCCTGATGTCGTTCGATAACGACACCGAGGCCATCGACACCACCTTGGGCAAACTGGACGAGACCGACGCCTCGGGTATGTCCGATCTGATGCTGGCCGCCGGGCCGGTGCAGGACTCGATCAAGCCGAAACTGCTGGGTGATACCGCGCCTACCCCGACAGGACGCTTCGGCGGCGGCCTCCAACTCTCGGGGAAAGGCGCCCTGGAGATCGGGCCGGTGGTCTGGGGCAAAGCCTTCGGAACCGATCGGACGCTGACCGTTGACTTCTGGGTCAAGCCAGCTCGCGATGCGGGGCACGCCACCCTGGTGGATCTGCCCGGACTCGCGGGCGGCTCGGTGCTCAAGATCGTGCGTGACGCCGATGGCACGTGCCTCGCCGAAGGTCCGGCCGGCCGCTCGTTCCGCCATTCGCGCCCGATCCCGTCTGACACGTGGACCCACCTTGCCCTGAACTGGCCCCTCAACGGGGCGGTCCAGCTGCTGGTGGACGGACTTCCCGTCTCCGCCCCGGGCGAGCTGTCGGCCTCCCTCGGCAATCCCTCGGCAACCCTGATGCCCCGCCTGTTCCTGGGCGCGGAATCCGGGCTGAAGAACGGATTCGCCGGCCTGTTGGATGAGGTCCGGCTCTCCTCCGGCGCCAGACCGTTCTATGAACTCGAGCACGACTCCTTCCGGGACGCCACCGCGACACGTCCCGTTACCAGCGGACCTCCCTATTTCGTGCTCCTGGACAAGCCGCTCATCGCCTGCAGTTTCGACGGCACCCTCACTCCGGAGGTGTTCACCGGACTCAAGGCTTCGGGCAAGGCCAACCCCGGCGCGTTCCGCCCCGGCATCCGCGGCCAGGCCTATGATCTGTCCAACGCCAGGAAGGACGGCTTCCGCCTGGACGGCAGCGGCCTCTTCCCCATGGAAGCCGGGACCCTCGAGTTCTGGATGCGGCCGTTGACCTGGGACAACCTGTTCATCGGCGACTACCTGGGCTCCAACGTCAGGGCGCAAATGCTGCTCCAGTTCGGCAGGCCCGATTATCCGGAGTTCCGCGCCCTGCGCGCCGTGCAGCTTCGCCAGGGGCGAGGCCTGCAGGAATCGGCCGCCGATGCGGGTTTCCTGCCCATTCATCCGGGCGTCTGGACGCATGTTCTGTGCACGTGGAGTCCGGGCAGGAAGATGATCTATCTCAACGGCAAGCCACAGCCCGGCAACGAAATCATGCTGAACAGCAACTACCTGTACGATCAACCGGATTGGGATAAGTACGTGAAATCCGGCGGCCTGACCACCAATCCAAGCCTCTATGGCTGGTCGTTGATCCCATCGGCCACCCTGATCGACGAGTGGCGGATCTACGGCAGAGCGTACAGCAGCGAAGAGGCCGCCAATGCCTACGCGCGCTGGTTCCCGGATGCCGCCACCCGATTGGCGGCCCTGCCCCCGATCCGGGTGACGCCCGCCTACGACTATAACGCCCGCCGCCTCGAACTGAAGTGCACCTGCCTTCCGGTAAACGAGGTCGATCCGGCATCCGTGCACATCATCCTTACAGGTAGGGCCGGCAGTACCTTGCCGGCCACCACGTCGAATTCCGCGGTGGGCAAGGTACTATCGACCCTACCCCCGACCGACAAACCAGAGATCATTTTCGACGGGACCCTGACACTCGATGCCAGTTACGGCGCATCCACCTCCATCACCCGGAATCTGCCTTTTGGAGATTACCGGATTGAAGTCACTTCCTTTGCCAAAGACGGCAAGCCGCTCACCTCGAAGACGATCCCCTACTCGCGAACCCAGCCGGTCTGGTGGCAGAACACGCTCGGCAAGGAGCGTACTGTGCCAACCCCGTGGACCCCCATTCAGGCCACCGACGATCAACTGAGCGTCTGGGGCCGCACCGTCACGCTGGCGCCCGGCGGCCTGCCCGCACAGATTGCGGCGGTGGGCACGAACATGCTGGCCGCCCCACTCCGGCTGCACGGGACCGCGGGCGGAAAGGACATCGTCTTCCAGGGCGAGCCGGTTGCAATGGGGCCCAAGGCCGATGATGAGAGGCAGTGGACGGGCCATCTGAAGGCCGGCGCCCTCACGGCCGATGTCAAGGGCTCCCTCGAATACGACGGCATGATGACGTTTGCCGTCACGCTGTCCCCTGCCCAGTCCGAGCGTGATGCGCCGCCCTTGGAGCGGCTCGTCCTCGACGTCCCCTTCCGCCCCGAGGTCGGCAGCGAACTCATCGTCAACGGGGGTGGCAACAACTTCCGCGGAGCCTGGGAGGTACGCTTCATCCCCCCTGGCGAGGGCCGGGTCTGGGACAGCCTGACCAGCAAGCCGTCCCTGCAAAAGGCCGTCGCCCGGGGTTCGTTCTGTCCGGTCGTCTGGATCGGCGACGACGATCGCGGCCTCTGCTTCTTCGGCGAAAACGACAAGGGCTGGACCCCGGTCACCAACGCGCCCGCCCAGGAAATCCGGAGGGAGAACGGCGCCGTGGTCTACCGCATGAACATCATCGCCGAGCCGGTGGTTCTCACCAAGCCACGCACCTTCACGTTCATTCTCCATCCCACTCCCACCAAGCCGCTGCCGGCAGGCTGGCGCGCTTACAACCGGAGCGGCGTCAACGGCCACTTTGCCAACCTGGAGGGGATCGATGCCTGCATCAGCCCGACGCTCACCGCCCCGAGCAATTCCCCCACCCACCTCGGCATGACGTTCGTCATGGAACCGCCGAGTTGGGAGGACGCCCGGTTCAACGGCGAAGTTCTGCGCGAGCGCGCCGGCAAGGGCAACCCCCGCCTCTTCTACATCAACTATTCCTGGCCGAAGCTCGGGCCCAGCATGGCGGAGTACAGCGGCAACCTGTGGAGCCGGGGCCGCATGCTCTGGACCCGCGAGGTCGAGGACTACATGACCTGGATCATCAACGAGTACATCAAGCGCGACATCATCGACGGCATTTATATCGACGATATGTCCCTCGGCGCCAACGCCGTTCCGTTTGGAACAGCCTATGCCCTCGAGGAAGGCACCATGCAGCCGGGGTTCAACACGCTGGGATTCCGGCGGTTCCTCAAGCGGGTCCACACGCTGTTCCTCCAAGCCGGCAAGCCGCCGATGATCATTCCCCACATGACGTACTGCTTTGAAATCCCGGCTCTGTCCTTCGCCGATGCCTGCGTCAACGGGGAGGATCGCGACATCTATTACCCGGCCCAGCACACCTACCCGCAGGCCTGGGGCCGCGATGAACTGCGCATCCAGGGTTCCTCGGCCAAGTGGGGCTTCATCACGCTCTGGAAGAACTGCATCAACGCCGAGAAGGTGAAGCCGGGACCGGACCTGCCGCGGTGGAACTACCTCCAGGGGCGGGCCTTGTACGCCCTGCTGACGCCCAGTGACCTCGGGGTCATGTGGGGCAACAACCAACGCAGCGTCATCGAGCCGTCGCTGGCCGCCTTCGCGATGGGGGCACCGGACCTGAGATTCCTTCCGCCCTGGAAATGCACGGGGTTGATCGACGTGCGCGAGGCACGCCTGCCGTCGGCCGATCAGCCGGGCGGGCCGGACAAACCTGGCCAGACCAACGTGATCGCCACCTGTGTCTATGTCTGGAAGGATCGCGCGCTCATGATGGTCAGCAACCTGGGTTCCAATGAGCAGGTCGTCACCGTGTCCGCCACGCCCGCATCGCTGTTCCCGGGCACTCAGTCGGTCACCTTCAAGGAGGCCGATGCCGCCCTGGCCGCACCGGTCATTCCGGTCGCCTCGCGCGACGATATCAAGAAGGCCTCGCAGAACATGGGCATCGATCTCAACAACCCCGATGGCCAGGTGGACCTGACCTCGCCAGAAGACCTGCTCTCGGGCAAGAAACCGGCGCAGAAGGCCGCCGAACGACTTGTGCTCAAGCAGAACGGCCCAACCGTCACCGTCCTCATCCGTCCCTACGATTTCCGCCTCGTGGAGATCAGTCCGGCAAAATAAGAGCGCACTTCACCCCAAAGCCCACCGGCCATGGCGGACTCCTCATTGAATCCACACCATTCGTTTGATATACAGGAATCCGTTTGGACATCGAACTCGGAGACCATGTGAAACCTGCAACCAGATCATCCGCCCGATCACGCCCCAGGAACCTCGACTCCTCACCCCAGTTGGAGTTGTTCCCCTCCCTTCCTGTGCCCGCGGAGGTCGAACCCGCCCCGCCCGAGCCGCCGGCCCCGCCCACTGTGGAAACCGTCGGAACCACCGCTATCCCGGAATCCCAGCCCCAAACCCAGGTTACCGAACCCGATCTCGTTCCCGCTCCCGCACCTGATCTCGTTCCTGATATCGCACCCGATCCCGTTCCCCAGGTCGAAGAACCAAGCCTCGAAGAGCCCAGCCTCAAAGAACCGGAGCTCGACGAGCCGGATGTCGAAGAACCGAATCTCGAAGAACACGAGCTCTCAAGTAACGAAAGTCCGTTTCCCGATGATGCAACCGATTTTGACCCAGCCCAATTGGAGGCGATGACCACCGTGCCTGAAGACCACCCTGTACCGTCCGATACTCCCCCGCCCCCTGCCGCTGTACCGGCAGCAGCCGCGGCCCCGACCGAGGAGGAGCAACTCGCCGATCTTTTCGAATCCGATCCCTTCTTCAATCCCGTGATCGCCCCCCCGGTCCCCGCGCCCTCAACACCTGCGGAACCTCCGCGGACGGAACCCGAGCCCACCGCCGAAGAACGTCTTCTCGACAGCATTGTGGGCAAGCCAGCCAAACCGACGGAAGCCCTCGCCCTCGAGACACCGGTCCCCGCAGATGAACCGGTCCCCGTTGACGAACCGCCTCCCGCTGACGAACCTCTCTCCCTTCCCCCGGAACAGCAGGAAGCCATGGCCACCGAGGTAGCCGCCCAGGAGGCCATCGCCCAAGTCATCGGCGAATTGGACCGCGCACGAGCCCGGGTGTCAGAGTTGGAAACCGAATTGACCCGTGCCCGCGAGCAGGCGGCCCGCGAGATCCAGCTGCGCAAGGCGGAATCCGTGCGCCATGCGGCCGTGGAACGGGAGTGGGCGCGTAAGTCTCTTGCGGCCAGCAGCGGAACCTTGGATAAGCACGACTCTCTCAAGGAGGATTCACCCCAGCATCGCCCGGCGCATGTGGTCGCCCTGACTCTGGTGCTCGCCGCCTTCGCCGTGGCGCTCGCGTTCTTTGCCGGTCGTTCCTGCGAATCACGCCGCGTTCACGCGTCCGACGTCACCGCCTCGCCCGCGCCGGTGGATTCGGCGGCTGAGGCGTTGCCGTCCCCCATGCCAGCCATCGCGTCGCCACGCGCAGAACCCCCGTCCCCGCCAGCCCCCTGGCCGGTACTGGAGGGCGCCGGCTTCAAGACCAGCAGGAAGGGAAACGAACTGACCCTCCGGTTCAACTACGGCGCCTTCGCACGCGGCACGGAACTGACCGGAGCCGCCTGCCAGGACTTGCGTCGCATCGCCAATACCCTCACACCCGCGATGGGAAATCTCCATCTGGAAGTGGAAGGGCATACGGATGCCACACCCGTCAGTTCAGGCCGACCTTACGGCAACAATCGTGAACTCGGCCTCTCGCGCGCCAAGGTCGTGGTGGACTATCTGTCCAAGCAGTGTGGTCTGCCCGTCAGCGCACTTTCGGCAACCTCGGCCGGGGACGCAACGCCGCCCTACCCAAACACCACACCCGAAAGCCGACGCCTGAATCGCACGGTGGTATTGAAGGTCACGCCCGCGGAAAACCACTGAGCCTCTTCTCGTAATCCCCGAGTACGGCGGGCACTACGCTGCCCGCCGCTGCTTCGCCCGTTGTCATGAAGATAGCTGGCGACGTAGCGCCAGCCCTACTGTGTGGCGCACGCTCTACCGGGGTTGGAGCCCGCCCTTACTTCAATCGCTCAATGGCCTTGACGGCACTGCTTTCGAACTCAACCCGCAGGTAGGGGTATTCCGAACGGTGTTGAACGCTGGCCCACCCCAGACCGGAGGCATTGCGCAGGCGTCCCTGACGATCGCGGTACCAGAAGGAGTTGTCCACGGGCTCCATGGACGTTGTGTAAGTGCTGCCGGTATAGATCCACACTTCACTCGCACCCTCGTGCGTAGTGCGGGCGTAGACCTGTCGCGCCGGCCCCAAGGCCATCAATACCATGTCCTTCGTGAAACCCACCGCGATCTCCCCCTTGCGGACGCTGGCCTGCACTTCCGGCGGGAAGGTCCCGAACAGGGCGGCATTCTGCTCGATGCGCCGCGCGGGCGTACTCACACAGCCCGCCATCAGAACGGCAACACCCAAAGCCATAAAACAGCGATGAAAACGTTTCATGAAGCACCTCCTTTGCCCTTGCCCGTAAACTCCGCCATCACCACGGCATGATCCGAAGGCTTCTCCGCACGCCGCGGTTTCAGGTCGATCGACGCCCCGGCCGATCGGACGGCCAGCGGCCGCGTGGCCATGATATGGTCGACGCGCCACCCCTGGTTGAGAGGGACCGCCTGCTTCTGCCGGTAGTCGAAGAAGGAATACTGGCCGGGCTCGGGATGATGCTGGCGGAAGACATCCACGAACCCCCAAGCCACCGTCCGCGCGAAGGCTTCGCGGACCTCGACGTGATAGCACACATGATTGGCCTGCCGTTCGGCGTTGTGGATATCGATGGCCTCCGGGGCAACGTTGAAATCACCCACCCAGACCACCTCCTGCCGGGGCGTGAACTGCCGCTCGAAATACCCCCGCAGCCGTTCGAACCAGTCCAGCTTGTAGCGGTACATCGCATGTTCGATGTCCCGGCCCTGCGGCACATAGGTGTTGACGACGTGAACCGCTCCGAACCGTGCCGTCACCAGCCGGGTTTCGTCCGCCGGCCCGCCGTCATCGAATCCAAACCGGACCTGTTCCGGTTGGGTTCGGGACAGGAGGGCGACCCCGTTGTAGCTTTTCTCGCCGCGAAACGCCGCGAAGTACCCCGCATCCAGAATGGCCTGCAGCGGAAAGTCAGCGTCCACCACCTTGGTTTCCTGGAGGGCCAGCACATCCGGTTGGTTCGCCGCCAGCCAGTCCAGCAGGATCGACAGGCGGGAACGGATGGAGTTGACGTTGAACGTGGCAATCTTCATCTGCGTCCTTCCCACCAACTCAGCGACCTTCCGTCACATCTGCCCTGTGCGGCGGGCACTACGCTGCCCGCCGCTGCCGCGCGAGGCACCGCCCAGCCTACTTGTACTCCAACTCGCCGGTGAACACATAGGCGGCAGGACCGAGCAGCGTCACGTTGGTGGCCCCGTCGTCGGTGAGCGTGTAGTTCACCTCCAGCACATCGCCGCTGGCGCAGGTGATCTGCACGGGAGGCTTCACCCACCCCATGCGGCCGCTCACCAGCCCGGCCGCCACCATGCCCGTGCCACAGGCGAGGGTCTCCGCCTCCACGCCGCGCTCATACGTGCGAATCCGAAGCGAACGGGGACCGGTCACTTCGACAAAGTTGGCGTTGGTTCCCTTGGGTGCAAAGTCCTTGTGATACCGGATCGCCGCGCCCAGCCGGGCCACATCCGCCTTGTCCAGCGGGGCGGCCTCCATGACCACGTGCGGCACGCCGCTGTTCACGAACCCGTAGGGCCGCGGGCCGTCGGGAAGGTCCAGCATCTTGTTCAGCCGCCAATCCTTGGGAAGGGTCATGCCCAACCGGACCTGGTCGCCCACCATTTCAGCCTCGATCACACCCGCCCCGGTTTCAAACCGCATGCGCGCCGGTGCAATGCCGATATCGTGCGCCAGGCGGGCCACGCAACGGGCCCCGTTCCCGCACATATCCACTTCACTGCCATCCGGATTGAAGAAACGCATCGTAAAATCGACCGACGCGGAGGGCTGAATCAGGATGATCCCCTCGCTCCCCACTCCCGTGCGCCGCGCCGTGATCCGGGCAAGCCATTCCTTATCTTTCACCGGAAAGGTCAATCCGCGATCATCCGCCAGAATGAAATCGTTGCTCGCCCCATGCATCTTCCAAAACTTAATGTTCATTCTTAGCCTGCTCCTTCTTGCTCATCGCGGCAATCAAGTCACCCATGATGCGTTCGGTTTCCGCAAGGACGATATCACTTTCCTTGTTTTTCTGCTTGGGATCGGCCGTCTCGAACTCGTCCTCGCCCAACGCCTCGGCCTGGAGCTTCTCCATGCCCTTTTCCTCGCGGGCCAGGGCCATGCGATCCTCCAGATTCAGCGAAATCTCGGCGGTCTCCATGCGCTTCTTGATCCGCTGGATCATGGCCGCCTGGGCGACAAACCTCGGATCTTTGGCCCGCCGCGCCTCGGTTGCCTGGCGCAGGTCCGTAATCCAGAGCGAAAGATCGGCCACCGGGCGGTACTGGGCCATGTTCACCACCGTCCACCCCATCGCATGCGGTAGATATTCCTCGCCAATCTCAATCACATCCAGCACCGAGGGAAGGACGATATCGGGAACGACCCCTTTGAGCTGAGTCGACCCCCCCGCCACCCGGTAGAAACTGTGCGTGGTCACCTTGATCGAGCCCAGCTTGGGATTGCGCTCATCCAGGTTCTGCCAGGACTGGACCGTGCCCTTGCCATGCGTCTTGGTGTCGCCGACGACCACCGCGCGCCCATAGTCGGCCAGCGCCGCCGCCAGAATCTCGGAGGCCGACGCGCTCTGGCGGTTGACCAGCACCACCAGCGGACCCTGGTAGAGAACGCCTGGGTCCGGATCGCTGAGCACCTGGATGCCCCTGCTCTCGCGCACCTGCACCACCGGTCCCGCCCGCAGGAAGAGCCCGGTCATCTCCACCGCCTCAGCAAGCGACCCGCCGCCATTGCTCCGCAGGTCCAGAATAATCCCCTGCACGCCCTTGCCCTTCATATCCTCCACCAGACGGGCCACATCGCGCGTCGAACTCTTGTACTCAGTGGAGCCATTGATGCGGTTGCGCATATCGGCGTAGAACGCCGGCAGCTTGATCACCCCGATCTGATTCGTCACGCCGGAAAACCCGGGGATCGCGTCGACCTCGCCCTTGGCTTCCTGCTCCTCGAGTTTCACTTCATCCCGGACCAGATCGATCTTCACCACCCGCCCCCCGGAGATGTCGGCCGCCGGAATCACGGTCAGCACCACTTTGGTCCCCTTCTCGCCGCGAATCAGCCGAACGGCCTTGTAGAGCGGCCAATGAAGAATGTCGACGGGTGCCTTGTCGCCCTGGGCCACGGCAATGATCTTGTCGCCGGCCTTAAGCCGGCCGTCCCGCTCGGCGGGTCCGCCGGGAATAACCCGCTCAATCCTCGCGGCGCCGTCCTCGCTCGCCAACAAGGCGCCAATGCCCACCAGCGAAAGTTTCATCCCGATATCGAAGTCCTCCGTCGAGCTGGGGGTCATGTACTCGGAATGCGGGTCATACGCCTGGGCAAAGGCCGATAGATAGCGCTGCATGACAAAATCCGCATCGCTGTCATTCAGCACGGTCAGATACTGCGCATACCGCTTCCTGATGAAGTCCTCGGGCGACAGCGAAGCCTCGGCCAGGGCCTCCGAAGCGGCCGTTTTATCGTTCTTATTGGTGTCACCGGCCGGCCGGACCGCGGTCTCGGCCTGATTGGTGGCAGCCGCCGGCGGTTCCGACTGCACCGCCCCGTTGACGCGGTTCGTCCGATCCTCATCCGCCAGGCGGCGCGACACGACACGCGCCACATACTCGTTCTTCACCTTCTTGCGCCACAACTCGTTCCAGGCCTGCTCATCGGCCGCCCACGGCGCATCCTTCCGCCGCCAGACATAGGTCTCCTTGACGGTCGTGTCGAAGCCCTTCTCCAGGAGGGTGTTCACATAATCGACCCGATTCCGGACGCGTTCCTTGAGCCGCTCAAACACCCGGAAGGCGAAGGCCACGTCGCCCTTCTGCAGGGCCTCCGCCTGCAGTCCCGCCTCCTTCTGGAACTCGTCGACATCGCCGGCGGTAAAGAACGTGTGGTCATAGTCCAGCGTGGTGAGGTAGATGCTCACCGCATTCGTGGCCACAACCTCGTTCAGGGGCTCGTGCGACAAATGCACCCGGGGCATCGTACGCGCGAACTGCCGGGCCACCACCGCCGCCTGCGGATCCGGGTCCAGCGACGCCTTTGAGGACGCCCACGCCGTTGTCGATACCCACCATCCCATGCCGCCGATCGCCAGGACAGCCGGCAGGGCTATCGTAAACAGAACTTTCATCCGTTGCTTCATACCTTCGCCAAAGCCTCCCGCAATTGTTCCAACCGATGGGCCACTGTCCCATCGATAATGATATCCCCCACCCTCGCCGACACTCCGCCAATCACGCGCGGATCCACCCGGACGTGAAACTTGACCGCGCGATTCAACCGCGCACTCATGGCCGCCTCAATCGCCTCAACCTGCTCGGCGGCCAAGGGCACCGCCGAGGTAAGCTCCGCCGCCGTATGCGCTGTGCGCGTTCCCGCGATCACGAAAAACGCCTCCGCGATCTCCCTGAAATGAACCCAGTTCCCCTGCTCGACCAGGATCAGGATGAAATGCATCAGCGCGGGCCGGATCTTCCCCTTCAGCAGGGAGTCCAGAGCCGATGCCTTGCCCTCGTTCGCGACCATCGGGTTCGCCAGAAAGTCGCAGATTTCACTCTTTCTGTCCAGCAGGTCAAGCACGCCGGCCACTTCGTGTTCCAGCTCAGGCGTTTCCCCGGTGGCACGGCCCAATTCATGGAGCGACGTGGCATAAGCCAGGAGGTCAGGGGGTTGGTTTGTCATGCTCCGCCTTTAGCTGCCGCACATAGTCGTCCACCAACTGCCCGTGCCGCGCCGTGTCCAGGTTTTCCTTGATGAAATCGCGGGCGACGTGAAGCGAGAGGTTGGCCACCGTGCCGCGCAGTTCATCGATGCTTTTGCTGACCTCGTGATCGATCTCCTCGCGTGCCCGCCGGATCATCGCCTCGGCTTCCTCGCGCGCCTGCTTGCGCCCTTCGGCCTGCAGATCGGAGGTAACCTTGCGGCTTTCCTCGATCATCTTCCGGGCCGCCTCACGGGTCTCCTGAAGGTGAGCCTGGCCCTCGCGCCGGAGGGTCTCCGCCTCGTCGCGAACCCGCTGCGCCTCGCCGAGCGAATCGCGAATCCCTTTTTCGCGTTCGGCGAGCAGACGCTGCAGGGGCTTGAAGGCGAATTTGGCCAGGATGGCCATCAGGCCGCCAAACGTCACCATCGTCCACACCAGCAGCCGTACATCGAGCCCAAGCTTCATCTCATTCCGCTCCCTTGCCGATCAACATGATGGAGATCACCAGGGCATAGAGACACAAGGCCTCCACGAAGGCGATCCCCAGAATCATCAGCCGCTGTAGCGTGCCGCGCAACTCGGGCTGACGGGCCACCGCCTCCACCGTCTTGCCCACAAGGATCCCGATCCCGATCCCTGTCCCCAGCGCCGCCAGTCCAATGCCGATACCGGCTCCCAGCCAGGCCATTCCTTGTGGTGTCATAGGTCCCTTCCTCCCTTAGTGCGCCTCGTCCTCGATGGCGTCCTTGATATAAATCCCGGCAAGCATCGTAAAGATGAACGCCTGGATGAACGACACAAACACTTCGAACACATCCATGACGATCGCGCCGATCAGCGGGATGGGCTTGAGCAGCCACGCCGACCCCATCGCCATGCCGATGAACACAAAGATCAGGGCGTGCCCCGCCATCATATTGGCGAACAACCGGACCGCCAGCGACAGCGGCCGGGCCAGCCAGCTCACCACTTCGATCGGCACCACGAGGGCCGCCATCCACCAGGGCACTCCCTGCGGCAGAAACCCGCGCAGAAAGCCAAGGACGCCGCGCTGGCGGATCTTCAGCCAGAGGGTCAGCAGGAAGACGATCAGGGCCAGGGCGGCCGTCACGTTGATGTTCGAGGTCACCGCCTGGAACACCCCCGGCACCGGCACCAGGCCCAGCAAATTGGCGCACAGGATGAAAAAGAACATCGTCAGCAGGAAAGGCGCCCAAACCGGCCCCGCACTGCCCAGGCCCTCAACAACGGCCTCGCGCTCCACGAACTCGATCAGCCCTTCCATCAGGTTCTGATAGAGCCCCTGGGCGATCGGTGCGCGGCGCCGGCAAACCGGCAGCAACACCATCAGGGTGATCAACCCGGCCATCCACACCAGCACCACCTCGTTGGTGACGCTGAGATCGATGCCGAAAATCCTCGGAATGGGAATAACCACACTGGTTTCTAGCTCGCCCATGCATGCGCCCGCTTTCGGGAGTAAATTATGCCATGCCGGAGGGGCAGGAGCAAGCCCTGTCCTCAAGGCCGAGCCGCGCGGGACGCGCGTGAGTTCGGATGGATCAGGAAACTTCTGCTGAACCCTGCCGGATCATCCCGAAACTCTTGCCATGGATTCTTCATTTTCATCGGCGAACGTCGCTCATCTGGCACGGGTACTCACGTCGCCAGCGTGAGGTGGTTCGACGGTCGCCTCAGGATACCGCTTCCCATCACGACTCACGCGCCATGCTGTGGCGAACACGTACAATACTTGTCTGTCATCTTTCATGGGACCCCCGCCCACAAGAAGTACACGCTTTCCGAAAGACAAAGATGTGTTGGCATTGAACAGATCGGATTTCACCTCCAGGTCACTCTCCCCTCCGCTAGGAGACATCCACTGCGCCATGACGACTGATTCCGTCCCAGAGCGCGACACCACATGCGGAGCGGCAACTAACACCGCCCTGCCCTCATTCCAGAGCGCGAGCAGACTCTCTCGACTGACTCCATCCAGTCTGACCAGCTCGTTGATGTTGGTTCGCTCGAAAGCCACGAACTGCAGTTCGCTCTCGATGAGCACAGTCGTCTCGTGCGTGAGCACAGACCGACTCGAGAACCATCCGATTCCTGCGATAAGGAACACGGCCGTATCTGGGCAACGGGTTGGAAACCCGTGCCACGCTGGGGCTACAACGTTCGGCAGGAACCGTTGTCGCCACGCGGGACAGCCTCGCAGACCACGCGATTGCGGCCGGCGTCTTTCGCCTGATAGAGTGCGACGTCGGCGGCCGCCAGCAAGGCATCGACCGTGCTCTGCCCCGTCCCCCTGGCCACCCCGATGCTGACAGTGACGGGGATGGGTCCCGCCCTGGTCTCAATGGGCGTATCCGCCACGGTCGCCCGCAACCGTTCGTACAGGCTCCCGTCCACCGGCGTGGCCGCCACCGGGGCGATCACGAGGAACTCCTCACCGCCATGACGACCGATGCAGTCGTAGTCTCTCAGATGGGCTTGAACCCGCCCGGCAAAGACGGTCAACACCTCGTCGCCGACCTGGTGCCCATAGGTGTCGTTGATGGTCTTGAAATGGTCGATATCGATCATCCCGATACTCAGCGTGCCCTCGTCCCGCTTCGCGCGCGAGATCTCCTGCACAAGCTTGTCCAGAATGGCGCGCCGGTTAAAGAGGCCGGTCAGCGGATCGTGCATGGCCTGATGCGCCAAGGCATCGCGCGCTTCCAGCAGACGGGTCTGAAGGTCCAGCATGCGTTGCCCCACCCTGATCCGGGCCTGCAATTCGTCGTTGTCATAGGGCTTGGTAACGTAATCGTTGGCGCCGGCATCCAGCCCTTGAACAATATCGTCCTTGGCCCCCTGGGCGGTCAGAAGGATGACATAGGGCGGATTGGAGGACTCGACTTTCCGAAGACGGCGGCAGACCTCCACGCCGTCGAGCCCCGGCATGTTCCGGTCGAGCAGCACGAGTCTGGGCGCATCGGCCCGCTGTAGGGCCGCCCAGGCCGCATTGCCGTCCTCGGTAACGACGGGATCGAACCCCCATTTCCTCAGGATCGCGCTCAGGATATGGCGTGACGTGATATCATCTTCGGCGATCAGGATACGCATGATGGTCCTTCCCCCTCCCTGCGCTCCATGGCTTCCTTGAGGAGACCGAACTGTCGCTCCAGTTCAGGCATGAGCGCGGCAATCGCCTCCAACCGCCCGGCTTTCGCAGCCTGCTCCATCTCAGAGGCCACGGCGCTCAAAGCCATTCCCCCCACGTTAGCCGTCGCGCCCTTGATGGAATGCGCCTGGCGACCCGCCAGATCCGCATCTCCCAGGGCCACGTGCCTCCTGAGCTTTTCCAGCTGGGCGGGCATGTCGTTCAGAAATTCCGCGGCAATCTCCTTGACCAGGGCTTCGTCACCCATGAGCCGGGCGAGGAAAGCCTGACGGTCGAAAAGCACAGGGGCCGGAAGCCGGCCGCTGGCGTCGTCGCCCCCGGCGCCGACGTTCGCCGTCGCCACCCCCACCCTTCGGGCCAGGCCGGCCGCGTCACCCGTCAGCGGCGCAAGGTCGCCCGGGACCAACCATTTCCCAAGCATATCCGACAGGGCCTGCGGCAGAATCGGCTTGGAAAGGTAATCATCCATCCCGGCCGCCAGGCACCGTTCGCGATCACCCTTCATGGCATGAGCGGTCATGGCGATGATGGGAACGTGGCCCACCTCTCCCTTGCGGATCTGCCGGGTCGCCTCAAGACCATCGAGCACCGGCATCTGGACATCCATGAACACGAGATCGTAAGGGTGGCGTTCCAGCGCGCGGACGGCGGCCTGCCCGTCGGTTACGGCAACGGCATTGAACCCCATCTTCTCCAGGATACGCAGAGCCACCTGCTGATTGATGGGATTGTCCTCGGCGAGTAAGATGCTCGCATGGCGCCGTCGGGAGTCGCTGAGCGAGTGCCTCGTCACCAGCGAAACGGCTTCCGGCGCTTTGACCGAAGCCGGTGAGCCCCCGAGCACCGTCGCCAGGCAGTCGTGCAGTTGGGACTGCTTCACCGGCTTGGTCAGATAGGCGGCAAACCCTATGGCTTCGAACCGCTTGGCATCGCCCCGCATGCCTTGGGACGTCATCATCACCAGAAGCGTGTCACGCAAGGCCGGGTCGCCCTTGATGGTCCGGCCCAGGGATTCCCCGTCCGTATCCGGCATCTGCATGTCCGTGATGACCAGGCGGAAAGGATCGTGGGCTTTGCGAGCCGCGCGTAACTGAACCAAAGCCTGCGCCGCACTCTCGACCATGGCGTGGCGGACGCCCCAGGAGGCCAGTTGCTCGGACAAAACCTGCCGGTTGGTGGCATTGTCATCCACCAGCAGCACATACGCCCCGCGGATATCCGCGAACACCGCCGCGTCACCCGGATGGCGCCGGGGTTGCTTGCCGAATCGGGCAGTGAACCAGAAGGTTGAGCCCTTGTTTTCCTCGCTCTCGACGCCAATCTCACCGCCCATCAATTCCGCGAGACGGCGGGAAATGGCCAATCCCAGCCCCGACCCGCCGTAACGCCGCGTGGTCGACGCATCCACCTGCTGAAAAGGAGTGAAGAGGATGCCGAGTTTGTCACGCGGGATGCCGATGCCCGTATCCCGCACCTCGAAGCGGGCGGTGATCCAGTCGTCGGTTTCGGACGCCACCGTAACCTCCATCTCCACTTCCCCCCGGGCCGTGAACTTGATGGCATTGCCGCCCAGATTGACCAGGATCTGACGCAGTCGACCGGGATCGCCTCGCAGAAACGTCGGCACCTCGGGGGCGATATGGCTGATGAACTCGATCTGCTTCTCATGGGCGCGCACCGCCAGCAGTTCGGCCGTATCTTCCAATGTGGCGCGCAGGTCGAAATCCAGCGTCTCCAGTTCCAGCTTGTCCGCATCGATCTTGGAAAAGTCGAGAATGTCGCTGATGACACCCAATAGCGCGTCACCGCTCGATCGCACGGTCTCGGCGTAGCGGCGCTGTTCCGCGGACAGATCAGTGGCCATCAGCAGGCCGGTCATCCCGATCACCCCGTTCATGGGCGTCCGGATTTCGTGGCTCATATTGGCCAGGAACTGGCTCTTGGCGGAATTCGCGGTCTGGGCTTCGAGCGTCATCTGGTCCGCCCGCTTGATCGACGCCTGAAGCTGAACATTGGTTTGTTCCAGGGTCTCCATCGCCCGGCGCAACCCCTCCTCAACAGCGGCCTGTTCGACCACGAGCGACACCGAACTGCTCAAACCGTCCAGCTTGGCGTCTTCCCCTTCCGAAAGGGGGTGCGCCGCCGCGACCGCCAGGACCCCTTGCGTTTCGCCGCCCGGCACCTGGATCCTGTAACCCGCAAACGACACCAGGCCGCGGACGCGCGCCCATTCGTGATCGAGAATGCCCGGATCGCGGGAGACGTCATTGGTAAAGAAATGAGGCTCCTGGCCTGACGCGATGCGTCCAATCACGTAGCCGTCGACGGGAACGCGGCTGTCGCCCTGGACGTCACTGTGGTGATGATGACCCGAACTGGCCATCAGATGCAGGCACCGGCCGCGTGAACGGCAGGCGTGCGGCCCGTCCTGTACCCGGGCATGGATACAGCCTTGTTCACACCGATCGCCGGGCTGGAGCAGCCAGATCCGGCAGCAATCCGCCTCAAAGATCTTGACGATTCCATCCGTGGCGATCTTGAGTTTAACGTCGAGCGGGGCCGGTGCCAGAAGCGCATGTTGAAGCTCGTTGATGCCCTGTTGCCGATGGAGGATGCTCAACCGTTCCTCCTCAGCCCGCTTGGACGCGGTGATATCCGTGACGTTGGCCTGGAGGATCGTCTTCCCGGCCGACTCCATCCGGGTCAGCAGGACGGTGGCGGGAAACTCCGTGCCGTCGATCCGTTGATGGGTCCACTCGAAGGCACAGGAGCCGTCACGCAGGGCGGTCTCAATCATCTCCCGGGCCATGTCGGTGGAGAGTCGTCCATCGGCTTGACGCAAGGGAGACAGGGAACCCGGACCGCGGCAGATCAACTCCTGCGCGTCCTTCGCCCGGAACATGGCCACCGTTGCCGGGTTGACGGAAGTGAACAGCCACGAGGGTGGTTCCACCGTCATGACGGCATCGGGAGAACTCTCGAACAGGGTGCGGTACCTGGCTTCAGCCACCGCCAGGCGCTGATGCTCCAGAGCGGCACGACGCCTGGTCAGAAAAGAGGCCACCAGCAGGAGAAGGATAAACAAGGTGACCAAGGCCGGTACACTGTAGCGAGCCGCCATGGCCCACTGCCAGCGGCGCGCGTCCACATCCATGCCAAGCACGGCAATGAGCTTCCGCGTCCGCGGATCGAAGACCGGGACCACACCGCTGACCCACCTGCCCCACCGGTCGGAATAAGGCCCTTCCGTGGCTGGCTTGCCGGTCGCAAAAACACGCTCAAACGCCGCGGGAACCTCGGTATAGAGCTGGCCTGGAGGCGAGCAGTCCTTCGAATCCGGCGGTTCGGAGTCCACCAGGAAAAAGATCGCCCCATCGGGTCGCCGCCCCACCAGGTAGAGGAACCGGCAGGCGGGGTTGGCGGAACCTACCAGCATGAGTTGATCCTTGAGCTGCTCGTAGTCCGCGGTGCCCACGTCCGACGCCGCCCCGGCCAGACTCAAGACCTGACGGACGTTCACGGCCTTCGCGACAAGGTCGGATTCTATGATCAACCTTGCCCGCAGTTCCTTCTCGGCATGCCGTGCCACCTGCCAGGTGACGGCCCCGCCGAGGGCCATGACGGCGGCAAACAGAAAGCCAGCACGGCGCCCCGGGAGCCACTGCGGCCGCCGGGAAGCTTTGGAAAACAATCCTGAACGCCGCGTTCCCTTTCCGGCGTTTACCGTGGTGCCGTCGGTTCCCTGCTCTGTTTTCGTATCCAAGTCTCGTTCTTCCCTTCGCCCTACCAAGCTGACGTCCACTCTGCCCGGCCCTGATACCTCAAGGGTACCAGATTTCCCATCATTCTGGCCACACACGTTGCACGTTTCTTTCCCAAATGCAACGGCGACGAGGACAGGATCTTAGCAGGTCAGGATGACCCTTGACCATGGGGTATAACCCTGCCATGCCAACCGGCAGACCATTCCCCAACCTCCGCCGCGTCTCAGCGCCGTCATTCGGACTGGCTCATTCCTTCGCTTTGTGGCAAGCTGCGGGAGTGATGGGAATGCCCCTGCCCACCTGCGCTCGCAGCGGGAATCGTGTGACCAGCTGAAGGATCAATACGGCTTATGAATAAAATCTTCGTACTCGATACCAACGTCCTCCTCCACGATCACACCTGCATCGAATCGTTTGCGGATAACACCGTGGTTCTGCCCATGGCGGTCATCGAGGAACTGGATAAGTTCAAGAAGGAATCCAGCGAACTTGGCCGCAACGCGCGCGGCGTCATCCGCCGCCTGGACAACCTCCGGACCCGCGGACGGCTGGGCGAAGGGGTCCCCATGGAAAATGGCGGAACCCTCAAGATCATCACCGGTCATGGCTTGACCCGCGACATGGATCTGGAGGACGAAATCCCCGACAATCGCATCATCCGTGTCGCCTTCGGCCTCCATAAGCAGGGCGAGCGGGTCATCTTCGTCTCCAAGGACATCAACGCCCGCATCAAGGCCGACGCCCTGGGCATCGAGGTGATGGATTTCGAGAAGCAGAAGGTCAACTTCGACGAGCTTTTCACGGGTTGCCGTGACGTCACCGTGCGCCCCGAGGTCATCGACGACTTCTTCGCCAACCACTCGGTTGAACTGCCGGATACCACGCTGATGCCCAACGAGTTCGTGAACCTGCTCGCCGAAGGCCAGGAGCACCATTCCGCCCTGACCCGCGCCGGCGGGCGCGGCACCCTGGTCCAACTCAACCCCAGGTTCGACAACGTCTGGCATATCAAGCCGCGCAGCCGCGAACAAAGGATGGCCATCGAACTCCTGATGGACGATTCCGTCCACCTGGTCACCCTCATGGGACCTGCGGGAACCGGCAAGACCCTGCTCGCCCTTGCCGCCGGCCTGGAGAAAACCGTCAACCAGAAGCGCTATGACCGCATTCTCGTGACCCGCCCCATCATGCCGTTCGGAAAGGACATCGGCTATCTTCCCGGCAACAAGGAGGAGAAACTGGCCAATTGGATGATGCCGATCTTCGACAATCTGACCTACCTTCTGACCAAATCGAGCACCGGTGAACACAAACATACGATCCGCGAACGGATCGAGAAGTTGCAGCGCGACGAGGTCCTCGAACTCGAAGCCCTGACTTATATCCGCGGCCGATCCATCCCGCGCCAGTTCATCATCGTGGATGAAGCCCAGAACCTGACCCCGCACGAGGTCAAAACCGTCATCAGCCGGGCCGGCGAAGGCACCAAGATGGTGCTGACCGGCGACCCCTACCAGATCGACAATCCTTACCTTGATTCGAGCAGCAACGGCCTGGCCTATGCGGTCGAACGGTTGAAAACCCAGCCCATTCACGGCCATGTCACGCTGATCAAGAGCGAGCGCAGCACGCTCGCCGCCATTGCCGCGAGCCTGCTATAACCCTTTGGAAGAGCTACCATGACCAAGATCGAACTTGAACAGACCTTCGAGGCCCATCGCGAACGTTACCTCAGTGAATGGAAGGAGTTTCTCGCCTTCCCCAGCGTCAGTACCGACCCCGACCGGGCCGTGGACTGCACCCGCTGTGCGCAGTGGCTCTCCGATCACCTCGCCGCCCTGGGTTTCGCCACGCGTCTGGTGCCGACCACATCGCACCCGCTCCTTGTCGCCGAACGCCCCGGCAAGCCCGGCGCCCCCACCGTGCTGTTCTACGGTCACTACGATGTGCAGCCCGCCGATCCGCTCGAGCTCTGGTGCTCGCCCCCCTTCGCCCCGACCCTGCGCGGCAACCGGATGTACGCACGCGGCGCGCAGGATAACAAGGGACAGGTGTTCGCCGCCTTCAAGGCTATCGAGGCCCTGATCCGCGCCAACCGGCTGGAGTGCACGCTGAAGATCCTGATTGAGGGCGACGAGGAGACCGGCCGGATGCCGATTCTGAAAGTGCTCTCCCAGGAGAAGGCGGCCTTGAAAGCCGATCTCGTCATGGCCGCCGACACCGGCACCGTCAGTTCCGGCGCCCCCACCCTCACGATGGGATTGCGCGGCATTGTCCACCTGACCGTGGCTCTGAGCGGCCCCAGTCATGACCTCCACTCCGGCGTCCACGGCGGACGGGCCCCCAACCCCGCCAATGGCATGGCCCGGCTGGCCGCCTCGCTTCATGACGCCAGCGGCCGCGTGGCCGTCCCCCGGTTCTATGACGGGGTGACCGACCCCTCGCACGAGGAACGGACCCTGGCCAATGCCGTGCCGCTGGATGCGGCCTGGTATGAATCCGTCACCGGCGTCGCACCGGTGGGCGGCGAGCAGGGTTACGCCCCCATCGACCGCACGGCCTTCCGCCCCGCCCTGGACCTCAACGGAATCCACTCGGGCTACGGCGGCGCCGGCAGCAAAACGATTATTCCCGCCCGCGCCGAAGCCAAGATTTCCGCGCGCCTCGTGCCGGGACAGCAACCGGAACACATCCTGGAAGCGATCATAGCGCACCTCCGGCAGCACGTCCCGGCAGGGTTGCGCCTGGAGATCACCGAGCAGGGCATTGGGGGCCCGGCGGTCCGCGTCGACCTCAACTCGCCTGCCGTCCAACTTGCACGCGAGGTGCTCACCGAGCTCTCGGACCTGCCGATCGCTTTTCTCTGGGAAGGCGCGTCCGTTCCCATCCTCTCCTATCTGCCCGCCATCGCCGGCGGGCAGGCCCTTCTCGTCGGGTTCGGCAGCGAAGAGGATAATATCCACGCCCCGAACGAATCGTATTCCCTGGCGCAGTTCAAGCAGGGGTATCTTTACACCGGTCTGCTGCTGGACCGGTTGCATCGCTGATCTGAGACCCCTATGGCTCTTTCCCCAAGAATCCTTCGCCGTCAAGCCGACGTCGTCCTGCAGATCGTGCAGGACACGCTCACCGCCGTGTCCACCGGGTCACCCGCGGACTCCACCCTGGCCTCGTTCTATCGCCAACACCCTGAATTCGGTTCGCGTGACCGCCGGCTGTTTTCGGAAATCGTGTTCGCCTATTTCCGCTGGCAGGGCTGGCTGGTGCCTCCCGCCGCACCCGACCTCGCCACCGCCTGCGTGCTGGCCCACGTTCTGGAAGCCTCCGAAATCAACCCCGCCATCACCGTTCTGGCTGAAACGACCCGGCTGGCAGGCGCCGTGCTCAAACCGCTCGGCGCCGCCGATCTGGCGGCCAAAGCCGCCGGTTTCGCGGCCCTGACCGGGACTCCGCCGCCGTCGGCGCAAGCCCTCGTGCCCGCTTGGTTTTCCTCGCTGTTGCGGGTTCCGCCGGGCGCTGAGGCCTCTGAGCATCTCCTGCGCACCGTCACCGCCTTTCAGACACCGCCTCCGACCTGGCTCCGCGCCAGGCCGGACTGCAAGGCCCGCGTGACCGCCGTGCTTCGCGGCGCCGGGATTGAACCGACCGGTTGTGCGCGCCTGCCCGACGCCCTCTCCGTGCCGCGCGGACAGAACCTGCGCGCCCTGGCTCCCCAACTGAAGGGGATCATGGAGATTCAGGATCTCGCCTCCCAGGTCACCGGGTTGATCTGCGCCCCCCGCCCCGACGAACGCTGGTGGGACGCCTGCTGTGGAGCGGGTGGCAAGTCCCTGCACCTGATCGACCTCATGGGCGGCCGGGGCCATATCCTGGCCACGGACATCCGGCCCGGCATCCTGGAAAGCGCCGAGCGCCGTCTGCGCGAAGCCCAGGTGGCCGGCGTGACCCCCCGGCTCTGGGACGGGCTAAAGGATCCGCTGCCCCATGAAGTCTTTGACGGCGTGTTGGTGGACGCCCCCTGTTCAGGACTCGGCACCTGGCACCGGAATCCGGATGCCCGCTGGCGAATGAGCGCGGGAGAAGTGGACCGGCTGACCGGGGTTCAAACGGAACTGCTCGCCAAGTGCGCCCAACGCGTGCGCGGCGGCGGCGTGCTGGTATACGCCACCTGCACCCTGACCCGCCAGGAGAACGAGGACGTGGTCCAACGTTTTCTCGCGGCCACGCCCGGGTTCAGCCCCGCCTCCTTTTCCCATCCTCTCGATGACACGCCGTGCCAGGGACAGGCCTGGGTCTACCCCTGGCAGGGCTCGTGCAACGGCATGTTTATCGCGCGCCTGATCCGGAACACAATCTGATGGAGTTCGAGCCGGCACCTGTGCTACGTTTTTCCGCTTATGACAGGCAAACGCAACCCCTCGGAACAGCCAGCGCCCGATCCCGCCATTGACGACGATTACATCGAGCGGGGCCGCAAGATCATCGATATGGAGATCGAGGGACTATGCAAAGTCCGGGCGAACCTGAACTCCGGCTTCAGTCACGCCGTGACGGCTATCATTGAGGCCACCCGTCACGGCCGGAAAGTCGTGGTCACCGGCGTCGGCAAGAACCTCCATATCGGTGAGAAGATCTCCGCCACGCTGGCCAGCACGGGCACCACCAGCGTCATGCTGAACCCCACGCAGGCCATTCATGGCGACCTGGGCATCCTGGCCTCCGGAGACATCCTGATCGCCCTCAGCTACAGCGGCGAATCCGAGGAGATCCTGAACCTGATCCCGCTGGTGCGCCGGTTCAACGTGACCGTGATCGCCCTCACGGGAAACCTGACCAGCGCACTGGCCAAACTCAGCGATATCGCCATCTCCGTGGCCGTCGACCGGGAGGCCTGCCCGTTCAACATGGCGCCTACCACCAGTACCACGGCCACTCTGGCCGTCGGCGATGCGCTGGCCATGGTGCTCCTTGAAGCCCGCGGTTTCAAGATTGAGGACTATGCCAAGCTGCATCCGGGCGGCTCGATAGGGCGGACGTTGCTGCTGAGAGTCTCGGACATCATGCGCAAGGATGACCGCGTTGCCTCCGTCCTGACCGGTTCCAAGGTGAAGGATGCCATCCTGGCCATGACGCGCACCCGGACCGGCATGGCCGGCATCGTCGATGCGGAGAACAAGGTTCTGGGAATCTTCACCGACGGCGACCTGCGGCGGCGCCTGCCCCAGCAACCGGACCTTCTCCATAGCACCATTGACGACGTGATGACCCGTAACCCGATCACCGTGAAGCTGGATGATCTGGCGGTGGAGGTGCTTCGCGTGTTCGAAACGCACCTCATCGATGACCTTCTGGTGGTGGATGCCGATCGGCACCTGGTGGGGGCAATCGATATTCAGGATCTGCCCAAGTTGAAGATCATGTAGCCCGAAAGGCCCTTGCCATGTCGTTCCGCTTGCGTCGTCTTCTGCTGACGGTTCTGCTTGGCCTCACCCCTTGGCTCCTTCAGGCCGGCACCCATGAGGCGCCGCGCCCCGCCATGACCCTGCTTCAGGCCGCCATTCTGGGGGTGGTCGAGGGAGTCACCGAGTATCTCCCCGTCAGTTCCACCGGCCACCTGATCCTCGCCCAGCACGTCATGGGGATCGGCCAGACCGCGGACACGAGCGAGGCGGCAAATGCCTACGCCGTCTGCATCCAACTCGGCGCCATTCTGGCCGTGATGGGACTGTATTTCCGCCGGGTCCGCCAGATGGCGGAGGGCTGCCTGGGCCGGAACCCTGAGGGACTCAAGTTGAGCCTCAACCTCATCGTGGCCTTTCTGCCGGCGGCCATCATCGGACTGCTTCTCGAAGAACGCATCAAGCAGTACCTGTTCGGGGGAAGCGACTGGGGGCTGTGGCCCATCGTCGGCAGTTGGATGCTCGGCGGTCTCATCATCCTGGTGATGGATCGTTATGTGATCGTTCCGTGCCAACGCGAGGCACGAGGGGCGTCGATCGCCGGTCTCTCCTGGAAAATGGCCCTGGCGATCGGGTTCGTGCAATGCCTGGCCATGTGGCCGGGAACCAGTCGCAGCCTGGCCACCATTCTGGGCGGGCTCTTCGCCGGACTCTCGCTGGGGGCCGCGGTGGAATTCAGCTTCCTGCTGGGCCTGATCACCCTCACCGCCTCCACCGTGCTCGATGCGGCCAAGTATGGACCGGCCATGATCCAGCTCTACGGCTGGCTGTCGCCCCTCATCGGTCTGCTCGTCGCGGCGGTCTCCGCCACCCTGGCCGTCCGCTGGATGGTCGGCTACCTCCAGAAGCACCCCATGTCCCTCTTCGGCTATTATCGCATTCTGCTGGCTATCGGCACCGCGGCGGTCATGTTATGGAAATAAGGTCTCACCGGAAGGCCACACACCGGCCCGTTAGATCCCTGATCACGGCCGCCGGCCTCCTTTTCCTCCTCCAGATCGGGCTGGGACTGACCGGCCTGCCGCGCTCCCTGACGCTCTGGCTGGCCGGCGGCTTGCCACCAGCCTCGACCCGGATCGATTACGTGGTGGTCTTGGGCGGCGCCGGCATCCCCAGCGAATCCGGCCTGATGCGAACCTATCGGGCCGCCGAACTGCTGGCGGGGCTGACCGGCGCCACCTGTGTCGTCACCTTGCCCTGCGATATCGACCCTGAGACCGGAAGTGTGGGCCGCATGCGGGATGAACTGGTGTTGCGCGGCGTTCCCAAAGCCTCCATCCTCATGGAGTATCGCGGTCGAAACACCCATGAGGAGGCGGTCAATATTCGCGACCTGCTGCCGCCTGACAGCCTCGACGCCAGCGTGGTTCTGGTCACGTCCCCCACTCATGTCCGACGGGCAATCCTGTGCTTTCGGAAAGCAGGGTTTCGCCACGTGACCGGAATGCCCGCCCAGAGCGCGGACGTGGAGGCCAACATCGGCGCCCACGGTCTCTGGCGCTATGGCTTTTGGGGAAACCTCGAGAACCAGATCCGGATCGCGAGAGAGTGTCTCGCACTGCTGCAGTACAAAGTCAAAGGCTGGATCTAGGCCTTATCCTTCCCGCCGCCCTTCACCCCGTCGGTTCACGCATGCCAGTGGGTTTCCTGCACTCCGGGAAGCTCACCCACCCGTTGTGTGACCTCACGCGGAAAGCGCACAAGATCGGTCTTCCTGTACTTCAGATGAAACACGACTCGCTGTACCGGGGGCTGCCGGTCCGTCTGAATATCCATGCTTTCGACTTTGATGGCACATGATTTCAGCTCATTCAGAATGAGGTCCAGCGTCGCGGCCCCCACATCGAGCCGGACGGAAAAGTCCGAATACGCATCGTCCTGCATATGGGCCTCGACCGACGGCAGTAGATGCAACACCACAAAGGCCACCGCTGAAGCCAGGAGGCCCAGCCCGATCAGCCCGGCTCCAAAGGCCAGTCCCATCACCGTGGCAAACCACAGGGTGGCGGCGGTAGTCACCCCCCGGATGTGGCCGCCCGCATGAATGATGACACCGGCCCCGAGAAACCCCATGCCCGACAGCGCCCCCGCCGCCAGACGCGCGGGATCGGGATGCCAGGAAGAGGCTGAGCCGGTCACGACCAGACTCTGCCGATAGAAGAACTCCGAAATGACCATCACGACGCAGGCGGACAGGCTGACGAGCAATGTTGTCCGAAGCCCGGCGGCCCGCCCATGCCGCTCGCGTTCAAAGCCCAGAATGAAACCGGTCAACAGGGTCAACGCGACCCGCACAAGCACCTCCGGTTGCAGATCGCTTACCAGGTAGTTCCACATAGTGTTTTCTCCTTTGCACCCTCCGCCTCAACGAAGCGCCGTTTCCAACGCCACGGCAACCGTCCGCAGCGCCTTGATCCGGGCGTACAGCTTACAGTTGGCCTCAAGGATGGTCCACGGCGCATGCGACGTGCTGGTCTGCTGAAGCATGTCCTCGACGCACACCTTGTATTGGCGCCACTTGTTCCGGTTGCGCCAGTCCTCATCGGTGATTTTCCACTGCTTATAGGGCGTATCCTGGCGGTCTTTGAAACGGCGGAGTTGTTCGTCACGACTGATCTGCAGCCAGAACTTGACGATCACGGCCCCGGAGTTCGTGAGCTGTTGCTCGAACTCATTGATCTCGCGGAAGGCACGCTGCCACTCTTCGCCGGAGCAGAAGCCTTCCACGCGTTCCACGAGCACACGGCCATACCACGACCGGTCAAAGAGGGTGATGTGGCCGGTCCGGGGCACATTCTTCCAGAACCGCCAGAGGTAATGGTGGGCCTTCTCTTCGGCCGTCGGTGCCGCGACGGGGACCACTTCATAGCCTCGGGGATCAAGCCCCCGGGTCAGGCGGCGGATATTCCCGCCCTTGCCGCCGGCGTCCTGCCCCTCGTACACGATCACAGCGGGAATGCGCGCGATGTAGAGACGGTGCTCGAGTTCGAACAGCCGCCGTTGCCACCGTTCGAGTTGTTTCTCGTAGTCGCCGCCGTCAAGGCTCAACCCGAGGTCGAGGCGGTCGAGAAGACCCTGGTCCCGCGTCGGCGATCGCTTCGGCACCGCCATGGGCTTGACGGCGGGAGCACGCTGGGCAGCACGGCGATCCAACTCGGCCTGCACGGCGCGGATGAAGGCTTCGAAGACCTTGACGCGCGCGAACCGGCCGTGGGTCGCCTCCACCACCGTCCAGGGCGCGTGCGCCGTGGACGTTCGTTCGAGCAGGTCCTCCACCGCCCGTTCCCACCGGTCGTAGTCACGGTGCTGGTGCCGCTCGGCTTTGCCGACTTTCCACGCCGTGGCCTTGGCGGCTTCAAGTTGGCGGAAGCGTCGTTTCTGTTCCGCTCGACTGATATGCAGCCAGTATTTGACGATGACGGCGCCACTGTCCGCGAGCTGCCGTTCGAAGGCCTGGATATCCTCAAACGCCTGCCGGCATTCCGCCTTGCTGACGTCATTCGCCACCCGTTCGGCGAGCACACGACCGTACCAGGAGCGGTCGAAAATGGCGCACTGCCCGGCGGCGGGGGTGGCCTTCCAGAAGCGGGACAACCAGGGATAGCGGCGCTCGGTTTCCGTCGCCTCGCGAATGGGATGAACCTTGAAGCCGCGGGGGTCGAGGGCCTGCGTGAGTCGGTTGATCACGGTACCCTTGCCGGAGGCATCCCACCCCTCGAAGACCAGCACCACCGGCACGCCCGCGGCACGCGCGGCTCGCTGGATCTGTCCCACACGGATCTCGAGATCGGGGAACACGGCTTCGTAGGTTTCGTCCGAAAGAGTCTTCTTCAGATCAACCAGCTCAAGCATTTCCAGCCCTCCTACCGCGGGAAAACCACCGGGGCAGCGATACGCGTTCAGTAATACCGGCTCTGAATGAGTCTGGGAAGAGTGGTGCACCCGGAGGGAGTTGAACCCCCACACCTTTCGGCATAAGAACCTGAATCTTACGTGTCTGCCAATTCCACCACGGGTGCCCGTTGAAGATGGGGGATACAGATATCAATATCCCCGCATCGCTGTCAACAGCTTACATCATCCCAATCGCAGTTCCACGATCTTCCGCTGGATCAGTTGGACATGGCGGTGTTCCTCTTCGCGCAATTCCGTCACCAAACCCTTCACGGCCCCAACATGGCTGTTGGTCGCCAGTGAGTCATAAAACCGAAGGGCGGCTTCCTCTTTTTCCAGAGCCGCCTCCAGAATCTCCATCGGCGAAGAAAGTTGCCTGGCTTTTTCCATGCGCCTGCCTCCCGCTCTCATTTTACCTCAGAACACCCAGAGTCCCAGCCCGATCAGACCGGTGCCCAGCATCGCCCCCAATGCGCCCACAACCCGGCAACGGCCGGCCGTCCCGCAGCAACCCTCGGCCGCCTTGCGGAACCGATAGGGAGCCAACATGAGCGCCATGCCGGCAACCACCCAGACATACGCCAGTACCACCAGCACCAGACGCAGCGTCGCCGGTTGGAGAATCGCCGTCTCCAGCACCGGATCCGCCACCAGCAACAGCAGCCCGCCCAGTGCCCTCGCCGCCAGCAGATCGCCCATGAACACCACGATCAGCAGATACAGCACCGGGCCGACCGCATACAGCCAACCCTTGTAGGCATCAAACCAGCCCAACGGCATCTCCAGCACCAGGAGAACCGACCAGACCACCCCCACCGCGGCCAGAATCCGACCCGCCCACTCATGCCGGGGAAACGCCTTGATCACCTTCTGGCCCCTGACCGGGAAAACCAGCAACGGAACGTTCAGCACCAGGTGGATGATCCCCACCAGAATAGAGCAACCTGCAAGCGTCATCATGTTCTGTCGTCTCCAACTACCGAGCCATACAGCGTCTGGGGGCCTACTCGATCCACCAGGATTCGCACTATATCACCCGCGTTCGGAGTGGCGCGAGGCTCAAAAATGGCAATCTTGTTGGTGGTGGTGCGCCCCGCCCAACGATCCTTGTTCCGCAAACTGGGCCCCTCCGCCAGGATCTCGACCACCGTCCCGACGAGGTCATCGTGGAGTTCCAGTCCCCGCCGGTCCTGGTCGGCAAGCAGAACGTGGTTCCTCCGAAGCTTCTCCTCGGGCGAGACATCGTCAACCAGCGCCGCCGCCGGCGTTCCTTCGCGCGGGGAATACTTGAAGATGTAGGCATTGTCGAAGCGGGCGGCGTCCATCAGGGCCCGTGTCTGCTCGAAGTCCTCTTCCGTCTCGCCGGGGAACCCGACAATCACATCGGAGGTCAGGGCCAGCGTGGGCACGGCCCGTCTCAACCGCGCCACCGCCCCCAGGTAGGAGTCCGCCGTATAGCCCCGCCGCATCGCCTTGAGAATGCGGTCAGACCCCGATTGCACCGGCAGATGCAGGTGATCGCAGACCCCGCCCAACTCAGCCATGGCGCGGGCCAGTTCATCCGTGCAGCCGGAGGGATGGCCGGAGGTGAAGCGCACCCGCCGGATTCCCGGAATCCCGATCGCCGCCTCCAGCAGGCGGGGCAGCGGCTCGGTATACCCATGCGCCGACACATGGGACTCCGGCCAGACGGTGTTCGCGCGTCCATACGACATCACACTCTGCCCCAGGAGGGTGACTTCCTTTACCCCCTGCTCTCCCAGCGCTCGTATTTCGCGTAGCACGCTCTCCGCCGGCCGGCTCCATTCCCGGCCCCGAACGGCCGGAACGATGCAGTACGCACAGTGCCGGTCGCATCCCAGCAGAATGTTCACGTAGGCCAAAACCTGGCCCGCGAAATGCCCCGTGAGCGCCTCGGGCTCCAGTTCCTCCCCCCCCACATCAACAATGGGGCCGCGTCCCGCGCGGACGGCATCGATGATGGCCGGGAGCGTGCTCAAGCGGTGCGTGCCGACGGCAAAGTCCAGGCCCTTGATCCGTTTCATGGCGTCGGCCCCGATGCGCTGAATCATGCACCCCATGGCCCCCACCACCAGTCCCGGCCGTTTCCGTTTCTCAACCCCCATCAGGCGCAGCTTCCCGACGGCCTTGTCTTCGGCCTTGCCGCGGACGCTGCAGGTATTGATCAGGATCACATCGGCATCGTCTTCGGTCTCAGTCAAGCGGTACCCGTGCTTCATCAGAAGCGCCCCGATGGCTTCACTGTCCCGTTCATTCATCTGGCAGCCGTATGTCCGGATATGCACGCAGAGCGTTCGGTCGGATTCCGTTTGCTGGGTCATGATTTCTTGTCTTTCTGGTGTCGGTCGGCGCTCCGCGAGTCGCGCGGCAGGTTGAAAAGGCTCCAGTGCGGTTTGTCGAGCGTCCCGTCGAGCCGGAATTCGAACAGACGGCTCAAGGGATAGGACAAGGCCCGCATCGCCTGGCCCATCAAGGTCGTGTCTTTCATCGGACGCACCTGCACATCGAAAGAGAGCTGGCCGTCAAACGTGCAGTCGCCCTTCGCGGTCAGGCTCAGGATGTCGCCCTCGATCTGGGCGTCCCGGGTGGCGATCCGGCCCTCCCGCACCTCGAAGGGAATGCGGACATCGGTCTGCTTGAGTGCGAAGTCGAGGCCGGGCAGGGCTTTCGTCAGCACCTCCGTCATCCCGCCAAAGAGAGGCAGTCGGAAAGCGAAACCATGCCGCAGGCTGACATAACCCTGCCCCACCGCCGTCGCCCCCTGCCCCGCCCCAAATCGCCCGGCCAGGTCCATGCTCCCGTACAGCTTGCCTTCGATGGCCACCGTCGAATTGGTATCCATCAGGTTCTTCACCCATTGGAAATCAACGTGGAACAGCTCTCCCTTGACTTGATAACGGGTGTGAGCGTCCACGCCGGGTCCCTCAGGCAGGAACGCCGCTGATCCCGCGAACGAGCCCCCGCCCATCTTCCCCCGCACGTCGGCGAGCAGGTTGGTCGTCCCCTTCATCAGAAACTTGAAGGCACACTCATCGGTCGTTACCCGGCCCACCCCGATCTCCGGCCCCTCGACCAAAGCCTCCAGGTCGGAACACGCGGCGTCTTCATAGCCCACCGTTCCCTTGGCGTAGATCCGCGTGCCGCGTCCGAATCGGCATTGGTCCAGGACACCCCCCTCCCGCAACCCGGCAATCCGGGCCAGTGTCGGCACATCGATGGTCGAGGCCACTTCGAGATTCACCCGGCCCGCATCAAACTCCACCTCGACGTTGCCGCTGACATTGCGGCCGCCGACCACCAGCACCATCGGGCTCAAGGTGATCCGCCGCTGCCCGGGACTCCCGTCATAGGCCCCCACGATGTTCGCAAAGGCAATGCCCGCGCCGCGATAGGCAAAGTCCGAGGCCTGCATCCGTCCCTTGACCTGCAGCCTCCCCGTGCCCGGCACGTAGTCGAACGTCACATCGCACCCGGGCGGGGCCGAGGGAAAGGAGAACCAATCCAGCCACTCGCAGGTCTGGCGCAGGTCGGCCACGCGGCACAGCGGCGCCAGGACGTGCGGGTCAAACGAGGTGGCCAGCTTGCCCTGCACGCTCCCCTTCCAGGTCCAGGAGCACTGCCCCTGGAGGCCGCCCCGCTGCTGGTCCCGGCCGATCGTCCCCGACGCTTCGCTGATGTCCCCGCCCTTCGCATCCAGATGAATCAGTCCACTCACGCTCTCGATCCACACCCCCAGGCAGTCGAACTGCTCGAAAGTGACCGCCAGCCCGAGGGGATGACCGGACGGCAACGGAATCCCCGCCACCTGACGCTCCTCAACGGCGGGCGTCGCAGGGGGCTGGAACAAAGGTCGCACCAATCCATTCCTGACCGACACACTCTTGAGTCGCCCCCAGCCCGCGGCCCCCGGATGGAGGACATTGAACAGCACGCGGACCTCGCGGGCTTCCAGGCACGGCGCGCCGGGCACCCCCTTGCGGTACGCGCGGACCTCCCGCGCCACCAGGCCGCCACGCCAATCCAGCGTCAGGCGTTGAACCTGGAAGAAAAACTCGCCGGCATTGATCGACGACAGCAACCGCCGCATGACCGGTTGGGGAAACCCGATCCAGATCAGCGCGGCCACCGTGAGCGCGCCAACAAACGCCACGACGCCCGTGATGAGTCTTGCCTGGCGCATCCACGGTCGAAGGCGGCGCACCACATGACGTGGGGGCGCTGGCTTGGGGTCAGTACCCTGGAAGATGGGGGTCATAGGATTTCAAGGGGAAGTCACCAGGCTGTGCGTCAACGCCTCGGCAACGTTCCGGGGAAGCACAAAGACGACATCGCGGCCCTGCACCATCGCATACACGCCCTGGCGCTGGTCCGTCCCGCCCAGGAGAATGGTTTTCTGGATGCCACCGGTACCCGTCAGCCCAAACGTCAGGCGCGGGGAAGCCTCGTCAAAGCCGTAGCTCGCCAGATTGGTCGAGGCCACGCTTTCGATCCGGACCGCCTTGAGGTCGCCCGCCAGCCCCAGCAGCGCCGCGACCGCTCCGTCGGCGACATGGGTTCCGGGCGGGGAGTCCACGCTCCAGTTTCCGCCGGCATTCTTGACCACAGTCTCCTCCCGTCCCGCCTTCGTCAGCGTGAGACGCCTCACATTATCCGCTTCCAGGTCGAAAACGCGACGATCCATATAACGCAACGGGTCGGCCGTGCTGCCGGTTTCCGGGGTCGCCTCCCATTGGAACAGGCGGGTCAGGTCGGCCGTCTGCACTTTGAAGACCATCTGGTCCTCCTGGCGAAGGATCAGCCGCGCACCACGGGTGGTGTTGGTGCCGATCCAGTAGGTCCACTTCCGCTTCACCGTGGTGTCGACGGAGGGGAGCGCGTTGGTCAGGGAATCGGGCCGGGGCGCCTGGGCTTCGGCGATCGTCACCCGGACCATCGCTTCCTGGGTCACGCGCATGGCGGCATTCGTGATCTCGGCGCCCGGCAGTTCATCCCCCCGCAGCGCGCACAGCTCCTTCAACAGCGATCCGACCACCTTGGCATCGGCCGTGCCCCGGATCGGCTCGGTGATCGCCCACCCGCCGGCCGCCAGGCGCTCCGCCACCAGTTTCTTCTCGGCGTCGAGAATCGTCAGGGTGGCCACTTGGGCCGGGTTGGCATCGCAGAGCCGCCGGTCACGGAGGGTCTCCGCCCTGAGTTCGAGCAAGGGCTGAAGCGCCGACTTGGCCACCATGCCGATGGCGCCCATATCACTGATGCGGGCATAGAACAGCGAGGGGTTATCCTGGGAAAGCTTGCCCACGGTCAGGGTCACGCCGCTGTCCGATGACCCCTCGGGCCAGACCGTCACCTCGATGGCCGCCTCGTCAGGGCCCATCCCGTAGGCCACCGGATCGGCGCCGGGCGTATCGCCCCCGAATGCCTCGACCTTCAACTCGCGCAGACGGCCCAGGAGCCATTCGACGCGCGCGGGATCGGCCGGGGCATCCTTGGGCTGCTGAATGCGCCAGTTGCCGCCCACGGAGGCCAGCTGAATGAACCCGCCGGCGTGCTTGATCTCGATTCGCGCCAGTTGCCGCAGCGTCGCGGGGAAGACCGCATGATCCCTCAGTTCGTCCAGGCTCCCGGGCAGCGCCTTCTCGAATTCCCGCGTGACTGCCACGACATCCTCGCCGCCGTTCAGTTGCGCATAGATCAGATCCCCGAGCGGCACATCCATTCCAAAGACGATCTCATCCTGCCGCCGGTCATACCCCACCACGCATCGCGCCCGGGGTTTGTCCAGGCCGAAACTCTCCAACGTCAGTCCCCGCTGCTGCTGCAACGCCCCGGAAATCGTATCGCGCCGTCGTGTCCGCTGGAGCGCCTCCAGCAGTTGCCGGATGCAGGTGCCATCGGCCCGGGTTTCAACCGGGCGGGTCAGGAACCAGGTCTGGTTCCGCAGCATGCAGACCGCATTGCAGTTGGAGGTATTGATGGCCAGACTCGTGACATTGCCGGGCTCGAACCCGAGCAGGGGCGCTTCCAGGGGCGTCGACAGCCCCGCCGGCTGTGTGCCCCGCTCAAAGACCACGATAAACGCTCCCGCCAGCAGGACCGCCGCCAGCAACCACAGGGTCGGTTTCCAGCTCATGCGTCCCGCCCTTCTTTTCCCAGCGGCGCCCCGGGAACACGACGATCCTGCCGGGCCACTGCCACCGCCGCCGCCAACAGCAGCAGCAGGCCGGGCAGCGCCACCACCGTCAGGGCCAACGCCAGCCATTGCTTCTCCACCGGCAACCGCAAATTGAACACCCCGCGATCCTCCGCCGAGGCCGCCAGGGGCTGCGCCCGCTCCAGCAGCCAGTCCAGGGCATTCATAAACAGCTTCCGGTTTCCGCCGACGAGTCCGCGATTGGCGGCAAACTGCGAATCGCCAAACACCACCAGGCGCGTGGGCTTGATATCCATCTTGATGGCCGACACCACCCCTTTTTCCACGCACAGGGCGACTTCGATCGGTCCCTGGCGATCATAGCCTTCATTGAACTGGGGGGGATGCTGGTCCGGATCACACTCCGCCCAACTCTGTCGCGAGGTCGTGGCCAGCACCGCCACCCGGGGACGATCCACCACGTCCGCCAGACTCCCGACCATGCCGGCCGGCGCCAACGGTTCCATCGAACGGGGGGAGGTCATCACCGTCACCAGGCCATGCAGTCCCGCCAACAACGGGTGGCTGCCGTAATGCGTGAGGGGCACTTCGCCCATGCCTGAAGCCGCGAACCGGGTCCGGTCCAACGGCCAGGCGACCCCCATCCGCGGGTCGACGACCCTGTCTTCCCCCACCTTGACACCCCAGTCCCGCAGCAGGCGCTCCAACCCCGTATCGGTCGCCGAGTCGAGCAGGAACATGACGCGGCCGCTGCGCGCCAGATAGTCACGGATCGCGCCCACCTCGCGGGGGGAGAGACTCTGGCTGGGTCCCGCCACGACCAGCGCCGAACAGTCATTGGAAATCCCCACGGCGGAGTCGAGGGTCAGGGACCGGACTTCGGCCACCCCGCTCCGGATCTCGTTGGCGATTTCCGAGTAGCCGGTGTAGTCGCCGAACCCATCGATCGCGCGCTCCCCATGCCCCGCCAGGAAATACACCACCGGCACCTGCTCATGGGAAAGGGCATATAAGGACGAAGACAACCCCCGCTCCAGATTCGACAGAAAGACCGCCCCGCGCTGGCCGGGCCGCGGCACCGCCCCGCCCTTGATCGCGAACGCTCCCAGCGGCAGGACTTTCCACCGTGCGCCGCACTCCACAATCAATACCTCGGTTCCCTTGAGATTAAACCGGCGGACCAGGTCGCGCGTCCGGGCCAGATCCGTGTCCGGGTCCACATAGGAGGACTGCACCAGGGTGGACGACTGTCGATATCGGTCCAGAATCCGCCGGACCGCCGGAACATACCGTTCGTTCGACGACGCCAGCAAGGTCACTTCCGCCGGCGTCGTCAGGCCCTCGAGAACCTGTTGGGTTCGCTGGGGCAGCGAGCCGACCCCCGAGGCGCTCCAGTTGACCTGGGTGCCGTGTCGCAGGGACATGTAATTGACCAGACCCAGCAAGACCGCCGAAAGCACGAACGACACCGCCAGATTCACGATGCCCGAGACGCGGCCATACCGGATCATCTGGACCAACCGCACATTCAGAAAGAGCAGCACGGCCAGGGCCGACAGGTAGAACACGACAGGACGGCTGTCCACCACGCCTGCCGCGAAACCGGCGATGTGCGAGCTCATCGCCACCAGGTTGCCCATCCCGTCCGCGCCCCCCTCCCCGATCCAGTTGCGCAACGAGCCGCGGAACACCACCAGGCACCCCGCCACAAACGTGGCCGCCGCCGCCGCCGTCTGTCGCCGGAGAAGCTGGGACATCAACATCCCGGTGGCGGTCAGCAAGCTGACGACCAGCAGAACCACCAGGACGCCGGCCGCCCAGGCGCCGGCGTCGACCCCATGCCATCCCGGATCGACGATCCTGAGGAGCCAGGGATAGGACACTGCAGGCAGACATAACAGCATCAACCACGTGACCCCGGCGCCGAATTTCGCAAGGACGATATCCGTCTCGCGCACCGGAACCGTCATCAGCAGTTCCAGCGTCCCGCTCTCGCGCTCCTCCCCCAGCAGCCGCACGGAGCAGCTGGACACCGTGGCCACCACCGCCATCCAGAACAACACCCCGCCAAACGTGATTTCCGAGGTCAGCAGCCCCTTGCCGGGCATGGTGACCGCCAGGACCCAGAATCCCAACCCGGTCAGCCCCAGAAACGCCGCGCCCATCAGATGGTTCGCCGGCACGGTCAGCCAGGCCCGAAGCTCACGACGGTAAAGCACACGGAACGCACTCATGCCGGCGATCCTCCGCGCGTCACCGCCACCACGACATCCGCCAGGGTTGGCGCCTGATGCTCGGCCATGAGCGCCGCCGGCGCCCCCGCCGCCACGAGGCGGCCGCGATTCATCACCAGCACGCGTCCGCACAGGGCCTGGGCTTCCGCCATGTCATGCGACGAAAACACGACCGTATGGTCTCCGCGAAGGTGTGCAAGCAGGCCCCGGATCCGGTCGGCATTCCCGGGGTCCAACCCGAGCGTGGGCTCATCCATCAGGATCACCGGCGGATCGCCCACCAGGCAATCGGCCAGCAACACCCGGCGCACTTCTCCCTTGGACAGCTTCCCCATGAGCGCGCGCTCGAGTCCCGCCAGACCGCAACGGCCCATCAGCTCACGCAGGCGCTTCTGGCGCGGACGGCCCTTCAGGCCTTTCAATCGGGCCCGAAAGGTCAGGTATTCCATCACCCGCATCTCGCTGTAGATGGGATCCTTTTCGCTCAGATAGCCGATGGCTTGCCGCGCGCTCAACGAGTTGTGAAGGGTACTGTGCCCATTAATCGCCACGCTGCCTTCGTCGGGGATTCGATAGCCGGCTAGGAGGCGCAGAAGGGTGGTCTTGCCCGCCCCGCTGGGGCCGATCAACCCAACCATCTCCCCGCGCTCGATTTTCACAGACACGTCATGGAGGGCGGTCACCCTTCCAAAGCGCTGTCCGACATGGTGGATCTCGATCATCTGTTACGTCTTGGGAACCGGGTCTGCTTTAAGGTAAACGGGCATTATGAGGGAGGCGGGCGTGACGTCAAGCCACGGTTGCCGGCGTGGCCGATTTTTTGTACGCGGGGGCGTTCCCAGGGAAAAGACCATGCCGCGCCTGTCCTTACCTTCCCTTTTCGCTTGCGCTGGCAGGAAACTTCACTATCGTCTTGCGCTGATTTGCCGGTTTCAGAAACGGGACGTTTTTCCACAGGAAAGGATGCGATGAGCAATTTGAGAGCAGTGTTGGCGGGATGCGGGGGAATCAGCGGTGCCTGGTTCAAACCCCTCAAGACCATGACCGATGTGACCATCGTGGGGCTTGTGGATCTGAACGAGGAAGCCGCCCGGAAACGCAAGGACGAGTTCGCCCTCTCCGAGGCCAGGACCGGAACCGACCTCCGCGCCATGCTCAAGTCGACCCGCCCGGACATCGTTTTCGACTGCACCGTTCCCAACGCCCGGTCCACCGTGGTCCTCACGGCCCTGCGGCAGGGCTGTCATGTGCTCAGTGAGAAGCCGATGGCCGCGAACATGGCCGAAGCCCATCGCATGGTCAAGGCCTCGGAAAAAGCCAAGCGGCTTTTCGCCGTCATGCAGAACCGCCGGTACGACCCCCGTATCCGCGCCATGAAAAGCCTGATCGCCTCGGGCGAGATCGGCGACCTGACCACCCTGAACGGGGATTTCTACATCGGCGCCCACTTCGGCGGCTTCCGCGACGAGATGAAGCACGTGCTGCTCCTCGACATGGCCATTCACAGCTTCGACCAGGCCCGCCTGATCTCCGGCGCGGATCCCGTGGCCGTCTACTGCCGCGAATGGAACCCCCGCGGATCCTGGTACAACCACGACGCCTCCGCGATTGCCCTGTTCGAAATGTCGAACGGGATTGTCTACACCTACCGCGGATCCTGGTGCTCCGAGGGCCTCAACACCACCTGGGAATGCGACTGGCGCGCCATCGGCACGCGCGGCAGCGCCACCTGGAACGGCGCCGACACCTTCAAGGCGCAGGCCGTGGCGGAACCCGACGGGTTCATCAGAAAGATGACCGATCTCCCGGTCACCGTGGCCGACACCCCCAAGCAGGGCGGGCATGGCGGCTGCATCCGGGAGTTCCTCGATTGCGTGCTCGCGCAGACGATCCCCGAGACGGTCTGCACGGACAATATCAAGAGTCTGTCCATGGTCTTCGGAGCCATCAAGAGCGCCGAGACCGGCAAACGCGTCAAGCTCTCCGTTTAAGTACGGCGGGCACTATGTTGCCCGCCGCCCCACTCACCTTCACGACCAACCAAACACAAAGGAAAGAACACCATGAAAACACAGCTCGCCAAGGAATCGATTCGTATTGGAACACTGGCTTCGGCCCCGAAGGCGCCCGCCTATATCAAGCAGATCATGCATCACGGGTTCGAGAGCTTCTCGCTGACCTTCTGGAAGACGCTGGGCGACACCGATCTCAAGAAACTCGCGCGGGACGTCAAGGACGTGCTCGGCGACTCCGGGGTGACCATCAGCACCATCAGCATCTTCGGCAATCCCCTCGAATCCGAACCGGGTGACCAGGAAACCCGCGACGGCTGGAAGAAGCTGATCGATAACGCCCACCTCTTCGGCACGGATATGGTGACCGGGTTCGCCGGGCGCCTGCGCAACCAGCCCATCGATGCCTCCATGAAGCAATACAAGAAGGTCTTCGGACCCCTCGCCCAGCGTGCGGCGGACAAAGGCGTCCGGCTGGCGTTCGAGAACTGCGACATGGGCGGCACCTGGACCACCGGCGACTGGAACATCGCCCAGTATCCGGCGTCGTGGGAAATGATGTTCAACGAAGTGCCCATGGATAACGTCGGCCTGGAATGGGAACCCTGCCACCAGATGGTCAAACTCATCGACCCGATGCCTCAGCTCCGCAAGTGGGTTAAAAAGATTTTCCATGTTCACGGCAAGGATGCCACCATTCACTGGGATGTCGTGCGCGAATTCGGCGTCACCGGCCCCAAGCCCTTCGCCTTCCACCGCACGCCGGGATTTGGCGACTCCAACTGGACGAACATCATCTCCGATCTCCGTATCGGCGGGTTCAAGGGCTCGATCGATATCGAAGGCTGGCACGATCCCATCTATCGCGGCGACCTCGAGATGACCGGGCAGGTGCACGGGTTGAACTACCTGAAGCAGTGCCGGGGCGGAAGCTTTGTGACAAACCCGGCCTGAGACCGGTCACCGGAAAGAAATCATCATGGCTAAAATCACCTTCATGGGTGCGGGCAGCACCGTCTTTGCAAAGAACGTGTTGGGCGACTGCATGTGTTCCGAGCCGCTGAAAGGCTCCACGATTGCCCTCTACGATATCGACCGCGAACGCTTGAACGATTCACTGCGGATGCTGGAGAACCTGAACAGGAACCTTCAGGGCAACATGACCATCAAGGGCTTCCTCGGGATCCGCAACCGGCGCGAAGCCTTGCGTAAGGCCGACTACGTGGTCAACGCCATCCAGGTGGGCGGCTACAAGCCCTCCACGGTCATCGACTTCGAAGTCCCCAAGAAATACGGCCTGCGCCAGACGATCGCCGATACCCTCGGCATCGGCGGCATCTTCCGCACCCTGCGGACACTGCCGGTGATGCTGGACTTCGCCCGCGACATGGAAGCCGTCTGCCCGGACGCCTGGTTGATCACCTACACCAACCCCATGTGCATGCTCACCGCCGGTGTGTTGCGCGGGTCGAGTATCCGCACGGTCGGGCTGTGTCACAGCGTCCAGTCCTGTGCCCCGAGCCTCCTGGGCCACTTCGGCATGAAGCCGAAGAACCTCCAGTGGAAAGTCGCGGGCATCAACCATCAGGGCTGGCTGCTCGAAATCACCGACGGCGGCCGTGACCTGTATCCCGACATCAAGCGCGCCTACGCCAAGGCCAAGAGCAAGGGGACCCTCCCGCGGTGGGATCTCGTGCGCCTTGAGTTGATGGATCGCTTCGGCTACTACCTCACGGAATCCAGCGAACACAGCGCCGAGTACACGCCCTGGTTCATCAAGAGCCGTTACCCGGAACTGATCGAGCAGTTCAACATTCCCCTCGATGAATACCCCCGCCGTTGCGTCAATCAGATTGCCGGCTGGAAGAAGATGCGCAGTGAGACGGTCGGCAACCGGAATCTCACCCACACGCGAACGCACGAATATGCGTCGCACATCATCGAGGCGATGGAAACCGACGTCCCGTTCAAGCTGGGCGGCAACGTCATGAATACGGGGTTGATCACCAACCTGCCGGCCAAGGCCTGCGTCGAAGTCGCCTGCGTGGCCGATCGCAGCGGCATCACGCCGACCTTTGTGGGCGACCTCCCGGAACAGTGCGCGGCTCTGAATCGCACCAACATCAACCCGCAGATTCTCACGGTGGAAGCCGTGCTCTCCGGAAAGAAGGAGTGCGTCTACCAGGCGGCCCTGCTCGATCCCCACACGTCGGCGGAGCTCTCGATCGCCGATACCCTCAGCCTGTGCGATGACCTGTTCAAGGCGCACGGCAACATGATCCCGAAGATGAAATAGGAACGTACCCATGCAGACTGACTCAGCAGCCTTCCCGGCGGGATTCACCTGGGGCGCCGCGGCCGCCTCGTACCAGATTGAAGGGGCGACCACGGCCGACGGCCGGGGCGCGTCGGTGTGGGACATGTTCTGCCATACCCCGGGCCGCGTCTGGGAAGGCCACACGGGCGATGTCGCCTGCGATCACTATCACCGCTGGAAGGAAGACGTGGCCCTGATGAAGTCCATCGGGCTCAAGGGCTACCGTCTCTCCGTGGCCTGGCCACGGGTGATGCCCTCCGGCACGGGCACCGTCAACGCGCGCGGCCTGGAGTTCTATGATCAGCTCGTGGATGGATTGCTGGAAGCCGGCGTCGAGCCGTGGGTAACCCTCTTCCACTGGGATCTCCCCTATGAGCTCTACCTGCGCGGCGGGTGGCTGAATCGCGACAGCGTGAACTGGTTCGGCGACTACACCGCTGTCGTCGTCGACAAGCTCTCCGATCGCGTGTCGCGCTGGATGACGCTGAACGAGCCCCAATGTTTCATCGGGCTCGGACTGCGCGACGGCGTGCATGCGCCGGGGGACAAACTGGGACTGAAGGAGATGCTGACCGCCGGTCATCATGCCCTGATGGCCCACGGCAAGGCGGTTCAGGTCATCCGCGCAACGGCGAAAAAGACCCCGTCGATCGGCTGGGCGCCCGTGGGCGTCACCTCCATCCCTGCCAGCGAGAGTCCTGCCGACATCGAGGCGGCCCGCGCCGCCACGTGGAGCGTGCGGAACAAGGATTGCTGGAGCAACACCTGGTGGGCCGACCCCGTCTTTTTCGGGCACTACCCCGAGGACGGATTGAAGCTGTTCGGTGCCGATGCCCCGACCGTCAAACCGGGCGACCTGGAACTCATCCACCAGCCCATGGATTTCTACGGGGCCAACATTTACGCCGGGTCGGTGGTGCGGGCCGGAGCTGAGGGCAAGATTGAAACCGTCTCCCTGCGTCCCGGTTACCCCCATACGCTGTTCCTCTGGAAGGTGACCCCCGCCGCCCTCTACTGGGGCCCCCGGTTCCTCCACGAACGGTATAAGGCGCCCATCGTGGTCACGGAGAACGGCCTGTCGAACCAGGACTGGATCTCGCTCGACGGAAAGGTGCATGATTCGCAGCGCATCGACTTCATGGAGCGCTATCTTTCCGAACTGCGGCGTGCCCATCAGGACGGCATTCCCGTGCAAGGCTATTTCGCGTGGTCCATCATGGATAACTTCGAGTGGGCCGAGGGCTACAAGCACCGTTTCGGCATGATCTATGTGGACTACGAGACCGGCAAACGGACCCTCAAAGACTCCGCCGAATGGTATCGCGAAGTGATTCGAACCCAGGGAGCCATCGTCAACCCGAAAAGAGCGCCCGTTTCGCTGTAACGAGGCTTGAAAAGAGGCCGCCGGGCCGCCATGATCTGCGTCTGCAACCTGCGTGTAAACAAGGAGAGAGCCATGAAACCGTTGAAGAACACCCCGAAGGTCAAGCTGGGCATCGTGGGCGTAAGCCGCGATTGCTTTCCGATCGAGCTGACGCGTGCCCGCCTGAAAGAGGTCGTGGCGGCGTGCAACGAACTCAAGCTGCCGGTCGTCCCCTGTTCGGTGATTATCGAAACCGAAGCCCACGCCTTGGCCGCGGTCGCCGAACTGACCGAAAAGGGCGCCAACGCCGTGGCGATCTACCTCGGCAATTTCGGTCCCGAGGGGCCGATGACCATCTTCGCCAAGGAATTCGGCAAGCCCTTCATGCTGTGCGCCGCCGCCGAGGAAACCTGCGGCAACCTCATCAACGGACGCGGCGATGCCTTCTGCGGCATGCTCAACGCCTCGATGAACTGCGGCCTGCGGCACCTGAAGCCCTACATTCCCCCGATGCCCGTCGGCCTGCCCCATCGGGTCGCGGAGATGATGGCCCACTTCGTGGACGTCGCCCGCGTGATCATCGGCGTGCGCCAGTTGAAGACTTTCTCGTTCGGGCCCCGGCCGCAGGACTTCTACGCCTGCAATGCCCCCATCAAGCCGCTTTACGATCTGGGCATCGAGGTCATGGAAAACTCCGAACTGGACATGTATGTGCAGTTCCAGTCCGTGGCGGATCGTACGCGGGAAATCAAGGCCATCGCCAAGGACATGGCCGATGAACTCGGCGCCGGCAACCAGCACCCTGAAAAGCTGGAGCAGCTGGCCCAGTTCGAGCTCGCGATGATGTCCTTCTTCGAGGCCAATCTGGGATCGCGCCAGTTCGGCGTCTTCGCCAACAAGTGCTGGCCGGCGTTCGAGAAGGCGTTCGGCTTTGTCCCCTGCTACGTCAACAGCCGGCTGGCCGCGCGCGGTATCCCGGCGGCGTGCGAGGTGGATATCTACGGAGCCGTGTCGGAGTACATGTGCCAGCTGGCCACCCAGCACCCGGCCACCCTGCTGGACATCAACAACACGGTGCCGGACGATCTGCCGATCGCGGATCTGAAGGGGGCGGGACGGAGCGACCTGTTCATGGGGTTCCATTGCGGCAATACGCCGTCATGCTGCCTGTGCGAAGGATGCGCCATGAAGTATCAGCTCATCATGCATCGCCTGATGGAGCCGAATACGCCGCCCAATATCACGTGCGGCACGCTGGAAGGCACCCTTCGCCCGGGACCGGCCACCCTCTTCCGCCTGCAGGGCACGGCGGACTGCCGTCTGCAGGGCTACGTGGCCGATGGTCACGTGCTGGACGCCGACCCGGCCTCGTTCGGGGGCATCGGCATCTTCGGCGTGAAGGACTTTGCGCGGTTCTACCGCCATGTCCTGATCGAGAAGCAGTTCCCGCATCACGCCGCCATCGCCTTCAAGCAAAGCGGTCGCATCCTGTTCGATGCCGCCAAGCTGTTGGGCGTCTGCGACATTCAGGCTCCGAAACCGGCCGGCACGCTCTACGGCAACGAAAATCCGTTCTGATCCCGGCAGAAAGGTGGACGCCGCCTAATAAACCACGGATGGCACGGATAACACGGATAAGAATTGGGTTTCATTTATCAGTGTCATCCGTGTCATCCGTGGTCAAGATTCTCGAAGTGTTTTAGAAGACAGTGGATATCCCAGGAGAACCCCATGAAGCATTACGCACTCGGTCTGGACTATGGAACCAATTCTTGCCGGTCGCTGATCGTCGATCTGGCTGACGGCACCGAACTCGCCAGCCATGTCTTCCCCTACCCCAGCGGGAAACAGGGCATCCTCCTGGATCCGAAAGACCCGAACGTCGCCCGCCAGAATCCCCAGGACTACCTGGACGCCTTCGTGGCGATCAAGGAAGCCATCAAGATCGCCCGCAAGAAACGGCCGGGCTTCAATCCGCATGAGATCATCGGCATCGGCGTGGACACCACCGGCAGCACCCCGCTTCCGGTCGACAGCACGGGAACGCCACTCGCCTTCAATCCCAAGTTCAAGAAGAACCTGAACGCCCAGGCCTGGCTGTGGAAGGACCACACCAGCTACGCGGAAGCCGCCGAAATCACCGCAACGGCCTCCAAGCTGCGGCCCCAGTACCTCGCCAAGTGCGGCGGCATCTATTCTTCCGAATGGTTCTGGAGCAAGATCCTGCACTGCAAGCGCGTGGCGCCGGAGGTCTTCAAGGCAGCGCACAGCTTTGTGGAATGCTGCGATTTCATCCCCGCCGTCCTTGCCGGCAACACCCGTCCCGACCAGATCGTCCGGGGCGTCTGTGCGGCCGGGCACAAGGCCATGTACTGCGAAGAGTGGAAGGGCCTGCCGGACAAGAAGTTCCTCGCAAAGCTAGACCCCGCCCTGGCGGACTTGCGCGACCGTCTGTTCGACAAGGCTGTGCCTTCCGACCAGTTGGCCGGCCGCCTCTCGAAGCCATGGGCGGCTGAACTGGGCCTCAAGGAAGGCACCGCCATTGCGGTCGGCGCCTTCGACGCCCACATGGGCGGCGTCGGTGCGGGCATCAAGGTCGGCACCCTCGTGAAGATCCTGGGAACCAGCACCTGCGATATGATGGTCTGGCCGGCGGACAAGCGCCTGGCGGACATTCCCGGCGTCTGCGGCATTGTCAAGGGATCGGTCCTGCCCGGCTATCACGGCATCGAAGCCGGACAGTCCGCCGTGGGCGACATCTTCCTGTGGCTGGTCAACAACCTCGTCCCGGAGTCCTACGGCAAGACGATGGACGAGAAGTTTGTCGAGCTCGCCAAGCGGGGAGCCAAACAGAAGCCGGGCGAACACGGCCTGATCGCCCTCGACTGGAATAACGGCAACCGGACGATCCTGGTGGATGTCCGGCTGAGCGGCCTCCTCCTGGGGCAGACGCTCCACACCGAGGCACACGAAATCTACCGGGCGCTGATCGAGGCCACCGCTTTCGGGGCCCTCACGATCATCAATCGCATCGAGGAACACGGGGTTCCGGTCAAGGAAATCGTCAATTGCGGCGGCCTGGCGGCGAAGAACCCGTTCCTGATGCAGATCTACGCCGACGTCACCGGACGGCCCATGAAGATCTCCCGTAGCGACCAGACCTGTGCCCTCGGTGCCGCCCTCTTTGGCGCCGTGGCCGCCGGCCGGAAAGCCGGTGGTTACGATTCCGTGGCCGCCGCCCAGAAGGCCATGTGCGGTGTCCGAAGCACCGTTTTCAAGCCGATCAGGGAGAATCACGAGGTCTATACGAAGCTGTATTCGCTTTACCGCGAGTTGCATGACGCGTTCGGGACTCCCGGCTGGTCCGGGAAACTCGATCGCGTCATGAAAGACCTGATCGCGATCAGGCAAAAACAACGCGTGTAAAGCAAGGGGGAGAGCTATGCTGCTGGAACAATTGCGCAAAGAGGTCTGCGAAGCCAATCGCGACCTTGAACATCACAAGCTCGTCCTGATGACGTGGGGTAACGTCAGCGGAATCGACCGCAAGGAGGGCTTGATCGTCATCAAGCCCAGCGGCGTCCCCTATTCCCGCCTGACGCCGGAGAACATGGTGGTCATGGACATGGAGGGAAAGACCCTTGAGAAATCGATGCGGCCGTCGTCCGATGCGCCGACCCATCTGGCCTTGTACACCGCCTTCCAGCAGGTGGGCGGCATCACCCATACCCACAGCACGCACGCCACGATGTTCGCCCAGGCCTGCCGTCCGATCCCCTGCCTCGGGACTACGCACGCGGACCATTTCTACGGGGAGATCCCGGTGACCCGCACGCTCCGCAAGCGGGAGATCGAGGAAGGCTACGAGAAGAACACCGGACTGCTCATTGTGGAGGTGTTCAACCGCCGTGACCCCATCCAGATGCCCGCCGTCCTGGTGGCGCACCACGGACCGTTCACCTGGGGCAAGACCCCCCTGGACTCGGTGGAGAACAGTGTGGCACTGGAAGAAGTCGCCCGCATGGCCATGGGAACGTTGCAGTTGACCCCTCAGCAGCCTCCCCTGCCCGCGATGATTCTCGACAAACACTTCCTCCGCAAGCACGGTCCCCGCGCCTATTACGGGCAAAAAGGCGGATGAGCCAGACCCACGAACGCCGACATGCCTTCGAGTTCGCCTGGCCCGATCCGCCGTTGAATATAGCCCTCGTGGAGCCGGAGATTCCACCCAATACCGGCACCATCGCGCGTCTGTGCGCGGCCACGGGGTCCCGCCTGCACCTGGTCGGACCGCTGGGTTTCCGCCTGACCGATGCCCAGGTCCGCCGCGCCGGCCTGGATTACTGGGACAAGGTGGACCTTTCGCGACATGACACCTTCGAGGGGCTCCGGACTGCCCTGCCGACCAACCGCTATTTCTATTTCAGTACCCGGGGCCACATCCCCTATACCGCCGTTGCGTATCAGCCGGGCGACGTGCTGGTCTTCGGGAACGAATCGCACGGACTGCCGGACGAACTGATGGCGGGCAGTGAATCCCACGTCCTCGGCATCCCCATGCGCATTGACCACGTGCGGTCCCTCAATCTTGCCACGGCCGTCGCCATCGTGTTATACGAGGCACTCCGGAACATCAACCAGGAGGCGCACCATGAGTGATAAAACGGGGCTGAGCCCTGACGATCTTCAGATTCTCCGAACCCTGGCCCGGCGCAAGAGGGAGATCGCGAACGATCCGGTGAACTTGGAACGTCGCGAGGCGTGGTACCGGCTCGATGCCGGCGCCCCCGACGCGCGGCCCATGGTGCTGGCCGAACACGGCGGCATTGCCGACCTGCACAAGCCTTTTACCGAGGCCCGGCTCCGCTGTCAGGATCGCACGGCACGCGGCATCGAGTGGGGCCTGCGCAACGAGATTTTCATGTTCGAGGAACTGAAGGATGATCATGTGGTTGAGCCCTGCCTTTCCCTCAACTGGCATATCTCGGTCGGCGACTACGGCGTGCCCGTCGTTCAGCACCGGGTGGACGGCTACGAAGGGATGGGGTCACGAGCCTGGGATCCCCCGATCAAGGACCTCGACCGGGACTTCGGCAAACTTCACTCCCGCTCCTATACCGTGAATCGCGAGTCGACCCTGGCCCACAAGGCCCGCTTGGAAGCCATTTTCGAAGACCTTCTGCCCGTGACCCTGCGCGGCGCCTTCTGGTGGACGCAAGGCCTGACCATCAATGCCATCGACCTGATCGGCATGGAAAACCTGATGCTGTTCATGTTCGATCAGCCCGAGGGGCTCCACCGGCTGATGGCGTTCCTGCGGGATGACCAGATCGCTCTCGCCACGTGGGCGGAGAAGGAACAACTCCTGACGCTCAACAACCGGAACGATTACATCGGTTCCGGCAGCATGGGCTACACCCGGGACCTGCCCCAGCCCGACTGGAAACCCGGCCTGCCGGTCCGCATGCGGGACCTGTGGGTGCTCAGTGAGTCGCAGGAGACCGTGGGGGTGGGACCGGACCAGTTCGCGGAGTTCATCTTCCCCTACCAGCGCGACGTGGTCGAGCGTTTTGGGAAGTGCTATTACGGCTGCTGCGAGCCCGTTAATAATCGCTGGCATATCCTGAAACAACTGCCGAATCTGGCCCGCGTCTCGGTGTCGCCCTGGGCGGATGAAGCGTTCATGGCCCGCGAGTGCGGCCGCCGCTATGTCTATTCCCGGAAACCCAATCCCTCGATCATCAGCACCTCGCACTTCGACGAGGACGCCATCCGCGCCGACCTGCGCAAGACCCTGGCGGCCGCCGGCGGCTGCCGCCTGGAGATCATTATGAAAGACGTTCATACTTTGAACAACCAGCCGGAACGCCTCCCGCGCTGGGTCGAACTGGCGCGTGAAGTCATTGCCGACACGACAGGCTGAGCCATGGCGGGCCGCTATTTCGAGTGGAACCCGATCACCATCAAACGATGGCGGCGTTTTCGCCGTCTCCGTCGCGCCTGGTACTCATTCTGGATCCTCCTCGCCCTTTACACCGTGAGTCTCGGCGCCGAGCTGGTCTGCAACAACGAACCGCTCCTGGTCCGGTTCGAAGGCCGCTCCTTCTTCCCGGTCTTCCGGTTCTACCCGGAATCCACGTTTCTCAGGAACGGCAAAAGCACACGGCCCGACTACAAGCAGCTTGCCGCGTCGCCGGCCTTCGCGGCACCGTCCTCCAACCTCATGCTTTTCGCGCCCATTCCTTTCGGTCCCAACGAGATCATCAACCCTGAAACCCTGGCGGTCTCCGAATCCGTCACGCTGGATTTTCGACCCCGTCTGCGCCTGGGCACCCTCAACCTCCGCCCCGACCTCACGATCGCCCGGTCGGCGGGCGCCGCCGGCTTCTTCGATCTGGACGAGAACGCACTGCAGGACCTGCCCCTGACCAACCTGTGGCCGCTGACCGCCGAACTGCAGGCCGCCATCGCCCTGCGTTTCCGCAATGAACCCGCCCCCTCCTGTTCATCGTCCCTGCTGCGCGCCACCGGCTCTGTCCTCCGCGCCGAAGGGGCACTATCCGAGTTCACCCCGCGCGCGACGCCGCCGCCGACCGTCCGCCTGACCCTGCGTGAGCTCGCGGACGAGGAGAAAACCGCCGGGTCAATCGAAGTGGGCGCCGCCGGACACATCCTGACCAGCCACTTCCGACCCTGGAAAACGCTGGATGAGGCCACGCGGTCCAACGTGCTTGCCCTGGCCGCCCGTTGCCTGGCGGAACCCGTGGATCGCCAGACCATCACCGCCGGCGGCACCCCGTATGAGGTCACGTTCGAAAAGACCGAGGTTCACTGGCCTTACAAGCCCGTGCCCGGCCATTGGCTCGGAGTCGATAACGCCGGCCGCGATGTCCTGACCAGGGTCGTGTATGGGCTGCGCACCTCCATGACCTTCGGCTTCCTGTTGGTCGGACTTTCCATGGCCCTGGGAACCCTCCTGGGGGCCCTGCAGGGCTACTGTGGCGGCAAGGTGGATATGACGGGTCAGCGTTTCACGGAGATCTGGAGCGCTTTGCCCTTCCTCTACGTGATGATTCTCCTGGGGGCGGTTTACGGGAGGGGCTTTGTGCTCCTTCTCGTCTGTTATGCCGTTTTCAACTGGATCGGCATTTCCTACTACATTCGGGCCGAATTCCTGCGGCTGCGCCGCCTGCCCTTTGTCGAGGCGGCCAAGGCCATGGGATTGCCCCACCGCAAGATCGTGTTCCGTCATATCCTGCCCAACGCGCTCGTCCCCATCATCACCTTCTTCCCGTTCTACCTGGTGGGAGCGATCGGTTCGCTCGCGGCCCTGGACTATCTCGGGTTCGGAATCCCGCCGCCCACGGCAAGCTGGGGCGAACTCCTGCAGCAGGCCCAGCAGTTCCGATGGGCCTGGTGGTTGATCCTTTACCCGTCCCTGGCCCTTTTCACGGTCATGTTGCTGGGCGTGTTCGTGGGTGAAGGCGTCCGTGACGCCTATGATCCCCGGCCTCAGATCCGAATCGAGTGAGCCAACCCATGGATTCCATTCTGGACATACGAAACTTGAGCGTGGTCTTCGACACCGATGAGGGCAGCCTCACGGCCGTGGACGACGTCTCCTTTTCGATCCAGCAGGGCGAGGTGCTCGGGCTGGTCGGCGAGTCCGGCTGCGGGAAATCCGTCACGGCGCTCAGCCTCCTTCGCCTCATCCCCTCGCCCCCCGGCCGCCTCCTCTCCGGCGAGGTCCTCTTCAACGGCGCCGATCTTTTGCGCCTGCCCGCCGCCGAGCTGCGCCCCATCCGCGGCGCACAGATCAGCATGATCTTCCAGGAACCCGCCTCGGCCCTGTCACCCCTCCACCGCATCGGGGCCCAGTTGGTGGAAACCCTGCAACTCCATCAATCGATCGACGCCCGCCAGGCGCGCGACATCAGTGTGGACTGGCTCCGGAAAGTGGGCATTCCGGACGCTGAACAGCGCCTGCAATCCTATCCCTTCGAACTGTCGGGAGGCATGCTCCAGCGGGTCATGATCGCGATGGCCCTGATGCTCAAGCCGGCGCTCGTGATCGCCGACGAACCCACCACCGCCCTGGACGTCACCATTCAGGCGCAAGTCCTGCAACTGCTGCGCGAGATGAAAACCCGGAGCACGTCGTTACTGTTGATCACCCACGACCTGGGGGTGGTCTGGGAAATGTGCGACCGGGTGCTCGTCATGTACGCCTCCCGCATCGTGGAAGAGGGGCCGCGCCGCCAGCTCTTTGAGCGCCCCTGTCATCCCTATACGAGGGCCCTGCTCGATTCCGTGATCAGCCTGACCCGGCCGGGCGGGCGCTTGACCTCGATCGAGGGCCAGGTCCCCTCTCCCTTGTCCTATCCCGTGGGCTGCCGGTTCGCGCCGCGTTGCCGGTATGTCTTCGATCGGTGCCGCTGCGAGCAACCGCCTTTGTTCGAGCTCGGTGCCGGGCGCCGGTCCGCCTGTTTTCTGGCCGACTCGTTCGCGCAGAAGGACGCCGCACCATGAAGCCACCCCTGCTCCAGGTCCGCGACCTCAAGACGTGGTTCCCCATCCGCCGCGGCATCCTCGCGCGCACCGTCGGGCACGTGCGAGCCGTGGATGGCCTCACCTTCGACGTGCAGGCCGGTGAGACCGTTGGCCTTGTGGGCGAATCCGGCTGCGGTAAGACAACGCTGGGCCGCACCATCATGGGATTGGAACCCCGCCACTCCGGCGAGATTCATCTGGACGGCGCCCCGCTCTGGCCGGCGCGCTACACCGACTCCCTGCCCTACCGCCGCCGTCTCCAGATGATTTTCCAGGATCCCTATGCGTCGCTCAATCCGCGCCTGACGGTCCTGGAGATCATCACCGAGGGGTTGCTGGAACACGGGCTCATCAAGCCCCGCGAACGCACCGAGGCGGGGGCCAAGCTGCTGCTTGAGGTCGGCATGGATCCGGGCGTCCTGCACCGGTACCCGCATGAATTCTCCGGTGGCCAGCGTCAGAGACTCAGCATCGCCCGCGCCATGGCCTTGCGACCGGAACTGGTCATCTGCGATGAGCCGGTCAGCGCGCTCGATGTGTCCGTCCGCGCCCAGGTGTTGAATCTGCTCATCGACCTTGGGTTGGCGCATACGCTCTCTTATCTGTTCATTTCCCACGATCTCGGCGTCATCCGCCACATCTCCAACCGCGTGATCGTCATGTATCTGGGCGTGGTGGCCGAGGCGGGGCCGGCCGCCGGCATTCTGGACAACCCGGTTCATCCCTATAGCCGCGCCTTGATCTCGGCGGTGCCGGTGCCGTTCGGCAACGGGCAGCAACGCATGATTCTCAAAGGGGAGGTGCCCTCCGCGGCGAATCCCCCGTCCGGCTGCCGGTTCCACACGCGCTGCCCCTTCGCGATCCCCGAGTGCAGCCGGCGCCCCCCGCCGCTGGAGCCTTTCCAGCCCGCAGGGGGCGAGACTCGCGAAGTAGCCTGCATTCGCAAACACGAGTTACCCCCTTTCGGCACAGCCTAACCAAGAACCGGAAGTGGCACGGGTTTCCAACCCGTAGCCAGCGAAGGTGGAGTCCAGTTGGAACCACCACACCGAGACGAACGCCAGTAGGGCGGGCGCTACGTCGCCCGCCCCGGCCGGCGG
>CAYOIT010000006.1:1756-54354 GCA_964404035.1 uncultured Verrucomicrobiota bacterium | reverse complement strand
AATAGATGAAAAATGACAATTGCACCCAGGGCCGAAGCCGGTCGAAGGATGCCGATAACAAGTCTTTCTTGTAGCAGGAGAGGAATCGGTATTTCAAGTCACGGTTGGGCCGCGCCAATTTTGCCAAGAAAGTCCCCGGCGCCGTCCACTTTCTTGCGGATGACCTCCACGATGTAACCGGACCAGAACCTGTCCCTGGCTACGAGCCACTGGTACGCCTGGACGGCCTCATCCGTCCTGCCATTGACAATGGCGGGGATGATCACTGCCGCCAGCCGGACAGGGTCGGTATCGGCCATGGCCTGTTTCTGGAGAACCGGGTAGATCCGTTTGATTGCCGCGTGCCGGTAAGGCCAGCCGCCGTGCCGTTCCGGATCGATGACCGCCATCTTCAGTGCCTGCACATAATGCTCCGCGCTGTCACCGACCAAGGCAACATTCAACAGGTTATCGGCATTACGGACACGTTTGACAAGGGCGAGGTAGTACTCCTGATAAGCCGCATGGCAGTCATCCCTTTCCTTCTGGCTGAGCGACTGCCCCGCTGTAAGCTTCTTGAGAGCGGCAGAGGCCACTTGATTGAGCTTTGCCGGCTTGATGGGGTCCGGATCCGGAGCGAACGGCGGGTGGCCGGCCATGACATACACCGGGCCTGATGATCGGGACGGGTTGAGGAAGAGGTCGCCCACCTGCCAGGATAACAGCAGGTTTGTCCTGGTTGCATCGCACGCCAGACTCGGCATACCCACAATCGTGTGAGCCGGGACAACCATGGGCCTCCATGCCGGCTTGTTCGTGTGCAAGGAGCGGCCACAGAGGGCGAACACCTCCGCCCCGTTGTACAAAAGATCTTCTGTGCAGGAGGCCACCACGAGCACATCCCCCATCACCTCCATGGACAGGCTCATAGGAGCGAACGGAAGCTGCGCCGGGATCGTCTCGGTCGGCGACCATTTCCGCAGATCCGGGCCGTAACTGTAGGCGAGGGTTGTTGCATTCGCGGCCCATGACCAGACCAGATGATACTCTCCGTCTGCATCCTGGCGGATCGCCAGGTTCCCTGGCTTGTTTTCCACACGAATTCCCACCGAATCAGGCCAGGTGACGAGATCTCGGCTGGTTCGAATCTGCATTTCGCCCCCGGGCGATGCTTTGTCGGACGCCAGCGCACAGGCCAGAACATACTGCCCTTCGGCGTCCTGAATCAGATCGAGGTCGCTGTAATGCGCTGGACTGACCTGGACGGGACGCGACCATGCCTTCAGGTCCCGCGACCAACTGGCGTAGGCGCAGAGGTTGCGTTCCTGCCCGCGGTCGGACAGGAAAAGCAGGCAGTACCGGTCGCGATCGTCAAGGATGAGGCGGGGGTTGATATCGACGTGCGCCGAATTCACCGGCGACGGAAGGGTATCGGGCGCCGTCCACGCCGCCCCATTTGTGCTCACGGAGACCCAGAGATCATCCAGGTGGGCCCACAGGGCAACGCGGACGCCGGTGCGGGCGTTGACGGCGATGGACGGAGGACCGTTACGCCAATTCATGTTGCGCCGCGGCCGATGCTTGAAGGTGGGGTAGTCCAGGGCAATGCCCACAGGCTCCTGCCAGCCCGCCTCGCGCGCTGCATTGGCCAGTCGCAGATCCAGGCGCAGCCGCTGCGTCTGACCGGCGGTCACGGTCAGGTTTGTCTCGAAGGGCGCGAACCCCCAGGCTCCGCCCGCCCACATGCTCTCCACCCGCAATTTGTGTTCACCCGCGGAGATCGCGCCCAGCGAACCGTTGTAACACCGCGTGTAGATGCCATCGACGAGGACCCTGAACTCATGCGTGTTGGTGACCTCCAGATGCAGGCGCCCGTTTCCTGCCGGCACGCATTCGGCCTCGACTCGCCACCCGTCGAAACTGGCCGCGCTCTTCTGTTGCGAGCCGTCCCGTGGACTGGAATTTCCGCTCCGTCCGTCGAACTCGGGCCGCAGGTAGAACCAGGTGCATCCCGGCGGCATGGTCACGTTGACCACGTGGTCGAGGCGGGGTTCAGGGTTCGTACTGCTGACCCAGCAGGGATTGATGTCCACATAACGGTATCTCCGGACTGACAGCCGGCTGACGGATTTAAACGCCGGATCGCCAGTACTGATGACGTGGGCCTTTACCGTCTTGAACGCGTAGCTTGGCGGGGCCAGGATGCGGTAGTTGGTGCCCCACCTGTAGGCGAGTCCCTTTAGCGGCTGGCCAGTGAGATCCTCACCGGCCTCGGGATGCTCGATCGTCAGTTCGATGTCCTTGTAAGGCACAAACTCGCTGCGCAGCCGTTCGCCATACTCATCTTCCGCCTTCTCCGCGATTGAGGACATCAGATTCCGGGATTCATCCTGCCAGTTCCCGCCTTGCCGCGGGTTGCGCAGGTCTTGTCCGAGGAGGCTGTAGGCTTCTCCGAGGCGGCCGAGATAGACGAGCGCCTGCTGCTCGCGTTTGAGCAGCCAGTCCGAAAGCGGCGAGGTGCCCACATAGTCCACCTGGTTGTGAACTTCAACGTTCTGGAACCCGCGCTCGCGGAAGGCGCGATAGACATTCAGCACGTTGGTCGCTTCGCACCCTCCTCCTTCCTGGGTGTGCACGTACTCCATGACCGCATCGCCCACGCGGCCATGCATGGGGTAGTCGTTGACGAAACGCTGGTACTCGATTCGGGCGTGATCGTATTCCTGGCGGTAGTAATACATGCGCGCTCCCCAGTAGCGCGCATCCGCGTAGTTCGGGTCGGTCTTCAGCGCCTGACGAAAGCGATACCAGGCCAGGTTGTACTGCCCGGCATCGAATGCACCCACGCCCTCATAGAGCCGCTTTGCGGCCGCCGTGGAATCCGTCCACTTCGGCAGCGCCGCCTTGGTCGCGGGCGCATCTTTGCCTGAAAAGAACGCCAAAACCTTGCGGGCCAGTCCCTTTTCGACATCCAGCGCCTGTGATAGCGCGCCTTCCTCCGCAAAGCGGGCCATGACCGTCCCGTTGCTGACGCCGATCACCTGGGCCTGCAGGGTGATGCGGTCGCCTTCGATGGTGTAAGTGCCGAAAACCGCCCGATCAACCTTGAAGTAGGTGGTAAGTTTCCGGGCTTCCTCCTGTGGCAGTTGGGCCCTGTCGGCCAGTTCGGCGCGCAGCCCCGCCTCCTCCGCGAGCATCAAGGCATGTTCGCGCGTCACCACCCGCAATCCCGTTGCCTGGCCCAGATCACCGATCAACAGGTCGGAAAGGCCTTTGGTCAACCATTCGTTCTCCGCCTGGTCGGGTCCCGTGCGCGTCGCGGCAAACTCCATTACTGCCACGGTTTGCGGGGCTGGCGCCTGGGCACCAGCCAGACCTGTGCCTGCCCAGAGGAGCAGGAAGAACAGTGGCCGCCGCCCTTTCGCGCGTTTCACTGCTCACCTCCCGCCTTTAGCGTACCATTCGTCGCACTCTCCGCCACCCGCTTGCGGCATTCGATCAGCAGACTCTGTGTTGTCTCGAGTTCGGGCCCTGCCGATGCCGATGGCGCGAAGCGATCGAGTTCGATCCGGGCGTGTGCAAACTCGCCCATCTTGAAATAGCACTGTCCCATCCAGTAGCGCGCTGTGGGATGATCCGGGGCCGCGTCCAGACAGGTCATGAACTCCATGACGGCGGCCTCCGCGTTGCCGGCGTGGAAATACCCCAGCCCCCGCAGAAAGTGCAGCGACGCGATCGGCGTGGTATCGATCGCGGTGACGGCGGCCGGCGCAAACGGCACCTTGAGGGCCTCGGCCACCTGCCGCCCGAGGTCAATGGTCAGATCGAGCAGATCCTCAGGCCGTCCCTTCGCCTGGCACGTCTTCAACACCGTGGCGGTATCGACATCGAGCACGTGTGCCGCGACCAGCAACTGCTGCCCGTCCGGGACCATTACGGTGCCCGTCACGAGGCGGTTCGCGCCCAAGAGCTTGCCCACGCGGGCCGCCGTGGCGGGATCGATGAGGTCCTTGAGGGTGAGTTTCTGTTCCCGCAGTACCTGGTCCAAGTGTTCGCGGTCCACTAGCGCAACATCGGTATCGCGCGAGACGGCGGCCATCAGGAGATCGCGCAACGCTGCATCGATGCCACTCCAGGCTTTGCCGGCCGTGGCGTCGCTGAAGGGGGCAATGTGCGCTGTTATTGGAGTCGCATTGGTGGCGGCGGGGCTGGCTGCCACCAACCGCGCGAACGGCGGAAGGAGGGCTAGAAGCAGTGACAAAGTGAGGATGGGTTTCATTTCAGGGTTGTTCCGCATTCTGACCCGCTTTCGGGTCGCTTTCACCGTGGCTGACTTCGCTACGCGCGCCAGCGCTCGGATGAAAACCAAACAGATTCATCTTTGATCCCAGCAAGCCATCCAGACCCGGCAGATCTTTCGGGAAGACTGAGACCAGTCTCTTGCCTTCCTGCTGGTAGAGCATCTGTTTCTTGTACATGCTCATCTTGTACTGGGGAGTATCCATGCCCCAGTATTCGATGTAGACGTCAAGCTCCGGCAGGTAGAAGTCCGGCCGAATCTGGAACTCGCCGATAATGCGGAACTTCGCATCGTAGCGATAGACCAGCCTGTGGGCTGTCAGCCACTCGGCGATGCGCCGCTCGCCTTGAGACTGCACGACGGTGCCATCGCGAGCTTCAATGGTCTTGTTAATCTCCACCTGCATCTCGAAATTGCGCCGCTCCAGAAACACCTCGTCGAAACAACGATCACAGTGAACGCGCTGAAACGCCTGATGGGAACGCGCGAACTCCGGTGCCGTGACTGGTGCACTGCAGCGCTGGCAAAGGTGTGTGGCGGCGGACACGGCGACTCGCAGGGCCTCTTCGATGAAGGCGACGGCAGCGGCGGCATCGTTCCGAATGTAGTCCTTCTCACCGGGATTGGCGGCCATGTCACGCAGATCGGACAGACAGCACTGAGCCGCCGCCCCGTAACCCTTGAGGGCCTTGATCGCGTACTGCCGTGTCTGTGCGTGAGGGTCGCGTCGCGCCACAGGCGCGAGCGCCGCAACGGCCCTCGCTTGGTCCGCACCCATCCAAGCCAGCTTTCCCAATGCCGACGCCGCCAGTCGGCGGGCGTTGGCGGACGACGAACGCAGCAACTCCAGCAGTTCTTCGACTGCCGCGACATTCCCTTCGCGCCCGATGGCGACAGCGCGATCGGAAAGCCGTTTCTCAAGCTGTCGGTCCATCGGGTTCTTCATAGCCTGTCATTCGCATAGACGCGCGTGAGCAAAGTGAGCTTGCCCAGGAGTCCGTTCTGATCATCCTGTCCGGTCAATCAGGTCTCCAGGCCATCCCGTGCCTACTTCTTCACCAGTTTCGGCAACATCCGCTCGGCAATGGCTTCCGCCGCCTTCTGCAGGGCCTTCTTGCCTGCCACCTGCTCGGTGAGATCGACCTCTACGGCGGTCTGGCGGTCGATGGCTATGATCTTGTCGGTCTTTCGGTCGATCGCCTTGATCTCGACTCTTGCCTTGACGCTGACGATGTTGCCCCGGCGCATCGCGAACTCACTGAACCCTTCGCCTTGAATGAGGATGTCCGCCTTGTTCTCCGACGTCTTCGGGTCGAGCACCTCGAAGCCGGTCTCCTTGCAGAACAGGGTCATTTCGGTTTCAGCGGCGGGATCGATCGTGGCCTGTCCTACATGGCGTTCGGTAATTCGGACCATTACGGTGGGCCGCTTGGCGTCACCGAGTTCCTTCTTGAGAGCGGCGATGCGGTCCTCGATCTTGATTTCCCTGGCAACGAGTTTGTCGGCGTTCTTGATGATGGAATCGGCCACTTGTTTGGCCAGTTGCTCGACCAGCGGGGCGATCTCGTCGCTGGTTCGTCCCTTCACGGACTCACCCAACACGCGGCTCGTCTCGGTTCCAATGAGTTTTGCCACCAAGTACACCGTTTTGTCGGCTTCGATAATCGAACCGGTCACCAGGATCTTGGCCCCCGTCAGTTTGCCGACCTTGATGGCCTGGTCAGGCGTCACCATGCCTGAGAGGTTCAGCTCCTGTTCATCCAGGGTCTTCCTCATGTCCTGCCGGTCAACCAGATACAGGTCCGGGTTGCCGGCCAGTGCGGCGAACAGGATGTCGCTCACCTTCGCTCCGTAATCCTTGACCCCGCTGCCGCGCTCCTCGAATGGAAAGATCGCCGTAGGGTAAACCGCCGGCACATCGGCTGCCAGAGCCCACGTCGCCGCACCCAGTCCAATAACCGCCGCCATGGCCAACCATGCTGTCTTCATGATACTGCTCCTCTATTCGTTCACTTTGCTACCCGACACGTGCTCCAACACCTTTACGAGAAGAAACCGTGGCGTGGGCGATGCCGCCCAGCCGTCAATGATCGTGAACCCGCAAACAACGAGCTTGCCGCTTCCTTTGGGGAATCCGACTTCCATCCACGGCCACGCTGCCGCATCGTTCGCGACCTCGGCCACAACCTGGCCTCGGTCGCCCCTCAATTTCAAGCCAGTCGCGGCTTTGCCACCCTTCCACCCGTTGGCATCGAGTCGTTTGTCGAGTTGGTTGATCACATCCTGCCGATGAAACACCAGACTGGAAGGCTGGGGAAGGGAGTGATCGTCCGGATCAGGCAGTAGCATTTCGCCGCCGTTCGGCGCCAGGCACAGGATTGGCCTACCTGCTGCCGCGGCTTTGAGGAGGCTCCCGGCCAGACCTCGGTATTCCCTGAACGACACCCCTTCGCCCACAACCAGAAGGCCGTTGTCTCCGACCGTCAAGGCGTCCACGTTACGCGTTTCGGTGAAAGGAATCCCGGACTCAGTGAACAGTTTAGCGGTTGCGCCGGCGGGGTCGAAGAGGCGTAGGTTAAGCTTCTTCAGCCATTCGGCGCGCCCCGTGAACGGGTCTTCGGGAAACACCCAGAGCGTCCTGTCCAGAGTTGCGGCCTCCTTATCGCTTCCGGCGGGCACGGCACTCATGGAAAGGGTCGTCTGCATGATCACACCCGGTTTGACGGGTGGTACATCGATCCGCATCTCAACGCTCGCGGGCATGGCCGGTCCCGCCTTCACAGCACGTTCCCCCCGTGCGATGGTGCGGCCATCGGTGCCAAACTGCCACACCACCCGGCCGTCGAAGGGCTCGCCGGCCGCCAGTATGGCGTGGAAGACCATTTCTTTTCCCGCGAACACATTCGACCACGGTTCCTGCACGGTGACGGTCACCGGCGGCTCCGCGCGCGCCGCAACGGCGCCCATGAGAAGGGCGGGTATGAGAACCCTGTAGATTGTCAGGATCATATGGTGCGTCCTTTCGCGCCGTGGAGCGGTTGCACCGTCTGAAAGAGCCTGTATTCCGTATCACCCAGGCGAACCGTGGCCACCTCGGCCGGCTCGCCGTTCTTGACAACGGAGCTTAGCCGGGAGGCGATTTTGAGCGGTTCGTCCAGATTCACGCCGGTATCGACGGCCAGTTTGCCGTCCTGCAGTGGGTAGACCCAGAGGGTGACCTTGTTGGCTGAATCCCGGTTCGGCGTTATCTCAGCCAAGTCCTCGCCACGAAGCACGACATCCGTCGCCCACACCTGTCGCCATGCCGTCTCCGTGCCGGTTTTCGCCACGACGACCAGCCGAACCAGCATGGGCGGCGTGTCGCAGGGCCAGTCCTGATCAGCCGCTTCGACGCCCAATCCCATGTCGCCGTTGGATTGTGCGATCCACCGGAGCCGTTTTGGGAAGAGGCGGGCTGTTTCGGCAAAGAGCCGGCTCACCGTGGTCACTTGATCCGCCGTGGGCTTGGCCATGGCGGCCGCGGATTCGGAACGACTCGCCTGCGGCTCCCCCTGTCGCGCACAGAGCACAAAGACGACCCCGGCCACGACGGCGCCCGTCAGGGCATATCCCAGTCTGCCAAGGAAAGGCATCGACGCTAATGCGGGTGCGCTGGTATCGGCATGACGGTGGCGCGCCGCTTCGACAACAACCTGAGCGGCAAGGTCGGCGAGTTTGGCGGGTGACGCCTCATGCCGGGCCGCCCACTGCTTCAATCGGGCTTCGAAGTTCATGTTTCCCCCTTTGGGCTCAGGCTTACGCGCAGTTGCTTCCTGGCCTGGTGCAAACGCCAGTAAAGGGTGGCGGCGAGGCATCCCTCCGCCTGGGCTACCTCCCGGACGGTCATTCCCTGAATGGTCGTCAGAACGATCGCTGCGCGCAGCGATGGCGAGAGGTCGGCCAGGGCTGCCGTCAGTTGAGCGTCGTCCTCCTGCGACATGAGCCTCTCGTCTGGATGCGAATGCCTGGCCGCGGGCGGATCCGGCGGCCTGTCGCGGTGTTCCACGGGGTTTCGGCTCCGTCGCTTCAAAAAGGTGCAGGTGGTGTTCATCGTAATCCGATGGAGCCAGGTTGCGAAGGCGGCGCGGTGATCGAAGCCATGAATGCCGCCGATCACCCTGCAGAATACCTCCTGGGTGAGTTCGTCCGCATCAGCGTCATTCAATACCATGGGATAGATCATGGCCCTCACCTTCGCGATATGCCGGCGGACCAAGGTGTCAAAGTGGCGCAGTTCGCCTGACTGCACGTACTGTCGCACCAGTTGTTCGTCCACCACGTTCTCCATTACTGCTCCTGTAACCTATTAGACAAACGAACTCGCGAATTCTTTGAAGAATTCAAGAGGGGAGCGGATCCTGGTCTTTAGGGCGGCGGGTGATGATTCCCGTATCCTTTCATTTCCCCTTGGAAGGCAGGAAAGGCTGAACCTTGAGTTCCTGCTCGGCCGACAGCCGTCCCGCCTTACGGAGATCGGTCACCAGCTGGGTTCGGAGCTGGGCGAAAGCGGGATAGGTCTCGCCATTGTAGAGCGAGACGACTTGTGCCGTTTGCAGTGCGGGGACGTTTGACCGGACCAATTCTTCGACCGTGGCGTCGTACTGGCCGCGGTACGACTCAGTGATCGCCCGGTACACCTGCAGCATCGCCTTGAGTCGGGTCTCAAGGTTGGCGTTGCCGTTCTGTTCCGTCAGGTCATAGCGGTCGAACACCTCCTCGAAGCCCGGCGTGGAGGCCAGATCCCGGCACGGCCAGACGTGGGCGTTGAGGTCGTGAGGGAAGGCGAGGAGCAGCCCGTCCCAAAAATCGACAGCCCGCTGCTGATAGCTTCCGGAAAGCTCGCTATGGCCGGCCTCTTTCAGCTTCTTGGACAGCAAGAGGCCTACGCTGGGCACACCGGCTGTGGCATAGAGGTCAGCAATCTTGCGAGGTAACTCCGGATCGTCATTATTCAGCTTCTCCAGCGCCGCCACGGTCTCACGGTAGTGCCGGCGTTCCACATCGGCAAAAAACGTTTTGTATACGTCTTTGATGATCAGACCGTTCGCCGTGTAACCATGGTTCCACAAGGTCTGGTGATACGGGATGACCTGTCGAATAACATCGAAGGCCTTGCCTGCTCCCAGACGGGGAGTCAGCTTCAGGAAGGCATTCACATATTTGGGGTCAGGATTGAAGGCCAGAACGAACGTCCATTCAGCGGCAGCCTTCTCGATCTCATCGGAAGCCGCGGAGCCCTCCGGTACCCCGGCGAGGTCCGGGAGATGCCTGGCATCCACGGGCTTCTCCAAGGCTTTGGCCACGACAAGAGGCATGGCGAAGCAGTACGAACTCGGGCCGACGACATCGCCGTGGAAAGCCCCGTCAATCATGGACCAACCGGCGGAACAGCGGCGCTCAAAACCGGGACTCGTCCGCTGAAGATAGGCATAGACGGGCGGAATCCGTCGGGCATTGTCGGTCGATATCGCGATTTCCCGCCAGTGGCCCGGGGGGAGGTTGCCTCTCACAGAGATGGCCGCATCGATGATCCAGTGGGCCAGGGCTGAAACCTTTGGACCGGCTTCCAGTGCTATGCCGCAAGCCTGCCGGAAGGTCTCTTCGTCACCCGCGATCATGGAGGGCCCAATGAGACTCAGTCCGATCTCCGTTCGTTCCTCCGGCCTTTGCGCGAGCCGTTGCACGAGTCCCGTAATCATGGTGTCACTCTGGCTCGCCGACCAGATCAGCGCGCTGCGGTAGGGCCATCCTCCGTGGTTCTCGAAGTCGAGGACCGCCGCCTTGACCTGCCGCATATAGCGCTCGACGGGGTCGCCCTCTTTCAGGCCTGCGAGGGTCATGGCCACCCCTGCCAGTTCATCCTGGAAAATGACCCGCGTCTTCGAGCCGGTGAAAGCTTTCGAGAAGTTGTCCTGAAAGGTCGGGTCGGCTGGGAAGGTGTAGGGTCGAGTGCCCGGCGTGATCGGATACGGGTAGCACAGCGCAAAGAAGTGAGCATCCACCTGATACGCCTTCAGGGGCGCGACTTCATCCTGAGACATCGGGTGTTCCGCGACCTTCCTGTAGAACTGAAGCAGACTGCCGAGGAACGGTTTCGGTTGGCGTGCGGACAGCGTGGCCTCGTTCATCATGCGGATTGCCTCGGCGGGCTTCTCGAAGAGGAGCCGACCGTAAACCTTGAGCAGTCCTCGCACCCATTCGCGATCGGCGGGAGTGTTTGTGGCCAAGAGGGCGATGATCTCCTCCTGACCCCGCGCGGGAAAAGAGGACAGGGCGATCGCGGTGTCGGAGCCAGGTTCGAGCGAGGTGTCCTCGGCGTCGAGGAATGGCTCGACGAGGAGGTTGATCAGATCGTTCGTGGCGGCGGATCGGATGCCGGGAAAAGGTTCAGGGAAGAGGTCATCGGTCAGAATGCCGGCCGACTTCAAGGCCGCTAGAAAGCGCGGGGTGTGGTCCGTCATGTCGAATCCGCCGTACCGAACAGGCTTCGGATCCGGAATGGTGAGGGCCATGAGTTTGCCGTCGCGAACGATGGTGAGCGCCACGGCGGGACGTTGATCGTAAAAGAACCGGATGAGGTTGTATTCCTTGAGGTTGCGAACCCGCACCCCATCAATGCCGACGATGCTGTCTCCCGCCTTCAATCCGGCACGGTCGGCCGGCAACCCTCGCCGCACGGACGACACCTGGATGAAGAAATCGGAGGGAGCTGACGTGATAGAGGTGACACTGTCGAAATAGGCCGAGGGATCGTTCCGGTTCCGATCGTCGGGGGTGACCGCCAGCACTTGGCCGGCCGTGAAGATCATCAACGCCAGCGCCAGGCGATAGCTCACGTTCATCGTAGCCTCCCTATCGACACCCCGCAACATCGCGGGGTAAGATGCCATCAGGGTCAAGAATCAAGAAAAGCGACCTGTTCCTACGGCAGGTCCGCGGCCACAACGTTTGAGTAGACCGCGGTATTTGTCGTGAGCTGGTAGGAAAGGAACAGGCAGGGCTTCTTTCCCGTCTTTCCTGCATTGGCAGGGATACGCTGGGCCGGGATCTGGAGTTCGAACGCATAGGACTTGCCCGGCTGCAGGACGACTTCCTGAGACGTAGGCTTGGCTTCCTTGCAGAAATCGGTGAGGCCGATGCCGGTGCCGTCATAGGCAAGCATGGGATGGAGATCCTTTACGCAGCACAAGTGTTGTCCTGAACAGGTGTGCAGAACAAAGGGGGATTCATGTCGGTTCACGATCTCGACGTGCGCCTTGATTCCCTCCGCCGCATCGCGGCTCTTCAAGGTCAGGGTAATGGCGATAGGGCTGTTGGGGTCGCTCTTCCTACCGAATGGACACTCAGTAGCAGGGGCTTCCGGTTCCGCTCCGCCGAGTGCGCACGCTGCCATCATTCCAACAAGCGCCGATACCATGACAACACGAGCTCTCATCGCCATTCCTCCTTGAATTGTTTCGCTGCGTCCAGCGAGTGCCGGAACAAACCCTCTTCTAGTGGAAGAAAGTTTTTTCTGAAGTTGATGAATGAATAGCACGAACGGAACCAATGTCAACGGCTAAGGAGGACGGGTGAGGTTCCCTAAGCAAGCATGGGGAAAAGCCATGCGGCTCTTCGGGTAACCGACAAATTGACGTTCGCGCGTGAACCCATTACGATGCGAAGCGATTTTGAGGTGGAACCTCGCGGGGGTTCGCTGGATCTGTAACCATGGTGCGATGGAGTCAAAACGTATGAGCAGAGTACTGATCATCGGCGCGGGCGGAGTGGGTGGGGTGGTGGTGCATAAGTGCGCACAGAACCCGAAGGTGTTTACGGAAATCTGTCTGGCCAGTCGCACCGAGTCGAAGTGCAAGGCCATTGCCGCCCAGCTCAAACGCAAGATTCAAACGGCCCAGGTCGATGCCGATGTGCCCGCGAACGTCGTCCGGCTGATCCGCAGTTTCAAGCCGGATCTGGTGGTCAATGTGGCTTTGCCCTATCAGGATCTTGCCATCATGGACGCCTGCCTGGCCACGGGTGTGAACTACATGGATACGGCCAACTACGAGCCGCCGGACAAGGCCAAGTTCGAGTACAAGTGGCAGTGGGCGTACCAGGCGCGGTTCAAGAAGGCGGGCGTTATGGCGTTGCTGGGGTCCGGTTTCGATCCCGGCGTGACCAACATTTTCTGCGCCTATGCCCAAAAGCACTATTTTGACGCGATCCACACGGTGGACATCATGGACTGCAATGCCGGATCCCATGGGAAGGCGTTTGCGACGAACTTCAATCCCGAGATCAATATCCGGGAGATTACCCAGCGCGGCAAGTACTGGGAACGGGGCCGGTGGAAGGAAACTGACCCGCTCTCGGTTCATCAGACCTTCGATTTTCCCGAGGTGGGTCCCAAGGAGATGTACCTGATGTATCATGAGGAGCTGGAATCGCTTGTGAAGAACATCAAGGGACTCAAACGCATCCGGTTCTGGATGACCTTTGGTCAGGAGTATCTGACGCATCTGCGCGTGCTGGGGAATGTGGGCATGACCCGCATCGACCCGGTGATGTACGAAGGCCATGAGGTGGTACCGCTGAAGTTCCTCAAGGCATTGTTGCCCGAGCCTTCCTCACTGGGCGCCAACTACAAAGGCAAGACGAACATCGGGTGCATGATCGAGGGCGTGAAAGACGGGAAACCCCGCCGGATCTACATCTATAACGTGTGCGACCACGCGGAATGCTGGAAGGAAGTCAAGGCGCAGGCCATTTCCTATACCACCGGCGTTCCCGCCATGATCGGGGCCATGATGATGGTCTCCGGCACCTGGCAGGGCAAGGGGGTGTTCAACGTGGAGGAGTTCGATCCGGATCCTTTCATGGAGAAACTGAACCTGCACGGTCTCCCGTGGGTGGTCAAGACGTTGCGCCCGGGGCAGTTGAAGGTGTAAGTCCAAAAGCGGATTCTCACTACGAAACACGCGAAAAGCGCGAAAGGAAAGGCTGACAACATATCCTTTTCGCGTTTTTCGCGTCTTTCGTAGTGGTGTCAACCTCCGGGTGGCTTCTCGAAGTCCATTAACGGGCCGCCCATGATCGCCGCACCCCCGTCGACGGGGAGAACGTGACCGGTGATACGGCGTGCCAGCGGGCTGAGCAGAAACGCCACCGCATCCGCCACCGCCTGTTTGTCCTTGACGGGGTCCCAGGCGAGCGGACTGCTCTGCTGCCAGATTTTCCCGATGTGTTCGAAGTCGGGGATCTTGCTGGCGGCGGTGGTGACCAACGGGCCGGCGGAGACGATGTTCACGCGCACCAGCTCGCGTCCATGGCGGCGTGCCAGGGCGCGTGCCAGGGCCTCGAGCGCGGCCTTGTGTACGCCCATCCAGTTGTAGAGCGGGTAAACATGTTGCGTGTCGAACGAGAGCGCCACGATGGCGCCACCTTCCGGCATATGGGGAACGGCATACTTGGCGACCTCGGCCAGGGAGACGCAACTGACCTGGTAAGACTTATGGATATCTTCCATGGCGTCGGTGTGAAACTCCTGCCCCAGGCAGGTTTTGGGATTGGCGAAGGCGACCGAATGAACCACACCCGCCAGCGGGCCAAGTCCTGCGAAGAGCGCCTGGATTTCCTCCGTCTTTGAAACATCGCAGAACCGGTAATCCAGTGCGGCTTTCTCGGCGTCGGTCAGGGTCTTGCGACTGTCGAGAAACCGGCGCTTCAGCACCTCGTTCTGGACCGTGTAAATCACTTTGCCCCCGAAACGTTCGATCGTGCGTCCGATGGCGTAGGCGATGGAGTCAGGGTCCAGCAGTCCCATGACAAGATATGTTTTCCCTGCTTCAATCATGTTTAGAGTACTCCGCTTGTGTGAGGGGGGCAGTCTATCAGCGGGGCTGCAAAATGAAAGTCAAAACCAGTGGGAGACGCTCATCGAGAGTGGCCTCTGGTTTCCCGCTTTCTCCTTGAGCGGGGTGGCCTCCCGGCAAGACCCGGCCCGGGGTTGCGCCGACTCAAGGTTGGTGTTGCGGGAACAGCATGAGAGACAGTTGAGTCGGCTGTCGTGAGACAGCAACCCGGTCCAAAGCCGTGATTGATATTCTGTAAACGGTTCTCCACGAACAGATTGAAGAGATGGGGGTAAGGATCAATCCTTTTCAGGCACACATCTTGCATAAGTGAGAACGGGTTAATTGGTGACTTGCGATGGATGAAGAGCGGCACCGAGCCGGAAGGGACTATTATGGACGCACCTACCCAAAGAATTGAGCAGTTGATCTATTTGTCCAGCGAGCTAATATCCTTTGCAGACTCGGCAAATGATGAGGCGCCGGACGAAGGGTGCATGTGTCTGTTCGGTCTCGTCAAAGACTGCGCCTACCGGATCAGAGGAGAGGCCCAGCGTGAACACTTGGTGCATCAGGCTCGGAATCTCACAGGAAAAGGTGTGGAGGTGAGGGCATCATGAAGACAAGCGAAGAAAAGGAGGGTCCCATGTTCAGTCGAATGTTGGCGATAAGTTATATCGTCCTGTGTGCGACGTTGATTTCCTGCAAGGCACAGAAGGACGATTCGGCAGCAGCAGCCCAGGAAGGCGGGAGCCCGGTCACGTGGCTTACTTCCCTGGACGAGGCCAAGGCGCAAGCGGCAGCCAGAAAAGTGCCGATTCTTGTGGATTTCTCAGGATCGGACTGGTGCGGGTGGTGCATCCGATTGGAGAAGGAAGTGTTTTCCAAGGCCGCGTTCAAAGATTATGCGAAAGACAACCTGGTCCTGCTGCTGGTTGATTTTCCGCGTCGCTCGGACCAGAGCGATGAGGTCAAGCGAGCGAACCAAGCCTTGGCTGAGCGGTTCCGGGTGGAAGGGTTTCCGACCATTCTACTGCTGGATGCTGAGGGCAAGGAGTTGGCGCGAACAGGCTATCAGGAGGGTGGGGCTGATGGGTATATTGCCCACCTGAAATCACTTTTGAACAAGTAGTTTCGGACAGGCTTCTGACGAGAGGGTGCCAGGGGCCTGTTTTGTCTGTTGTTGAAGCGATGGAATGGGTTAGTATAATCCAACAAGAAAGGAAGGGATGAGTCTGATATGAAGTACGTATGCAACGTATGCGGGTATGTTTACGATCCCAAGGCAGGCGATCCTGATCATGGCATCGCGCCTGGCACGGCTTTTGATGATATTCCCGGCGATTGGGTCTGTCCCGATTGCGGTGTAGGGAAGAGTGAGTTTTCAGTTCAGGAATGAGGAGAATAGAGACGATGGCGATCAAGTTAAAAGGGACCCGGAGCGAGCGCAATATTCTGACGGCCTTTGCGGGCGAATCACAAGCCCGAAACCGTTATACTTTCTTTGCCGGCAAAGCGCGCAAGGAAGGATTGGTTCAGATTGCGGACATCTTCGAGGAGACGGCCAACCAGGAGAAGGAGCACGCCCACCGGTTGTTCAAGTTTCTTCAAGGCGGAGAGCTTGAGATTACGGCGACGTTTCCCTCAGGAGTGGTGGGAGAGACGGTCGATAATCTGAAGGCAGGCGCCGCGGGCGAGGAGTACGAGTGGCGGGAGATGTATCCCGGTTTCGCCAAGACGGCCCGTGAGGAAGGGCTGGATGATCTGGCCAATGTATTCGAGGCGATCGCGGTTGCCGAAAAGCAGCACGGCAAACGGTATCGTGACCTGGCGGCGAACATCGAGGCTGGAAAGGTTTTCCGCCGCGATCAGGAAGTCGTCTGGCGTTGCCGCAACTGCGGCTATCTCCATACCGGAACGGCGGCCCCGGACGTGTGTATCGCCTGTGCGCATCCGCGTGCTCATTTCGAAGTGCTGGCGGAGAACTGGTAACGCGCCAGAGTTGGACAAAAAAAGGAGAAACCATGACCGAGAAACTGAACGTTTTTAAGTGCGAATCGTGCGGTAACATTGTGGAGGTCCTTCACGCCGCAGGGGGCAACCTCGTGTGCTGTGACAAGCCGATGAAGTTGTTTGTCGAGAATACCGTGGAGGCCTCGAAGGAGAAACACGTGCCCGTGATCTCCCGAGTTCCCAACGGGATCAAGGTGACTGTGGGCAGCATTCTCCATCCGATGGAAGAGAAGCATTACATCGAATGGATCGAACTGCTGGTCGGCGACAAAGTCCTCCGGCAGGCCCTGAAGCCGGGACAGGAGCCCGTGGCGGTGTTCGAGGGCGTTACCGCCACGGATGTGGTGGCGCGTGAGTTCTGCAATCTGCATGGATTGTGGAAAGCCTGAACAGATTGATAAAAGGAGACACAATGATCGGTAATAAACTTCAGAAAGCCATCAACAAGCAGATCAACAAGGAGTTCTATTCGGCCTACTTGTATCTGGCTATGTCGGCGGAAGCCACCAACAAGGGGTTGAAAGGAGCCGGCGCATGGTTCCTCGCTCAGTATCAGGAGGAAACAGGGCATGCGATGAAGTTCTGCAAGTATCTGCTCGAACAGGGAGCGGAAGTGGAACTTGAGGCTATCGGGAAACCGGCCATCGGGTTCAAGTCGCTGCTGGATATGTTTGAAGCCACCATCAAGCATGAGCGGTTCATCACGAAGAGCATCAATGACTTGATGGATCTGGCTGTCGCCGAGAAAGACTATGCCACCCAGATTCTTCTGCAATGGTATGTGACGGAACAGGTGGAGGAAGAGGCGAACGATAACGAGATTCTTGGCATGCTCAAGATGGCCGGGAGTTCGACCGGAACCCTGCTGATGATTGACAAGCAGTTGGGTAAGCGCGGAGCGAAGGCCTAGACGCCTGCCTCCAGCCGACTGTGATCGGGCGAACGGCGGGCGGCCGAAAGGTCGCCCGTTCTTTTGAAGGGAATGGATTGTGCCGTTCAGGATTTGCTCAAGCTGCGAGCACAGATGGGCGACAAGGGCGGATTTCCTTGGCGACCCCGAGGTTGTGGCCATCGGCTATCAGGCCCATTTCGAGTTGTTGAGAGAAGGCTATTTTCTCTTCAACCATTCGCGGACGTCCTGTAGAACCACACTGTCGGTGCCGGCCGGAGACTTCTTTGATCTGTCCGAGGGGCCCATATTCGAGAGGCGAAGGTCCTCAGCGAGCAATTGCCCGGGGTATTGCCTGAATAGAGCTGAGTTGCGGAGTTGTCCGGCTCATTGTGAGTGTTCCTTTGTCAGGGAGATTCTTCAGACGATTGTGAAGTGGCCCAAGGAACCTGAAGCGTAACGGCTGAACCTGGGAGGAGGCGTCCCATGCGCAGGAGCGGAAGCCTTGCTGTAATGCTGGTGTTGCTGGCCGGAACGGCTGCGGCCGTCGATCCCTTCGGGGTTGATGCCCGGCTGACCCGCCGGGGAACGAACACGGTGGTTGAGGTGGCGTTTCGTGTGCCCCCAGGGCACTACCTTTATGCCGACACGCTCAGCGCCAATCTCAAGGCTGAGCCTCACCCCTTAAGGCTGCTCGACCGCCCCCAGCCGGTTTCCCATCGCGATCCTTTTTCCGGTTCGGTGCGGGATTCCTACACCAATGATTTCACCAGTGCTTACCTGGCTGCGGAGCCGGGGCCTGCCGGAATGGTCGTGCAAGTCCACTATCAGGGGTGCAGTGAAAAGCTCTGCTTCTTCCCCGAAACCCGGACTTTCCAGCTTGCGGCCGGGATGCGGGCACCGGAGACGGAACGTTCGCCCCTGGCCGCCGGGGGCGCGCCTGGCTGGCGTGATGTATCAGCTGATTTCGACGTGGTGGGAAGGACGTTTGGCTACTTCAACACGGGAGAGTTTCTGGCCTTTCTCGATGCCTCCGAAGGGCGGCCTTCCAGCCAATCGAAGCCGGCGGAAGGCACCTGGGCCCGTATCCGGAACGGGGTCGCCCTCTTTGGCGCCGACCCTGTGGAATTTCTCCGGCGGTTTGGTGCCTGGTGGACGGTTCTCGTCATCCTGATGGGCGGACTTCTCTTGAACCTGACGCCGTGCGTGCTGCCCATGATCCCTGTCAACCTGGCCATTTTGGGTACAGGAACTCAAGGCGCCTCCCATGCCAAAGGGTTTGTTCTGGGCGGCATCTACGGGCTTGGCATGGCGCTGGTTTACGGCGCACTGGGATTGGTCGCGGTTCTGACCGGCGCGCAGTTCGGCACGTTGAACTCGATGCCTGGTTTCAACCTGGCCATCGCCATCCTATTTGTGATTCTGGGCCTGGCCATGTTCGATGTGATCACCATCGACCTAACCCGCTTCCAGGGCGGGGCGACGCGTGGCCCCGCGTTCAAGCGTGGAAGCTATGCGGCGGCCCTGACGATGGGGAGTGTGGCGGCCCTGCTGGCGGGAGCGTGCGTGGCGCCGGTGGTGATTGCCGTGTTGATCCTCTCCGGCAATCTCTATGCCCAGGGAGCCGTGATCGGTCTGGTGCTGCCTTTCATGCTGGGGGTGGGGATGGCCCTGCCCTGGCCGCTGGCCGGCGGCGGACTGGCCCGACTCCCCAAACCCGGCGCCTGGATGAACTGGGTGAAGTACGGCTTTGGGGTGTTCATTCTTCTGCTGGCGTTTTACTACGCGGGGCTCGCTTATCGCGGTTGGAAAGGGCCGGGCGTGCCCGGAACCCCGGTGGAAGGGTCTCTCCAGGTCAGCCCTGAACGGGCAGAGGACTGGGCCAAGGTGTTGGCCGAAGCCCAGGCGCAGGGAGTGCCGGTGTTTGTCGATTTCTGGGCGACTTGGTGCAAGAACTGCGAAGCCATGGAGGCGACCACGTTCCGTTCAGAGGCGGTGCGGCAACGTCTGGCCACTTACCGGGTTGTCAAGTTTCAGGCTGAAAAGCCGAACGATCCGGTCACCAAGGATATTCTGGACTACTATGAGGTCAAAGGCCTCCCGACCTATATCATTTTGAAACCCAGGAGGATGGAGGCGAAGTGACGGCTCGCAAGAAGACCAAGAAGCATCCCTGCCCGGACTGTCAGATGTGCCAATGGTGTTCCGATGCACGATGCGCGGCCTGTCAGGGGTGGCTTGTGGGCCAGACCTCGGGCACCCGTTGTGCTTCCTGTGCAGGCGTGCCCGGAAAGAAGAAGGTGTCACATGCCAAGAAATGAACATGGCGCGGGGCTTCCGCTGGGGATCGTCGTGGTGGGGGCCTCGGGCGATCTGGCCCAGCGAAAGATCTTTCCTGCTTTGTTCGCGTTGTTTTCCCAGGGGCTTCTGCCTCCCAACTTTCAGGTTTTCGGGCTGGCCCGATCGGTAATGGACCAGTCGGCCTTCCGGGCGAAGATCGAACAGAATCTCACCTGCCGGTATGTTCCGCACGCCTCCTGCGCTGAGCTTGAGGCCGAATTCCTGAAGCGCTGCCATTACGTTTCCGGTCAGTATTCCTCGTCCGATTCCTTTCTCGATCTGTTCCAGTTCATGCGCGGGATTGAGGGAACGGGTCCCATCAACCGGCTGTTCTACATGGCCGTTCCGCCGACTGTTTTCATGGAGGCCGCCAGGGCTTTGGGGGATTCCGGGCTGGTGGCGTGCGGCTCGCGCCGGGAATGGTCCCGCATCGTGGTGGAGAAGCCGTTCGGCCGTGATCGGTCCTCATCGGACCAGCTGGTTCATGAGATGCATAAAGTGTTCACCGAGGAGTTCACCTACCGTATCGATCACTATCTGGGCAAGGAGATCGTTCAGAATCTGATGATTCTGAGGTTTGCCAACCTGATTTTTGAGCCGATCTGGAACCGCCATTTCATCGAGAGTGTGAGCATTGTCTGGAAAGAGCCGCTGGGGGTGGGACAACGCGGCGGTTATTTTGACGGGTTCGGCATCATCCGCGATGTCATGCAGAACCATCTGCTTCAGATTCTGGCACTGCTGGCCATGGAGCGCCCGGCCCGGTTCGACGCCCAGGCGGTCCGCGATGAAAAGGTTCGGCTGTTAAGGTGCGTGGCTCCCCTGTCGGTCGACGACGTGGCGATCGGCCAGTATGGCCCGTCGGCCTCGGGAAGACAGCCAGCCTATGTGGGCGAACCGACCGTTCCGCCCGACTCTCTCACACCCACCTATGCCGCCGCGCATCTGGCGATCGAAAATGAGCGGTGGAAAGGTGTGCCTTTCTTTCTGACGGCAGGGAAGGCCATGGACTGCCAGGTGAACGAGGTCCGCATCCGGTTTCGGCCGGTCGAAACTGATATTTTCGATCCCTCGATGGGGGAAATGAAGGCAAACGAGATGGTCATCCGTGTTCAGCCCGATGAAGCGATTGAACTGAAGATCATGAACAAGGTTCCGGGGTTGAATATGGCGCTGCAACGAACGGAACTTGATCTGCGCTACAAGGCTGCTTTTGACGCCCTGATTCCGGACGCGTACGAATGCCTGCTGCTCGACGTGATTCAGGGAGATCGCAGCCTGTTCATCCGCGCCGATGAACTGGCGGCGGCCTGGGACGTCTTTGCACCGGTCCTGAACGAAATGGAGACGGGGAGACTCGTACCCCTGCGTTACCCGTTCGGCGGGAGCGGGCCGGCGAATGCCGCGGAACTGGCCAGGAAATCTGGATTCAGCGATTCCGTGATAACGTAAGGTCTTCAGGGCGGATCAGGCCCTTGCCAGGACGAAAAACCTTTACCCGTAGTGCGGGTTGCGCCAACAGACTCTATGGAAAATGGAGGAAAGTATGGCAACGATCAGGCTGAGACAGTTTCGATCGGCGGCAGAGCTGACGACGGCGGTGGCCGACCTGCTGCAGCAGCAGTTGAGTCATGAGTTCGGGCGACCCCATGCCATCATGCTGTCCGGGGGCTCCACACCTTTCCCGGCCTATCAGGAGTTGGTGCGGAGAAAATGCCGGTGTTCCGATGACAGCCTTGTCTGTTTTTCGGATGAGCGCTACGTCCCTGAAGACTCCCTGGAGAGCAACTTCGGTCGGACACGCCGCACCCTGGAGGCCCTCGGCCTGCCTGAGGACAGGACGCTCAGGGTGCATATCGGAGGCGGGTTGAAACCGGCGGCCGCTCAGTATGACCGGGATCTGAAACAGTTCGTCAAGAGCGGAGGACGGCTTACGCTCGGATTGCTGGGGCTTGGGTCGGATGGGCACACGGCGTCCCTGTTCGGGGCGGACGATATCGCCCGGGGGCAGGGTGCGTATGCCATTGCGATTCCCCGAGAGGAAAAACCGGACCGGATCTCGGTCACACCCGACTTGTTAAAACGCTTCGAAGCGCTTATCTTCCTGGTGGTCGGTGGGGGAAAGCAGGATATTGTGAACCGCCTGCTGAAGACTCCGGCCAAAGTGACGGCGGGTCAGGCCGTGTGTGATGCACCGAGTGTGCAACTGTGGCTGGCCTGAATGACTGCACAATTCAAACGAATGACTGGAAAGGACGGTTTCGCGTGATTGACAAGAAGAAGGACTGCAAACACGAGCATGGGCATCCCGGACATCTATGCGTACTGGCCAGTGAGGGCCGTTTTGACGAGATCAAGGCAGACGTCAAGGATCCCAAGTTCATCTGCTTCAATTGCGGCCGCGTGGCGGATCACGAGGGCAACCTCTGCAACCCGATGCCGTTGGAAGGGTAAGTACGGGTTCGACCCTGTCGGCTGAATGGCAGAGTAGCAAGCGCCGGGATTGGGCAGAAGCGACGCATTTGCGTCGCTTCTGTGTCGTGGGGTAAGCCCCCTGGGAGGACCGGCCTGAGGACAGGCCGGCTCCAGAGAGCCCCTGTCGTTTCCGTTAAGACTTGAACGGGTTGGGATCCTGCCCCTCGTTCAGGAATACCGATAGCCCTTCTTTTCCGGGGGCGATGATATCGAGACGGCCGGTGCCTCGCAGGTCGGCCACGGCGAAGTGGATGCCGAGTCCCTTGCCTTCGCCGATCGGGCCATACGAGATCACCTGTTTGGCGAAGCCGTCGCCGGTCCATTTGAAGTAGTAGATCCCCATATCATCCCACTCGCCGGCCTCGTTGCCGCAATGGGCGCGATGCCGTTTACCGGTCACGAGTTCCGGTTTGCCGTCGCCGTCGATATCCACCCACATCAGGTCGTGATACTGGGCGTTGAAGGGGTCGATGGGGTGGGGGATCCAGGAGCGCTGACCGTTGGTCATTTTCTGCTCCATCCACCAGAGCCCATAGCCATGGGCATTCCCCACGATGAGATCGTTCAGTCCGTCGCCGTTGACGTCGACGACCAGCATGGGAATGCTGCCGGCCCAGCCCCAGATGGGTTTTGGAAAGTCCTCGTGCCAGATCCATTTCCCGTTCTCAGGGTCGGCGGGAGCTTCCAGCCAGCCGTTGCAGAGCAGGATGTCCATACGGCCATGGCCCGCAATGTCGCCGCACCCGAGGCCGTGGCCCTGCCCGCGGCCTTCGAACTTGTGGACCAGGACCTTCTTGAACTCACCGGTGCCCTTGCCGTTCTTCATGATCAGCTTGTAATAGGCCACTTCCGGGTTGGGCGGTGTGTTGGGGAGGATCTCGATGACGCCGTCGCCGTCGATATCCCAGCCGCGTGTGGTTTCCACATTGCCGACTTCGGCGATGACGTGTTCCGGCCAGGGCTTTCCTGTCTCGCCGGGGTTCTCGCGCCAACGGAGCGTGTTGCCCCACCAGCCGCCGGTAACGAAATCGGGGCGACCGTTACCGTTCACATCGAGTGCGATGGTCGAAAAATCGTCGAAGTACTCGCCCGAGGATGTGACGGCGCCGATCGTGTGCTTCTTGCGGAAGTCGGGGCCCTGGTACCAGTACCCGCCGCAGACGATATCGAGGATACCGTCGCCATCGACATCGAACACTCCGGCAGACTCAAAGGTTTCGTCAGAAATCCAAACGCGTTTCCATTTCAGCGGCATAGTCAGCTCCTTTTCATTAAGAATGTTATCCTTGAACTCCGTAGCAGACATCCTTGATCCGCCGGGCGGCATATTGCGTGTTGTCCCAAGTGGCGTCCGGCGGGATGAGATGATCGAAGCCGGGGACATAACGCCCCTGCCTGACCATGGCGATACAACGCGCGACTTCGCGGTCAACGTCGGCGTGCGTGCGGGCCAGGCAGCGCTTGTCCAGTCCGCACATGATCCCGAGCGATGGATACTGCCGGCGGTAGTCGCAGATATCATTGCCGGCCTGCACTTCGAACGGAAAGAACATGTTCACGCCGTGCTTCATCATTAACGGAACCAGCTCATGGCAGTCGCCATCAGTGTCCACCGAGACCACTCGGACGCCATGTGCCGCGGCGAAGGCCACGATCCGGTCATAGCAGGGCATCATGAACGTCTCGACCATGGCCGGCGAGATCAGCGAACCCTGGCGGCCCGACATGTCCTCCCAGATGTGAATGTGGTCAATCCGGACCTCGGCGGCGACGCGTTCCCACAACCGGATCCAGAGCGTCGTCAGGTGCACCATCATGTCCTGGATCATCGCCGGTTCGGTGTAGAACCCGCAAAGCAGCTCTTCAACGCCCAGCAGGTCGCGGACGGTTCCGAACACCCCCCATGGGAACCAGCCGACCTGGACCGCCTCGCCGGTCTGTTTCAATCGGGAACGGAATTCATTCCAGTTCTGAGTGACGCGGCGGTCCAGGCTCGCCTCGTCAAGGCGGAGGCGCTCCGACTTCAGCCGATCCCAGTCCGCCGGTGTTTTCACCGGATAGTCCAGAAACTCCGGCATGGAGCCCCCGTCCCGCCTGTTGCGCAGCGTGATGCCTCGCCAGTCGCGGGTCACCACGTGTTCGGCGGTTTCCTCCACCACCTGGCTTTCGAAGTGCGGAAACACGCCGCACTCCACGGCCGGACTGGCGAAACCGGCGTCATAGCCAAACTCGCGGGCAAGATCGAGATCGGGCCTGCCGCTGTCGCGGCGCCAGTTGTCCATGGCCTCGCCCCACGGCCACCAGCCCAGGTTGACGCCGAAGGGGACCCGGTCAATGTCGCCGCCGGTCAAACAGCGTACCAGCCGTTCGCCTGGAGCCAGAGACACGTCACACCCCTTTGTAGTGCTTCAGGAACTGGCGGGCAACCCGCATATCTTCCAGGGCCTCGGTGGATTCGCACATCGGCTTGATCTCGCCTTTGACCGCGCGCACGAAATTCAGCGCCTGTTGCCGCATGGCGTGCATCCACGGCATCTGCGGTTCGATGAACTGGGGCTGAACGCCGTTACCCGGATCACGGAAGAAGGTGACGCGGCCGGCGCGGTTGAGGGAGACGGGAGCGGGCAACTCCAATTTCACCCATCCCTTCTCGAAGCAGACCATGGCCGATTCCTGCCAGTCAATGGTCGTCTGGTACGGGGTCATTTCAATCACGCAGGGAATGCCGCTGACACTCTTGCCGACCAGCAGCACGGCGGTCGGGTCAACATGCGTGACTTCATACGCTTCGCCCAGCAGGTGACGCATCAGGTTGACCTGATGGATGTAGTAATTGACGAAGCCGATGTAGGTGTCGTAGTCCGCCTTGCTCAGCGAGGCATCCGCCGGGTCCCATTGGAGTTGCGGCGAAGGCTCGGACGATCCGATCAGGTCATTGAAGCCGCCGGCAACCCAGTCGCCCGCCGGCATCAGAAGGCGCACATACTTCATCTTGCCCAACTCGCCGGTTTGTTTCAGGCGGTCGATTTCGGCCTTGGCGGCCATGGTGGCCGGATCGCTCCGCTTGTGATAGCCGACCATGTGGAAGGTTCCGCTCTTGGCGGCGGCGGCGACAACCTTTTCCCCCATCGCGATGGTGCCGGCGATCGGTTTTTCCGTGAAGACGGGGATGCCCGTCTGCAGCAGATCGGGAATCAGCGTGCCATGCCGGGTGAAGGGTTGTGAGGCGACGATGGCATCGAGCTTCTCATGCTTCAGCATGTCGGTGTGGTTGGCATATACCTTGGGGATGAAATACCGTTGCGCCACTTTCCTGGCCAGTTCAGGCCTGAGTTCCGCGAGGGCCACCACCTCGCACACATCCCCCAGTGAGACGTAGTTCTTCAGATGCGCGCACTGTCCCATTCCGCCCACGCCCACGAACCCTATCTTCACTTTTCCAGCCGCCATGGTTGTCTTCTCCTTTGGTGTTGCCCGGGTTTGTCTTCTGTTGCGGCACTTGCTGCAGTCGTTGCCGCGAATGATCAATCGAAAACTGACTCAAAAATAGGGGATACCGACTGGCCGGTAAATGTCCCACGTTGCCTTTTCTTGTCATAAATTGCTAGTGTTCGGGCGAATGAAGACGGCGGCACAACGCGAACGGATGAAGCCGGCGGCAGGCGGGATCCAGATCATCTCGGTCGGGCATGTCGAGCCGGATTCCCACTGGCATATGGCCGCGCACCGGCATGCCTTCCACGAACTGATCCTGGTGCAGGCCGGACGCATCCATGTGGAAGGCGACGGCCGGGTGGTGACGGGAGCGGCGGGCGATCTCCTGCTGTATCCGGCGGGGGTGCGCCATGCCGAACGTTCGGATCCGCGGCATCCCGTGGAAACCCGCTTTGTCGCCTTCGCGGGCGGCGATCTCGGGGGGGGCGAACTGACCAGGATGCACGACACGCGGGGCCGTATCCGGCAGATGATGCACTGGATTGTGGAGGACAGCCGCGAGGACAGTGCGGAGGGGCGGGTGAGTCGCGCCATGTTGCTGCAGGCCGTCCTTGCCGAATTCAAGCGGGGCTCAGGGGCGGAGCCTCATCCGGTTGTGGCGTTGACACGGCGGCATGTGCATGATCATATCAGCGAACGTCTTTCCCTGGCGGAGCTGGCCGCAGCCGTGGGGTTGAGTAAGTTTCATTTCCTGCGGGTGTACAAGGAGGCGGCCGGCGTCACACCCATGCAGGATGTCAGGCTGATCCGGGCCAACTACGCGCGGGATCTGATTTTCGGGACCCAACTACCGCTGAAGGAGATTGCACCCCGGGCCGGGTTGGGGGACGAATATGCCTTGTCGCGAGTGTTCCGGAAGTTGTTCGACGGGGCGCCTGGACAGTTTCGCCGCTTCCGCAGGCGATAGAGGGTGATGAAGGCGCGGGTTCCGTGAAATACGCGAAAGGCATGAAGTATGTTGGACAGTAATGGAAAGCCGGTCTCAGCGCTGGTGTTGTTGTCGGGCGGACTCGACAGTCGCCTGGCCGTCTGTGTGTTGAAGGCGCAAGGCCTCCTGGTCACCGGGATCACTTTCGAAACGCCTTTCTTCAGTGCCGACCGGGGGCGTGAGGCCGCCGCCCAGTTGGGTGTCCCCTTGATCGTTGAGGACTATACCGATATTCTACTGGGTATCATTGAACACCCGCGGCATGGATTCGGATCCTGCATCAATCCCTGTATCGACTGTCACGCGGCCATGCTGAAGCAGGCCGGACAGCGGATGGAACGTGACGGGTTCAGTCTGGTGGCCACGGGCGAGGTGCTGAATCAAAGGCCCATGTCCCAGACACGTCGCAACCTCGAAGTGGTGGCCACGGAGTCGGGCTACAAGGACTGGATTCTGCGTCCGCTCTGCGCCAAGCTTCTCCCGGAAACCGAACCCGAACGGCGGGGGTGGGTGGACCGGAACCGGCTGCTCGACCTCAACGGGCGCAGTCGCAAACCGCAAGTCAGACTGGCGGAGGAATACGGCCTCACCCATTATCCCCCCTCGGCCGGCGGATGTCGCCTGACGGAGCCCCATTACTCGGCCAGGCTCCGGGATCTCCGGGATCACGGGCAGCTCAGGGACGCCCAGGCGGTTCAACTCCTTCGGGTGGGGCGCCATTTCCGTCTGAACGACCACGTCAAGGTGGTCATCGGACGCGATGCGAAGGATAACGAGGCGATTGAAGCCTTTGCGCGGCCAGGGGATATTCTGTTCCGATTCGAGACCATTCCCGGGCCCACGGCAGTAGTGACGGGAACCCCCGGCGAGGACGATCTTGCCCTGGCCACGGCGCTCTGTGCCCGCTACAGCGATACCCCGCCGGGAGAGATGGCCGAGGTGTCCGTCAGGACGGCCTCGGGCACGGTGCAGAGGCGCGCGCTCCGGGCGGATGAGGCGCAGATCGAAAGCCTCATGATCAAATGATCAGGGGGCGGGCGGCTTTCGCGCCGACAGGCTATTGCCGGCGGGAATGAAGACTACGATGGAGGCCGTTTCCGTGGTTCGGGCCGACTCCCAGTCCAGCCTGATTCGGGCGGCACGGGGAAGAGGCCGGTTGGGACGCGAACTCCAGCGATTGGTCCATCCGGCGTTATCCAACACGCTCAGCTCAAACCGGCTCACACCTTTCAAGAGGGCGTTCGAAACCGGTGAGGCGAAAGCTTCGGCGCCCCAGAGGGTGACGCTCTCCCGCTGCAGGAGCTGCTTGTCGCCGTCGGGCCGAAGCGCATATCGGATGTGTTTCACTTCCATGCGGGCGAACTCCGCCTCCCCCGAGGGAAGGTTGGCGGCGCAGAGGGCGAGTGTCGATGGGGCTGAGGAGCCGTCGCCGTCTGGCACAGTCTGGACTTCGAAGGCGGGGGTATTGCTAAAGGACACCTGCACGCAACACGCGAGATCGTGTCTCAGGCTGTCGAGTGCGACCGCGACGTCATCGATGCGTGTGTTCGTCTGGCGAAGGAGCGAAGCCGAGAGCGTCAGGTAAACCGAGAGGGCGACCCCCATGATGAGCGTGGAAACGGAGACGGCGATCAGGATCTCGATCAGGGTCATTCCCGCTGGTCGGCCCTGCATGGAGAGGTCACGGGACATGGCTGGAGAGACGATCAGCCATTACCAAAGAGATTCACTATAAAGTAGGCCAGGGCGCCGAGCACGACCAGGATCAGCACGGCGGTGGCAATGATCCATGGCTTGCGGCTATCGCGTCGGGAACCGAAAGGCGAGGCGGTCTTGAACGAGGTCGGCACCATCGCTGGCTCAGAGTCCACTTCCTCGATCTTGGCGGTCTCATGACTGGGGGCAGCCGCCACCTCAACATCCTGACCGTCGAACATCAACTCGATAGCGCCGACCTGGACGATGTCTTTGGGGCGCAGTGGAGACTTGGTGACGGGCCCCCCGTTCAGGCGGGTGCCATTGGTGGAACCAAGATCGACGAGAAAATACTTGTGGCCGTCGCGGGTGATGCTGCAATGGCGCCCGGAGATGGACGCATCATCAAGGATGATCTGGTTCTGGGGGTTGCGACCGAGAAAGATCTCGTCCTGATCAAGATCGAATTTCCGTCCTTTAACCGTGGTCGACATGCCAATCAGAACAGCCATGGGAAAATCCTTTCTGCCCCTGCAACCTGCATCAATACTGTCAGGATTGAGGGGACGTGTCAATAAAGCCTGCGTCGCAGGACCAGGCAGGGTCTGTTCATGAACCGCCGCAGAAGGGCCTTCAACCCTTCCGCGGCGATGAATCCGCCCTCCGGTGTCAGCGAAGCGAGAACACCGTTCCCGGCCGCGACGTTGACCAGCTCAGCGTCACGTCGTGGGCATGCTGCACGACCGTGAACTGGCCACTGGCCGGTGTGGCCAGGCTCCCGAGGCAGGCTTGCGCAGTTGCTATATTCTTATTATATTATATGTATATCATTCAAAAGAAGGACACTCGTTGTCAGGTCTGCTTGCCAGTTTGCGATTGCGCCGGAATTCACTTATGGCATATCTTTCAGGGAGTCGGGATGAAGACAGAAACACGCGCATGAAGAGATGTTTATGAAGAAGACGTCGGCAAAGGGCAGGAAACGCGGATACCATCAGATCCTTGGGGAACTCCGCGATCAGATTATTTCGGGAAAACTTGGCTGCAGCTCGCGGCTGCCGACCCGGCGTGAACTGCTGAAGCACTACCGAACGACGCCGGTGACAGTCAACCGGGCTTTGAGGTTGCTGGCGGTGCACGGGTTCATTGTGGCGCGGGGGCGCAGCGGCACCTTTGTGGTCGCTTACCCGCCGCATATCTCGGATTTTGCCATCGCTTTTCCCTGGGCCAGGAATCATGTCCCTTCCCAGTTCTACCGGGCCATCCAGAATGAGGCGAACAAACTGCAAGGTCAGGAGCGGCATTTGCAGGTGTTCCACGGCATCAACGAGGAGGGGGAGGAGGATGGCCAGCGGCTCCTTGATCTGGTTGAGACCCGCCGTCTGGCGGGGGTGATCTTTGCCCATCCGCCCTGGCGGCTGGCCAACATGCCGCTCATCATGGATTCCGGTCTGCCCCGCGTGGCTATCATGCAGGATGGCAAGAACATGAATTTCCCCACGGTCTATCCTGATGTCGAGGGGTTTTTGCGCAAGGCCCTGACCCATCTGGCGGGCAACGGACGCCGTCGTGTGGCGGTGTTGATGCTGGGGCACGATGTTCCGGGCAAGGTTGAGAAGACCGTCATGGAAGAAGCGCAGCGCCAAGGTGTGACCATATTGCCCCGGTGGATCCAGGGAGTGGGCCTCGAAAGCGTGGCCTGGACCGGGCAGATCATGCGAGCCTTGTTCGAGGTGGACAAGAGCGAGCGTCCGGACGGACTGGTGATCATGGATGACAACCTGGTCGAGCATGCCTCGGCGGGGATTCTCGCCTCCGGGGTGAGCGTGCCCGAGGAGGTCGAGGTGGTCGCCCTGACGAATTTCCCGTGGCTTCCGCCGAGCGACGTTCCTTTGAAACGGCTTGGCTATGACATCACAAAACTGGTGGCCCTGTGCATGGAGCGAATCGAGCAACAGCGCCGGGGCGAGTCTTTCCCTCAGCACACCGTTCTGCCGGCCCTGTTCGACGACGAGATGAACAGAGTTCCGTGATCAGTGCCTTATCGTCCTGTCTCCCGCCGTCCCGATTCTCCGATAATAGCTATACATGCAATGCGGATGCGCATATATTGAAGTGCGATTTGCGATGGAAATCGAAGGGCAGCCTGTGAAAGGAAGAGAGAACTCATGAGAAAGATGATGCCTCTGGTGGTCTTCTGCCTGGCCGTGAGTGGGGGCGCTCTGCCTCTTTATGCGGAATCAACGCCGACGACGAATGCGGTGATCGTCCCGCCGCTGATTCTGGCACAGGACCGGACCGCCTATTTTGTCGGTGAAAAGATCCTGATTCAGGTGGCCGCACCCGCCAAGGGCGGGGACGTTCGGGTGGAACTGGTGCGGAACGGCGGACGCTGGGAAGCGTATCGCGGCAAACCCGGCCCGATCGTTCTCGACACGACACGGCTGGCGCCGGGGGTGTACACGTTTTCCGTGGAGGGCGCGGAACCCGTTCCCGGGAAACTGTACCTTGTTCCCGTGCAGCGCCGTTCCGCCGCCTCGATGCAGGATGAGGCGCATCCGGGATCCGAGCCGAGATTTTCCAGCGCAGCCAACAAAGACCCGGCCATCAGGGAGGCCGAACTGGCCGCCTATCAGGATCAGATAGCCGACCGGATCCAACAGACCGGCATGACGGGCATGATGGGGATGATGAGCGCCGGCGCCAAACGAAACCCGATTCTGGATGCCGCGGCCCGGACGGGCACGCTGTCGTTCAACAATCCCGATACCCGGCCGACCAGTTTCTGTCCCGTCGCGAACAACCCCGTCGAACTGGACGGCATGACCCAGCGGATGCTCCTCACGGCGCAAGCCAATGGACGTTACCCGAATTTTGGCGGGTTCTGCTTCGGCTACGATACCGGCGCCTTCACCCCCGGCAACCGCCGGATGCTGCTGACCTACTGGCAGTGGAACCGCAATGCCGATCCCCTGCGCCACTATATTGAATGGAACGACACCCTGATGACCGACGAGTTCAAGCGGCGCACCGGGTACGAGTGGGTCAAGCCGGAGGAGTATATTGCCTACACGCTCGCCATCAAGCGGCCCGACATGGCCCCAGCCATCGATCTGCCCACCCAGCGCTGGCTGGACCAGGCGGCGCTGGCCATGAAGCCGATGTCCGCAGCGGAGCAGGCGACCTTTGAGAAGCGCCTCGATGCCTGGTCCGGTTACCTCATGAGTCTCTACGGCGAGTCGTACGGGTTCTTCACGCGAAACATCCGGTCCTTTGACCCGACCCTGCGCTACACCAGCAGCGTCCAGATCGACCATGCGCCGGTGATCTACGGCCAGTACCTGCCCGCCGCGTACGCGCCCCTCGACTTCCGCTACCAGTCCACGTGGAACGACCAGGTCGGCGCGCCGGACTACGCTTATCAATGGCTCTTCACGGCCGGCATGCTCGACGCGGAACGGCCCGATAACCAGCCCGTCTGGATCAGCAGCGCCCACGGACTTGCGCACGGACGTTCGCCGTTCGCCGGGAAATTCACCCGGATTGCCGCCCACATCCTGCCGCATGGCGCCTCGGGCATCGGCAACGCGTTCGAAGCCTTCTCGACGCTGTTGGGCGGCATGGCTGAAACCATGCAGATTCCGGCGACCATGCTCGACGCGAACGCGGGGCGGGACTTCATGGACCGTTTTGCCGGACTCGCCCTGGCGGGCCGCGGCGACTACGGCGTCGGTATCCTGTTCTCGAAGGCCCAGTTCAGCCGGCAGTATATCTGCCAGGCTTTTGGCACGCCCCAGTTTCGCGCCTTTGTCTCGCTCACCCGCATGGGCTACATGCCGGTTTATCTGACGGATGACGAAGTGGCCGCCAAGCGGTTCAGGGGGGTAAAGAGCCTCGTGGTGGTCGGTCAGACCGTTCCGCTGCCGGGCGCCGTCATGGAAGGCATGAAGGCCTTCGTGGCTGGCGGCGGCCTGATTGTCCGCGACGGCTCCACGCAGGTGGAACTGCCACCCGCGACCAGCATGGATCTCGTCCTCCCGCTCCGCAATTCCCCGGGCCGCCCGCACAACTGGGACAGCCCGGTGGACGATCCGACCTTCCTCTTTGCCGAGCAGCACAAGCAGTTGGCACCCGCCCTGGAGAAGGCCCTGGCCGGACGCGGGCACGCGTTCCTGACTACCGGACATGACGCCGAGACGGAGTTGACGCTGGAGCAGGTCGCCGGCGGGGCCGACGCCACCTACGTGATCGCCGTCAACGACACTCACGTCAAAAGCCAGGCTGACTGGCGTGTGCTGCGCGAGCCCGTGCGGCCCGTGACCGATTCCCTCAAGGGCTTTCTCTACGACCTGACCGATGAACGGGCCATGGGCCCGGTGGCGCCGTTCGACTGCGAGCTCTCCAACACCACCGCGCGCGTGTACGGGCTGCTCTCCCGTGAACTCAAGTCCGTGGACCTGCGTTGCCGTCAGGCGGTGACCGCGGGCGACATGCTCGCCGCCAGCGTGGGCTTTGTTGCGGCGGATGGGAAACCCCTCGCGGCGATGCTGCCGTTCCACCTGGCTGTGTTGCAGCCGGACGGCACGCCGTTCTTCTCCGGTTACCGGTTTACCAGCCGCGAGGGTTCCTTTGCGATGGACTGGCGCCTGCCGGCCAATGCGCCTGCCGGTAAATGGCAGGTACAGGTCCGCTCGCAACTGAACGGCCATCTCGTTACCGTGCCCGTGACCCTCAAACCGACCACGATGTCGGCTCCGGCAAGGGCGTTGGCCGATGGCGTCGTGGTCCGTGAAAAGGCGCTGATTGGGTCGATCCTTGTCCCGAAGGCGAAGGTCCTGCTGCCCTTGTTCCCGGCGCAGACGAACCTGATGGGGATCGCGGAATCGATTCGCACCAGCCTCCGGGCCAGGGGAGTGACGGTGGAGATCATGGCGTCGCCAACGATGACCAATTACACCATCGGCTACCAGATCACCAATGCCGTCGAGCTGGAGGCGAATGCGCTGGTTGAAGCCGGGAAAGTGATCGGGCGTGTTGTGAAACGGACAGAACACGGCAACGACTGGTTTGGCGACTATCGGCACCGAACCGCAAAGCCGGTTATCCTGCTGGATATCGCCGATAAGCGGGACAACGAGATGGTTGAGGCGTTCGCGGATACCGGTGCGCTCTGGCCTGAGGCGGGTTCCGGCCTGGCCGTCGTACAGGGCCTTGCCTGGGCCTTTGGACCGCGGAACTCAGCCGTGGTGATTTCGGCGACGGACGAGGCGGGCCTCAAGGCCGCCGCCGATCGCCTGACGACGCTTCCCGACGATTTCCTGACCGCCAGTGTCCGCGATGCCCGGGCTGCGCTGTTCAGCGAGTTGCACATTGGCGGGGTTCCGCCCCAGCCGGCGGTCACGGATCTCACGGCCAACACGCTCGTGGTTGCGGTGCGGCCCGAGCCGTTCCGCATCAGTTTTGAGGGCACGCCAAAACCCTATCCGGCCGATCGGGACCCGGAACCCCGTGTTGTGAGTAACAAGGTGGTCTCCCTTCCGGCCATGGCGCGTCCCGCCGACGTGCGGGCGAAAGTCCGTTCGGGTGAAGGGTATGTCAGCGCCTTTGTCTTTGGCATGGAACGCGATCTGCGGTTCAGCGATGCGCTCTCCCTTGAGGTGGATGTGGCGAAGGCCGGCCCCTGCGAGATTGGCTTCGACGGTGTCTTTCGCTACAGCGACCGGGCGCCTTGCACGGCACCGCAATGGGAAAACATCCTGGCGATTCGTGCCAAGTACTTGAAGCCCGAACGCCGGCCGCCGACGGTTGCCGTGCTGGTCGATGGAAAGCCCGCGACGACGCTGGTCAAATCGGCCACTGCCGAAAAAGAGGTGCAGTTTGAACTCTACGCGCCGAAAGGCGGCAAACCGAAAAGCGAGGTCGAAGAGGTGGTGACTAGTCTTAGCGGGACGGTGGCATTGCCGGCAGGCCGGCATAACCTGATGTTCATGCCGAGCGACATCGTCGATGGCACGCTGAGTTGGATCCGCCTGGGGGTGACCCAGGCCGAGGCCGACGCGGTGGAGGCGGCGCGTCTGGCGGCGGTGGAAGCCGAGAAGCAGCGCCAGGCTGACGAGAAGAAGGCGGCGGAAGCTGAGAAGAAACGCCTGCAGGATGAGCAGAAGCGCGCGACCAAAGGATTGAAGAAGTGACACGATTCAGAGTGACAGAAGTCCCGACGCACCGACCGCACAGGGCCGGCGTGCAACCGGGTCAACAGCGCCGGCAGCAAGGATCTCCTCTGCACAAGGCGGCGGATCGATCAGCGTGGTTGATCGCGAGTCTCGTCGTCGGAATGATCGGCTGCGTTTCGGCGCAAACGAGCACCTGTGTCTTCTCGGACGACTTCGAGACGTCCGCGGCACGGCAGCGGTGGAACCCGCAGGGCGCGGCGAGTCGGGGGCGGAACGTGCTCTGGAGCACCAATGAGAGCCATTCGGGCCAGACGAGTCTTGAGGTGAACCCGTCCGAAGGGTCCCCTTCGGGCGGGTGGGAGTCGGCCCCCTTCCCGGTTCAGGCGGGCCAATACTACCGTGTATCGCTGTTTTCGCGGGCCCCGAGCCAGTTCTTTGCGGCCATTCACTTCCATGACGAGCACGGAGTGGAGACGGAGGGGGACTGCAACTGGGGTGTCGGTGCGTCGGCGGAGTGGTCGGAACAGGTGTTCTGTTTCAAATCCAAACGTCTGGCCAGCGCCGGTAAGCTGGTCTTCTACCCCTACGGAACTTCACCGTTGTGGGTTGACGATGTGCGGGTGGAAGCGGTGGACCGCCCGACGGTGCTGGCCTGGGCCGACGGAATCCATAAGACCATGCCGGCCCTCACCAACGCGGCCGTGAATACTGTGGGGACCGTCCCGAGTGCTGCCTTGGCGAGACTACGGCAGGGACAGCCCCTTTCGATCGTCCTGTTCGGCGACAGCATTTCCAGTGACTTGGACAACGCGGCCCTGGACGTGCAGATCGAGCGGGCGTTTCCGGGGTCGCGGGTGAGCACGGTCTTCGTGGGCCGGGGCGGAACGGGCTGGATTAAATACCGGTATCAGATCCGTGAACGGATCCTGCCCTATCAGCCACAGCTCGCCGTCCTGCTGGCCATCAGCAACGACAGCGACTATCTGGCGACGGACCTGGCGGAAGCCATTCGGATCCTCCGGAAGGAAAGCCCCGGCACCGAATTGCTGCTGGTTACCCCGCATCTGGTCTCCTGGGGGCGCGACGCGTCTGCTGGGATGCGTCATCGGGACATCGTGCGGCAGGCCGCCATGGAGGCGAAGACGGGCTATCTGGACCTGTTGCAGGTCTGGCAGGACTACTTGGCGGTCACGGGGCTGCCGGTGAAGTCACTGCTCCGCGATGGTCTCCACATGAATGAGCGGGGCCGGCAACTGACGGCCAGAGCCGTTGTGTCGTATCTTCAAGTCTTATCTGCCGCCTCCACTTCCGAACGGCCCAGCCAGTAACACGCCAGAGGCGCGGGGATCTTCACCGCCATGGCGCCGCCGCCAGCCTCACCCAGTGGCAGCACGCCGAAGTCTGCGACCTCCTTTGTGATCACATAGCCGCGAGCCACCTTGCGCTCCGCACAGAATTGTTGCATCCCTTTCAGTTCACCCAGGCCTGTGGCCTGCGAACGGTACTTCACCTCGAATGGCATGAGCCGTGCGCCCGCGGTGACGATGATGTCCACCTCGCAATCCTTCTTTCCGCGCCAGTAGTTGAAGGCAACACTCTGTTCGTAGTAGCGGGTGACGACGTGTTTGAAAAAGGCTGTCTCCACGGCCACGCCCAGTGCCGCGCCGTCTTCGAGCAATGCCTTTCCTTTGAGCATCACGCTCGGGGCAATAGCCGCATCCGCCAGATATACCTTGTAACGCGCCCGCAATATTTCCTTCCCGTAACCGAATGGCGCCAGACGGTGGATCAGATGCGTGTTCTCCAGCAACGTGATGAAATTGTTTGCTGTGGGCTTCTTCACCTCGAGGTTCTGGCACAGCATCGTCATGTCCAGCAGGCCGCCGTCGTGCAGGCACAGATAGAGGAAGGTCTGTTCCAGTTCCAGCACGCGCCGCACGCCGAACAGCGCCGTCATGTCCCGCTTGAGCACCTTGTCAACGATATCCTCCCGCAGGAGCTTTTGCGCCTGCGGGATGCTTTCCATCAGCGCGCTCTGTGGAAATCCACCGCGCAACAGATACTCGTGAAAATGCGCCACCAACGCCCGTCCCTGTTCGCCCACCTGAACAAACTGCGCCGGCTGCCAGTCGAATAACTGGTTCAGCGACTCCACCGCCGGCAACTGTGGCACGGCGATTCCCTTGACTTGCAGGTACTCGTAGAAGGACAGCGTCGCCAGGGGCAGCGTATGCCACCGCCCCACGCCCGATTCCTGCCCTTCCGTCACCAGTGGCGTGGCTGAACCCGTCACCGCGATGCGGCGGTGTTTCTGGAAATCCACCTGGAGCTTGAGCCACGTTTGCCAGTCCTTCGTGTATTGAATCTCGTCGAGAAACAAGTATTCGGTCCCGTCCCCGGCGGGCTCGAGTTCCTGCCACAGGCTGAGCAGGCCATCGAGCCCCGCCAACTTCACCAGCGGATGATCGAACGTTGCATAGAGGATTTTGGACGGTGGCACGCCGTTCGCGAGCAATGCCTCCACGGTTTGCAGGAGCAAGGTCGTCTTACCCACTTGCCGTGCGCCGGATAGCAACAACGCCCGGTGAGCGGGCGGATTCGTCATCCATTGTACGACCTGAGCGAACGCCGCTCGTCGCCATTTTGGAAGCTCGCCCGCCCGTCCGTCCCGCCACCAGGGATTGTATTGGGTGAGCACCGCCAGCAGTTCTGTTTTTGAGGCAAACATGACAATAGTTTTCATAAAACATCATTTTAAGGCAAGTATATTGTATTAAAATGGTTCATTTAGGATCATTTCTGTTGATTTAGGCGCCACTGATGGGGAAATGAAGAAATCCAAGCGGGACATCGCCCAACATGGTCTCTTCCTGCCTGGATTTCTTCATTGGTCTATCGTTGGTCAAGAAGTCTTCCGTCTGCTGTTCCGAAAACCGGGGAAACTCCTGGGAGCCATAGGGTTGACGGGCTTTGGGGAAATCATCAGAATCATCCGATCGAATGCAGAAACGGAGATAACATGCTGACGATCCCGGCCAAGACTGTCTACATCGATCCGAAAGTGCGTCAAATCCCGGCTTGCCGCGAGAGGCTTGAGCGCATGCTTCCGCACGTTCGCTGTACCGACATCCGTGATCTCAACGAGGACGCCATGCGCAGCGTCTATGCCATCGGGCAACGACGCCATGGAAAGGACGACTTCGGCGACGAGGCGATTGTGGTATTTACCACGTTCGACGAAAATCGAATGGGTTGGTTCTATAACTGGCGTGATGAATCGACCCATCACGGCGGCGTTTGCCAGCCCGGTCCGCAACTGAACCTGGTGGACGGCTGCGTGTTCCGGTGCGCGTATTGCGGATTCGGGCGGTACATCATTTTCAACCTCGATGTCGAGCGGCTTGTGGACGGGCTCGACGCGTTCTTTGCGCAGCATCTCGCGGTCCGCCTGTACAAGTATAGCAACATGACCGATCTGCCGGCGTTCGAGCCCGAGCTGAATGCCATTCCGCCCCTGGTCGAGCGGTTTTCGCGCGAACGTGACCGATACCTCATGTTGTTTACCAAGAGCGACAACGTGGAGTTCCTCCGCGGCCTCGACCACCGCGGCCACACGATCATCAGCTGGTCGATCACCTGTGACCTTGCCAGCCGCCTGGTGGATAAGCGCGCGGCGACGATGAACGAGCGCATTGCCGCCATGGAGCAGATGCAAAAGGCGGGTTACCCGGTTCGCGCCCGGCTCAGCCCGATCGTTCCCGTTGCGAACTGGCGCGAGGAATACGCCGAGCTTTTCCGGATTTTGCTGAGCAAGGTGCGACCTGATGTGATCACCCTGGAGTTGCTCGGGTGGATGGGCGTTAACGATCTGCTGGCCATTTTTGACCGATCCTTCCTGGATGCTGAAGCGGTGGCCGGGGCGGAGAAGGAGCAGGCGGAACTTGCCAGTGTGAAATGGGGACCATTCACCCAGAAGACACACGAAGAGATTTACCAGTTCTGCATTGAAACCGTCCGGAAACTCTCGCCGGGGACGCCCGTCAGCGTGTGCCACGGTACCTCCGCCACCTGGAACCAACTCGGTAGCCGCATGCAGATGACGCCGGAAAACTACCTCTGTAACTGCGGTCCCTATTCGACTCCAGGCGCCCCGTTATACGACGCCTGGAACCGAGGCCGGACAGACACGACGGCCACGGTTTGAAAAACGTCCTGGCATGGTTTCAGGGGGCTCCACGGAGCGTCGCCCTCACGGAATGGAAACGATCATGAAACGAACACTCTGTAAACTGCAGCAGGGACAGCCTGTGACGATCGTGGCGTTCGGCGATTCCAATACGGAAGTCACCTTTCACACCCAGGGCAGGATGAACTGGGTCGGACTGCTTTCGGAAGCCCTCTTCGAGACCTACGGAAACGGCGCATGCACGATGATCAATGTCGGCAAGTGCGGTTCCTCCTACGAGGAGGGGCTCGCGCGTCTGGAGCGTGATGTCCTGCGCCATCAGCCTGACCTTGTCATTCTGGCTTTTGGGATGAACGATGCCGCACAGGGACTGGCGGCCCTGGCGGGAGTCATCGCTAATGCCCGGCGGATGATCGGGAGGGTCCGGGAGGTCTGTCACAGCGATATCCTCGTGCGAACGCCTAATCCTGTGGTGACCGTGCACGGCTTGCCGCTGCCGGCGCAACAATCCCGTCCGGGTCGTGCCTGGGAGTCGCAGGACCGCCCCTTGAAGCCATACGCCCGCGCCCTTGTGGACCTTGCCGGAGAGTTGGGGTGTCCTGTGGTCGACCACTACCGGCTGTGGACGGAGAAGACGTTTGTTGTCAGACACGCCGTGGCGGATCCCACGGGTCTGTGGCCCCGCATGAGCGACGCCATTCATCCCGGACACTTGGGACACCTGGCCTTCTTCCGGGAACTGGCGCCTCTCTTCGGTGTGCCAACGCATTTCCCGTGGGAGGAAATCGATCCTCCTTTGCGAAGCGACGTCCCGGAGGCCGTGCCTGAGGCGTGACGGTCGCCATCATGCTGGTTGAATTGACTGCAGCCGTCTGGTAAGGGTGGGCGGGATGCGTAACTTCATCAAGGTGATGAGCCGTGGCGGGTGGATCTGGTGGATTCCCGCCCTCCTGGCGGTTTTGGTTCATCTCCCTGTCCTCACCCAAAACCTGATTTGGGACGATGCCGCTTTGATCATGCAGCATCCTCGTCTCGCCGATCCACGGTTCCTTCTTGAGATTTTCGCGAACGATTACGGGACCGAAATCGGATCGGCGGCGGCAGGATATTACCGGCCCTTCCTGGTGCTGATCGCTTTTGTGCTCCGCCATGGGTTCGGGGTGGGGGGCCTCGCCTACCATCTTGTGGGGTTGATCTGCCTGGCCGTGGCGTCGACCCTCGTTGGGCGGTTGATGCTCCTCTTGCTTGGCGAGCGAGGCAGGCTGTGGGCGCTGATGACGGGGTGCCTCTATGCCGTGCATCCGGCCCGCGCCGAGGTTGCGGCCCTTTTTACGTCACTGCCCGACCTGCTCATCGAACTCTTCATCTTGTGCCTTATGGTCCAGTGCGCCGTCCTGTCCTCGGACGGGGACGCGCGACAGCGGCGCGGGAGGGCGGGTTTCACAGGTGCCCTGGGGTTGCTCTTTGCGCTGCTGGCCGGGTTGAGTAAGGAGGGGGGGCTGCTCATTGTTCCGGGCCTGCTGGTCATATTCATCGTCACCCACGCCGCGCGGAAGACGTTGGACCGCTCGCGCCTGGAATACAGCCTGTTTGCGCTCGGGGGAAGTCTCTTGGCAGGGCTTTGTCGCTACGGGGCTCAGATTCACGGGCAACATCCCCTGTCGCTCTATCTTCAATCGCTGTTTGGGAAAGGGTCAGCCAGCGCATTGGTGGCCGCCGGAATGATGGTGCGTGACGTTGTGGTTCCAGCCGGGGTTGTGTTCATTGAAGACACCGTCATTCAGGGGGGCGGGGGGCGGATCTCCTCGCTGGCGATGTGGGTCTTCTGGGCGGCGTACGTCCTGATCCTGTTGGTGCTGATGTTTCGCGGCAGGGTGCTGCCGGCGCTTCTGTGGGCATGGGGCGGCGCCGGGGTCTTTCTGCTGATGCTTACGGCGGTATCGAGTCTCCCCTATGCCCAGCGCTACATTCCGCTGGCGCCAGTACTGGTCGGCGGGGGGCTGCTGTGCCGGGCCGGTTTCGAGTACGTTCGGGAACGGGGGGGACGTTCACCCCGCGGGCGGAGCCTCGGGAGGGTTCTTGCCGGGGCTCTGGGCGTCTACCTGCTGGTGCTGGCGGGAATGACGGCGTACGCCTCCTTCCTGTGCCGCGATGTGCTGCGCCTGATGTCCTCCATTGCTAAACAGAGCCCTGATCTGGCCTTTCCCCATACCTCGCTTGCCCGACTGCTTTATGAGCGCGGCGGCGACTGGGCGCTGATTGAACGGCATGCGCGCGAAGCCCTGATCCTGGCGCCGGATGATCCCCAGGTTCGCAGGCTTCGCAAAATCCTTGCCAAGGCCGCCATGACTCGGGCGGACTATCCGCTGGCTTTGGAGCAACTTGACCGCGTGGCGGTCGATCTGCCTGAGGATCCCGAGATTCCCTACCTGAAAGCCGTGGCGTTGGCGAACCTCCGGCGTTGGGATGAGGCCATGCGCTCGCTGACGGAGGCCCTGGCCAGGCAACCTGATCACCCCGAGTTCATCAGGCTGAGGGAGCATCTTCGTGCCGGCATGAAGGCCTCCGCCAAGGAGTAGTTGATCCGGCAGGGCAGGTCCCTGTCAGCGCACGACGGATGGCGGCAGGCCCACCCTCCCGGAGGAGGCGACGTTCCTGCGGCGGTAAGCGACCACGAGCGGGGACCGGCTGAACGTCTTGACGGCGACATAGTCGGTTTCCACCCACTTCATGAACAGCGCGCCGGGACTGCCCTGAGAGCCAAAGGGCGGCAAGCCGTACTCGGACATATCGCGGTCGAAGAAGACAAGGCAATCGGGCGGCGTGGCCTGAAAGGCGGATAGCATCCGGTCTTCACCATAGACGGCCAGCGTGACGGGGATGAAATTGATGTAGGGCGTGGGATTGACCCGCCGGCTCAGGTAATTCAGCATCACGCCTTCGGGCACCACGGCCAGCGTCGCGGCAGGCGGCCATTCGGCGGCCAGCCAGGCGCTGACGTCGTTTACCAACCGGCCGCGCGGATCGCCGGGAGGAGCAAAGGTGAGGAAACGGTCCTGCGCGCGGGGCCCGACCCGGTACGGGCGCATGGCGCAGACTTCCCGTGATTCATTGGCCAACCGGAGAATGCCCGTGAGCGCCAGGGCCGTGAACCACAGGCGCATCAGTGGGCGGACGGTCTCGGGATACAGGCGCGGTAGCCGGAAGGTCAGGATCGCGATGAGGCCCATCAGTCCGGCGGCGCTCAGGCCGAAGCCGTAGTGGATGAAGAGGGGATTCAAGCCGGTCTTGAGCAGCATGCCGAGTCCGAAGCCCAGCCAAAGCAGCCAGCCGGCGGTCTCGGTCCAAACGGCGGGATCTTCGGCCGTTCCGGGCGCTCGTTGCCGGCGGCGCCGGCGGGACCCCACCCACTCAAGGCAGAGGGCCAGTGCCAGGACCGGCGGCAGCAGACAAGCGGCGTAATGCCAGTCCCAGAGAAACGACGCGCCGGCGAGGCCCACGCCGATGGTGGCGATCAAATGGCATCGCACGCGGTGGCCGTGGGCTGATGCCGATTGGTGCCAGCGGCTCAGACCGTGAAAGAGAAACAGGATCAATCCGATGACGGCGGCGGCCTGCAGTCCGTCGTGCAGATGCGCCCACGGCGCGTCAAAGCCCAGCAGTTGGCGGTAGAAGAGAAGCTGGTTGACCTGCGGGTTCAACCCGATCAGGTACTGCCGGGAAACGGCCTCGATGTATTGCCACGGGGACAGGCTCAGCCCTGTAGCCAGATACAGAAGAGCGGTGGCCATGACGACGCCGGCCAGTAGGTGCCCGCAGAGGTGGAAAACGGATTTCAGGGAAAGCCGACGGCAGAGGGCGCCGCCAAGGACAAAGGCGGCGATGGCGATGGTCAGGGCCACAAGAACCTCGAGTTTGGTAAGAAAAACAAGCCCGTAGAGCAAACCTGCCAACCAAAGGTAAAGGCGCCGTGGAGTCTGTGCGTAGGCCGTCAGGACCATCAGGCAGAGGAGGGCAAGATAGAACCCGTGAACCAGTTCGAAGGAGTAGGGGGTGACGAAGTTGTAGTTGGCAATGTCGGTCTTATACAGGGCGAAGGCTGAGACGGCGAGAAACCCCACGCAGACCCAGGTGGCCGTCCAGTCGTTGGTCAACCGTTTCCATGCCCGGTAGAGCAGGAGGGTGAACCCTGCCAGCAGCACCAGGCTGGTGACCGTCAGGACCCGGTAGGAGACGCCAAACAGGCGAAAGGCCAGGGCATTGATCTGGGCGGAAAGCGGGCCATAGAGATGCTCGACCTTGCGATAAAGCGTCTTGCCGACGGAGACCTGCCAGGCGGTGTAAAGTTCGCGGCCGAAATCCACCACAGGATCCGTCCAGCGCTGCCAGGTCATCACGCACAGCGTCAGGAAGACGGCAACGATCAGAAGGGGGCCGACCAAGCGCGGTGCGCTTCTGGTGGGGATCTTTTCACCCGTGTTCATGGTGTTCATACGCCGTTTCCGAGTATAGGCTTCACAGGCGTTTCAGCAATTCGTTTTCAGAGCGGGTTGCCAAACCACATGGCTGATTCACCCGCACTCAGAACTGACGATCAGGCAAAGTGTTGCATGATGGCTTGCTGTCCTCGATGGTGAATAAGCCAAGATTTGCCACCCGCTACGCTGGAGGCACGGAAGCACGGAGAGGAATTTCCACGGAGAATAGCTCTGCTTGCGCCTCGGAAAACCAAGTGTTGAACGAATTTCTCATAGGGCAAGGACTCTGTGGAAGCTGGCCATGATCCTATGTAGGCTCAGGCCCTATGAGAAATTCGTTCAACGTTTTCGCGGGAGTTGGGAAGAGGCAGGGGAGGAGGGGATCTTCTCCGTGTCAACTTCTCCGCGGCTCATCTTTCTCCAGCGTGCCCTCCGAAGCCTTGGCGAAGGGGGCGGAGCGGGTGGTGTCGGTTTCTTCTCTGCCGTTCGTGAATAGACCATGCACCAAACCACGAGAGTTGACAGGGCCAAGGCCGTTTTGAAACGATCTATGTCTTATTTGCGCAAGAGTATACTCATGTGAAACAGGAAGGACCGGCAAAAGCATGAAATCCCTGGCTGTGTTGATCGTTGGCCTGGCCACCGCGTCCGTCGGGAGTGCGGCGGTGAACCCCCATGAACTGTTTTCGCACGGCATGGTGCTGCAACGCGAGGTGGCGGTGCCGGTGTGGGGGACGGCCAAGAATGGCGAGAGCGTGACGGTGCGATTTGCCGATCAGGAAGTGCAAACGACGGCGGTTGCCGGGAAGTGGTCGGTGAAGCTGGCTCCGCTGAAAGCGGGCGGCCCCTTCACGATGACGATGGCGGGCGAAACCACGGTGACGCTCACCAACGTGCTGGTCGGTGAAGTCTGGGTTTGCAGCGGACAGTCGAACATGGCCTGGCCTTTGAAGGATACGGATCGTGCGAAGGAGGTCGTGGCCGCCGCCGGGGACGACCAGCTGCGTCTGTTCACGGTGCCTCGCAACCCGACGGATTCCCCCCAGACGGCGGTGGCCGCTACCTGGCAGCTCTGTACTCCTGCCAACGCGGCTCCGTTTTCCGGCGTGGCCTACTATTTCGGGCGACACTTGCGGCGGACGCTGGGCGTACCGGTTGGCTTGATCAACTCGTCGGTGGGCGGGACCCTGGCGGAAGCCTGGACGCCGAAGGCCACGCTGGCCGGCGATCCGGTGCTGAAGGCCATCCTGGATGAACATGAGAAGGCGGTCGCGGAGTTTCCCGCGGCACTGGCCAACTTCCGGGCCTCGGTCACCAAGGCGCCGCCGGCAGCCCCGGGCGCCCAGGTCAAGGCGACTCCGCCTGCGGATCCTGCGAAGCACCATAATCGTCCTGCCTGCTTGTACAATGGCATGATCGCGCCGCTCGTGCCTTTTGCGTTGCGCGGGGTCATCTGGTATCAGGGCGAATCCAACCGGAGCCGACCGGATCGGTATACCCATCTGTTCAGTTCCCTCATCGGTTCGTGGCGACAGGCCTGGGGGCTGGGTGAATTTCCCTTCCTGTTTGTGCAACTGGCGCCCCGTGATCTTTATCCGCCGGAGTTGCGCGAAGCCCAACTGCAAACCTGGCAGCAGGTCTCCAATACGGCCATGGCGGTCATCACCGATTGGGGGCTTGCCCATGACAGTCATCCCCGCAACAAGGAACCCGTCGGCGACCGGTTGGGGTTGGCGGCGCGCGCGCTGGTGTACGGCGAAAAGATCGAATACTCCGGCCCCGTCTATGCCTCCATGAGCGTGGAAGGTGACCGGGCAGTGCTCTCGTTTACGCATCTGGGCGGCGGGCTGATGGCCAAGGGTGAGGCGCTGAAAGGGTTCACCATCGCCGGCGCTGACAAAACTTTTGTGCCGGCCAAAGCCGAGATTATCGGCGACACGGTGGTGGTGAGCAGTCCCCAGGTGAAGGAGCCGGTTGCGGTCCGCTACGGCTGGACTAATGTTCCGGACGTCAATCTTTTCAACCAGGGAGGCCTGCCCGCCTCGCCTTTCCGAACCGACAGCAAATAGACGTGCGGCGGGCCACCGCCCGCCTTGGGTAAAACTTCAGAGAGGACCAACGATGAAACATGTGGCGGTCGCTTATTATCCCGAGCATTGCGAAGAAGCACGCTGGCCGCGCGACCTGGAGCTGATGAAGTCGCACGGCATCGATATGGTGCGCATCCTGGAGTTTGCCTGGAGCCGGATGGAACGGGCGGACGACCAGTGGGACTTCGGGTGGGTTCATCGGTTCATGCGGCTGGCCGAACAGGCCGGCATCAAGGTCGTGCCCTGTACCCCCTCCGCCGCCCCGCCCGTGTGGCTGACGAAGGCGCATCCCGAGTGTCTGAATGTCAATGCCCAGGGAGTGAGGACGGGGCATGGTGCGCGCCGGCAGTATTGCCCGACGGCCCGGGTCTACCGCGACTTCTCCAATCGGATTGCGGCGCGGATGCAACAGGAACTGGCCGGCTACGGCAATGTCGCCGCGTGGCAGATTGATAACGAGCTCGGGTTTAACCGGTGCTTCTGTCCGCAGTGTGACGCGTCGTTCCGCCAGTGGGCCAAGGACCGCTATGGCAGCCTGGAAGCCCTGAATGCGGACTGGGGCGGGGCCTTCTGGAGCGAGGATCATTGGGACTGGGACCACCTGGTGGTGCCGCGGCAGGGCCTGGTGGGGATTTCGCCCGAGATGCAGCAGTCCCTGTATCAGTTCTATTCCGACGCGATCATCGGGTTCTACCGGGAGCAGCACGAGGCCCTGCGCCGGGCCGGGTGCGGCGTCCCGATCTCGACCAACATGATGGGAAATTTTGAGCAGATCGATTACTGGAAGCTGGGTGCGGAGGTGGACTTCGTCGGGTGGGACAACTACTGGTTCGTCGCCACACTCGCCAGCGAGAGCTTTCAACACCATCTCATGCGCAGCCTCAAGAGCGGAGCCCCTTACTGGACGTTGGAAAACGGCGTCGAGACCTATCCCGGCTTCAACATCATCCATGCGCTCAATGCCTGGGCTCATGGCGAGGAGGTGCATACGATCTTCCGTTGGGATTCGTGCCGCTTTGCCCAGGAGATGGATCTGCAGGGTCTGGTGGACTGGAGTGGGCGGCCGCGGCACAAGCTGGCGGAGATCAAGGAGGCCAGGCGCCTTCTCGATGAAGTGGGGGCCCTCGAACTGCCGCCGGTGCAGCCGCGTGTTGCCATGGTCTATTCCTATCAGAACAACTGGGCGATGGACCGGTACTATTCCTACTGGAACGAGGTCAACGACTACTATCAGGCTCTGCTGGATATGGGGATTCCCTGCGATTGCGTGCAGCCTTCGGGCGACCTCGGGAAATATGATCTGGTTCTGGCTCCGGGGCTGGGGTTGGTGTCCGATGGCGAACTGGAAAACGTCCGGCGTTACGTCGTCAACGGCGGCACGCTCGTGTCCGGGCGCAAGGCCTTCACGCGGTTGCCGGGCGGGAGTTATCGGAATGCCGACCACCCCGTGCTGCCGGACGTGTTCGGCCTGCGCGTGGCGGAAACGATGACGGATGAGGATTCAGTCACGATTACGGCGAGCATCTACAAGCCGCCGTTTCCGCGGCGACAGTTCACCCTGCAGGGGGCCGCCGGGCTCCCGGAAACCAAAACGCGCGGCTGGTTTGAAACCTTGGAACCGTCCACCGCCGAGGTGCTGTACCGCTACCGGGATGGCGATTTCCCCGACGCGCCGGCCGTCTGTCGCAACCGTTGTGGCAAGGGGCAGGCCTTCTATATCGGGGTGATGGCGGATCGCGAGGCGATGCGCTCTCTTCTCCGGCTGGCGGTTGAAGCGGCCAGGCTCCGGCCCGTCACCGAGGTGCCACAAGGCGCCCTAGTCGTACCGCGCGGTGATGCCTGCGTGCTCCTCAACTTCACGGCGCAACCGCTAACCGTTCCGCTTTGCGGGGTCACGGCCACCCTGGCGGGAGCGCGGTGGGATCCGCAGGGTGGGGCGGTCACCTTGCCGCCCTTTGGCTACAGTGTAGTCCAGACCGTCCAGAGTGGTCTCTCCCGTGCATGAGCCGTGACCGAACCCATGTCACATGACCAGTGACGGTGGCAAGGCTTCGGTCCCCATGGTCGCCTATGCTTCTACTGGTCTGCCCGCTGCAGGTTCAATTCCAAAAGCTGTCCCAGTATCCGTTCATCCGAAAGGTCCGCCGGCCACCCAACACTTCGGAGCGGATTCAAAGCAGAGGCGGGCAGAACAACCGGCGGCACCGTACGTCGCTAACCGCGCCCCCGGTGCGCCGGAGCGTCCGCCTTGGCTGATGGCGTTGTTGCCGCCGGCGGTGTCTGACTTCAGGGACCCCGTCCCGATCTCGCTTACCAGACCACGCGGAGGTTTGGGTAACGCGGCAGTGTTACGTCGCGCGAGATGAGTGTGCCGCCTCGCTCCAGGCATTCGGCTGCCAGGATTCGGTCGAAGGGATCGTTGTGAATATCGGGCAGCGCCACGGCGCGTTCGGCGATGCGCCGCTCCAGAGGCAACTCGATCAGTCGGTGATGCCGGATGGCGCGACTGACGAATTCGCCCGGCGGCAGAGGCAACTCCAGTCGCCCGCGTTTGACGAGCAGCGCAATCTCCCATGCCGAGACAACCGAGATATGCAGCGCCTCGGGATGCTTTTCAATCGCGCCAAGGGCGGCTTTTGAGAGCTTGTCCGGGTCCGACGCCAGCCATACGAGGACGTGCGTGTCGAGCAGGATCATCGTTGCTCCTCAGGCCAGTCCTTCGTAGTGAGCGGTGCGCACGGGTCGCCGATGAAACGGGCTCCCTGCAGGGCCGGATCAGGAGTCAAAGGGCTATGCTTGTGGCCGCGATGCGGCGTCAGGTCGGCGACGGGCTTCCCATGACGGCAAATAACAATGCGAGCACCAGATCGTTCGACGGTCGCAACGAGGTCCGAAAAATGAGCCTTGGCATCGTAAATGTTCACTAACGTTTTCATTTGCCATAATGAAATCAGATCAGATCAACTTGATCAAGTTAATTGACTATGGCCGGCGGGCACGCCGGAACGGAGACGTTCACACGTAAATCATCTTGCGGGTCATCCCGCCATCCACGATCAGGTCGGCGCCGGTGATGAAGCTGCCGGCGGGGGAGAACAGATAGGCGACCAGGCCGGCGATGTCGTCGGGCTGGCCCACCCGGCCGACGGGATGCTGCTTGTGATCGGCTTCAGAGAGAAGCGGGACCCGGCGGGCGCTTCGCTTGCGCCAGGCCTGGGTTTCGATCCAGCCGGGGCTGATGCAATTGACGCGGATCTCCGGTCCCAGGCTGATGGCCATGGCGTGGGTGAGGGCGACGAGGCCGCCTTTCGAGGCCGAATAGGCCTCGGTGTTGGCTTCCGACATGCCGGCGCGCGTGGAGGCGATGTTGATGATGACCCCTCGCCGGTCTTTCAGAAACGGAGCCATGTACTTGGCACAAAGGAAAGGCCCTGTCAGATTCACGGCCAACACCCGGTGCCAGTCGGCGAGGGAGAGTTGAGCCAGCGGCAGGCCGCGCGCGATGGCGGCATTGTTCACCAGCAGGTCGATGCCGCCGAAGGCTTGCATGGTTTCCTCGGTCAGCCGGCGGACATCCCCCTCTTCGGCCACATCGGCGCGGATGAACTTCAGCCGGCCGTGGGCCGCGCACTCCTCGAGGGTTTCCCGTCCGGCCTCCTCGTCACAATCGGCAATCACGACCGCCATGTCCTGTTCAAGCAGATGCATGGCGATGGCCTTGCCGATGCCTTGCGCCCCGCCGGTGATAACGGCTACTTTGTTGTCCATAGGTTCTCCAGCCACTTCTTCAGGGTTGCCGCGTCGCGCAGGAACTCGTCCGGGGTGTCGTCCGGGACATACTCCAGCATGGCGTAGTGGTCACGCCCCCCGGCGGCGATGCGCGCGAGGCAGGCGGGCCAGGTGGCTTCACCGTCAGCCAGCGGATCGCGCACATAACCGGTGGCCGGTGGTTCGGGCAGGTGCCATTGGAAAACGTGAATGTGGGCCAGTTGCGTACCGAGCAGGTCGATGCCGGCGAGCTGCTCGGCGAGCGTGGTGCCCGTCCGGGGTTGCCAGTAGCAGCCGAGCGCGGGGTGAGCCACGTCATCCAGCAAGCGGCGGGCGGAGGCGTTGCTATCGGTGAGGGTGCCGCCATGAAACTCGCAGGCCACCCGGCGACCGGCCGCGGCCGCGAGGTCGGCGATCCGGTGGGCATCGCGCACGACCGCGTCGCGGTACGCGGCGTCGGCCTGGGCGGAACCGCGTGTGCCGGCCCACACCCGGATCACGGGGGCGTCCAGTTCGACGGCGGTCTCCAGGACGGTCTCGAACGGGCAGGGGGTCTGGTCGCCCACCCGGTAGTAGGAACCGTACGAGGGGATCGTGAGCCCTGCGCCGAGGGTCACCTCGCGGACGGCGCGGGCCCGTTTGAGGTTGCCGTGCGGGACATGCACGTCGCCGCCCCACTCGACGCCCACGAGCCCGGCGCGGGTGATCAAGGCGACGATCGCCTCAGGCGTCAACTTGCGAAACGTGATCGAGACGAGTCCTGAATGAATCATGGGGGTGATTGTTCAGATTTTGGAGAGCGAGGCAAGCGGGAAGAGCACGGTTGCAGGTCCACCGGTCCGTTCCCTGTCGTCTTTCGGCGTTGAAGTCACGCTTCGTAATGTGTCATTCTTGCCTCGAAGGAGACATGATATGGGCATGAATGTCACACAGAAGATACTGAGCGAACACCTGGTCAGCGGCGAGTTGACGCCGGGGCGGGAGATGGCCATCCGGATCGATCAAACCCTGACGCAGGATGCCACGGGAACCATGGCGTACCTGCAGTTCGAGGCGATGGGATTGGACCGCGTGAAGAACGAGTTGGCGGTCAGCTACGTGGATCATAATACGATTCAGGTTGGATTTGAGAACGCCGACGACCACCAATACCTGCAAAGCGTGGCCGCCAAGTACGGCATCATTTATTCCAAGCCGGGCAACGGAATCTGTCATCAGTTGCACCTGGAGCGTTTTGGCGCCCCGGGAAAGACCCTGCTGGGGTCGGATTCACACACGCCGACCGGCGGCGGGATCGGGATGATCGCCATCGGCGCCGGGGGCATCGATGTCGCGGTGGCGATGGGAGGGGGTGCGTTTTACCTCACGGCTCCGAAAGTGGTCCGAATCAACCTCACCGGCAGGCTGCGGCCGTGGGTGACGGCCAAGGATGTGATTCTCAAGGTGCTCCAGACGTTTACGACAAAGGGTAATGTCGGGTGCATTTTCGAATACGCCGGGACGGGGCTGAAGACGCTGACCGTGCCTGAACGCGCCACCATCACGAACATGGGCGCCGAATGCGGCGTGACCACTTCGGTGTTTCCCAGCGATGAGGTGACCCGCGCGTTTCTGGAGGCGCAGGGACGGGGCGAGGTCTGGCGGGAACTCAAGGCGGATACGGATGCCGCCTATGATCGGTCGGTGACCATCAACCTGTCCAGACTCGAACCGCTGGCGGCCGCGCCGCACTCGCCGGACAACATCGTCACGGTCGCCTCCCTGGCCGGGTTGAAAGTGGACCAGGTGATGATTGGTTCGTGCACCAATTCGTCCTATCAGGATCTGAAGACGGTGGCGAAAATTCTCGACGGGCACCAGGTGCATCCGGACGTCAGCCTTGGGGTTTCGCCCGGATCCCGGCAGGTCCTCGAAATGCTGGCCGAAGATGGCGGGGTCAGTGTGCTGCTCGCGGCGGGCGCGCGGCTATTGGAGAATGCCTGCGGGTTCTGCATCGGCAATTCCCAGTCGCCGGCGACGGATGCGGTATCCCTGCGGACCAACAACCGGAATTTCGAAGGGCGCACGGGGACGAAATCCGCGAAGGCCTATCTGGTCAGTCCGCCCATTGCGGCGCTCGCGGCGATTCACGGGAAGATGGTAAACCCCCTGGCGATGGAGGGGCTGAAGTTTCCCCGGGTGAAGATGCCCAAGGTGTTTGAAGTGAACGATGCCATGCTGATCCGTCCGGTGGCCGATCCGCAGTCGGGCAAGATCCTGCGCGGGCCGAACATCGGGGAACCGCCCCGCAACACGCCGTTGCCGGAGACGATCGTGGGGGTGGCGACGATCAAGGTGGGCGACAAGATCACCACGGATCACATCATGCCGGCGGGGGCGCGGCTGAAGTACCGGTCCAATGTGCCGGCCTATTCCAAGTACGTGTTCGAGAACACGGATCTGGAATTTGCCCAGCGGGCGGCGACCCTGCGCGATGCGGGAAAGCACAATGTGATCGTGGCAGGCGAGTCGTACGGGCAGGGATCGAGCCGTGAGCATGCGGCGTTGTGCCCGATGTATCTGGGGGTGAAGGTGGTGGTGGCTAAGACCATCGAGCGCATCCACATGGCGAACCTGGTCAATTTCGGCATTCTGCCGCTGACCTTCGAGAATGGGGCGGACTACGACAGGATTGAGCAGGGTGATGCATTGGAACTGGCGGCGGTGCGTGAAGTGCTGAAGGGGAGCCAGGAGCAAGTCCTGTTGCGGGATACGACCCGGAAGGTGGAGATTCCGATGAAAGTCAGCCTGACCGCGCGTCAGCGCGCGATCGTCCTGGCCGGTGGACTGCTGAACTTTACGAAAGAATCGAAATAGACATGCGGCTAAGGTAGACGTGCCGCCAAGGTGGACGCCGGTGTCCCTACCGGCGTCGAGGACGCATTAGAGATAGCGAAGGCAAGAGACCGCGCAGGGGACAGCACGGTCCACCTGGAGAGAGTGCGTTGGGGACTAAGAGGCAAGAGACCGCGCAGGGGACAGCACGGTCCACCTGGAGAGAGTGCGTTGGGGACTAAGAGGCAAGAGACCGCGCTGGGGACAGCACGGTCCACCTGGAGAGGCCGCTAAGGTGGACGCCGGTGTCCCTACCGGCGTCGAGGACGCGCTAGAGATAGCGAAGGCAAGAGACCGCGCTGGGGACCAGGAAATGAGCGATCAGGAACGGAAATCTCAGGCGGGTCAGACTCGCGAATACCCAGGCAAGCTCTATCATGGCATCCCACCATGGGTTGAGCCGGGGGCGATGTTCCACATACGCCTGAGAGTGGCCGATGGAAAGGCCGTCTGCCTGACCGAACCCAGACTGGCCGAAAGATTGATGGCTTCGGTTCGGGTTTATGAGGAGAAAGTCTTTTGGTTTAACCATCTCTTCTTGCTTATGCCTGACCATATACATGCGATATTGTCGTTCTCACGGCAAAAGCCCATGAGTCAGACAATAGGAGAGTGGAAGAAGTTCCATAGCCGTGCAAATCGCATTCAGTGGCAGGATAACTACTTTGACCATCGATTGCGGCATGTTGACGAGCTCATCGAAAAGGCGGCTTACATTAGGAATAATCCCGTGGTGAAGGGGTTGTGCGTGCAAGAAACAAACTGGCCATGGGTTTTGGAAATGGCAGGTCGTAATGGCGGAGAGGCCAAGGTGGACGCCGGTGTCCTTCAGGATAAACCTTCAGGGTGAATCCCTACCGGCGTCTGACCGAGATGGGGACTAAATAAGACGGAAGAGACCGCGCTGGGGACAGCACGGTCCACCTAGACATACCGCCAAGGTGGACGCCGGTGTCCCTACCGGCGTCGAGGGTGCGCTAAGGCTCGGGACGGAAGAGACCGCGCTAGGGACAGCACGGTCCACCTGGAGAGACTGCGGTAGG
>CAYOIT010000006.1:0-1656 GCA_964404035.1 uncultured Verrucomicrobiota bacterium | reverse complement strand
GGGACAGCACGGTCCACCTGGAGAGACTGCGGTAGGGACTAAGACGGAAGAGACCGCGCTGGGGACAGCACGGTCCACCTTTGGGAAGAAAAAAGGAAATTCGATGAACTACGAGAAAATTTGTGTGCCGAAAGATGGACAGCGAATCAAGATGGGCGCGGACGGCAAGTTGCAGGTTCCGGATCACCCCATCATTCCCTTCATCGAAGGGGATGGCATCGGCGAGGATATCACGCGCGCGTCCATGATCGTCTGGAATGCCGCTGTGCATCAGGCCTATGAGGGTAAGCGCAAAGTGGCCTGGATGGAAGTCTACGCCGGCGAGAAGGCCAACAAAGTGTACAACCAGGCCGTGTGGCTGCCGCAGGAAACACTGGCGGCCTGCCGGGAGTTTCTTGTCTCCATCAAAGGACCTTTGACAACCCCCATCGGCGGCGGGATTCGCAGTCTGAACGTGGCCTTGCGGCAGGAGCTGGACCTATATGTGTGCCAGCGCCCGGTGCGCTGGTTCCAAGGGGTGCCGTCACCGGTCAAGCAACCCGAACTCACGGACATGGTGATCTTTCGCGAGAATTCGGAAGACATCTATGCCGGCATCGAATGGGCGGCCGGGACGCCTGAAGTCAAGAAGGTCATCACGTTCCTTCAGCAGGAGATGGGGGTAAAGAAGATCCGTTTCCCGGCGACGTCGGGCATCGGGATCAAGCCGGTTTCGCGCGAGGGAACCGAACGTCTCGTCAAGGCGGCCATCCGCTATGCGATCGAGCAGCGGCGTTCCTCGGTGACGCTGGTGCACAAGGGCAACATCATGAAGTTCACGGAAGGGGCTTTCCGTGACTGGGGTTATGAAGTGGCGCGGAAGGATTTCGGGGCCACGCCGATCGATGCCGGTCCGTGGCACCGGATCACGCTGGCGGACGGTCGTGAGATCGTGATCAAGGATGTGATCGCCGACGCGTTCCTGCAGCAGCTTCTCACCCGGCCGGCCGAGTATTCGGTGATTGCCACGCTGAACCTCAATGGCGACTACATTTCCGATTCACTGGCCGCCTGTGTGGGGGGCATCGGGATTGCGCCCGGCGCGAACATTAACTACGACACCGGAGCCGCCTGTTTTGAGGCCACGCACGGCACGGCACCCAAGTACGCGAATCTCGACAAGGTCAATCCCGGTTCCCTGATCCTGTCCGGCGAGATGATGTTCCGGTACATGGGCTGGACCGAGGCTGCCGACCGGATCATCACCGGGGTGGAGCGCACGATTGCGAAGAAGACCGTGACCTATGACTTCGAGCGCCTGATGGAAGGGGCCAAACTGCTCAAGTGCAGTGAGTTTGCCCAGGCGGTGGCCGAAAACATGTAGTCGTTCGCGGACTCGGCGAGACGCCCCATGTCGTGGAAAGGTGGACGCCGGTGTCCCTACCGGCGTCGAGGACGCGCTTGGGATAGGAACGGAAGAGACCGCGCTGGGGACAGCACGGTCCACCTGGAGAGAGTGCGCTTGGGACTAAGACGGAAGAGACCGCGCTGGGGACAGCACGGTCCACCTGGAGAGAGTGCGCTTGGGACTAAGACGGAAGAAACCGCGCTGGGGACAGCATGGTCCACCTGGAGAGAGTGCGCTTGGGACTAAGACGGAAGAAACCGCGCTGGGGA
>CAYOIT010000005.1:0-55261 GCA_964404035.1 uncultured Verrucomicrobiota bacterium | reverse complement strand
AGGCACGGCGCGGCTCAGGCGGCGGCGGCGGGCCGATGGCTCATAGCTATTGCCATGACCCGTTTCAACAATCTACAGTTGCCGCCAACAACAACGCCGGCGGATGTTCCGGCGGGCACAGACAAGGAGCGCTGACAGATGACCAGGAAGCAGGCAGCACCACGGGTTTTCAACACGGATAAACGGATCCGCCTCGGCATCTGGGGACTCGGGCGGGGAATGAACTTCTTCGACACCTGCAAGTTCCTCAACATCGATGTGGTCGCCGGCTGCGATTTCAACGAGCACATGCGCGCCAACTTCCTCAAGGCCTGCCCCGGCGCCTTCGTCACGGCCAGCGAGGACGAGTTCCTCAAGCAGGATTTCGACGCCGTGCTGCTCGCCACCTTCTGCCCGGCGCACGGGCCGCACGCCATCAAGTGCCTGCAGGCCGGCAAGCATGTGTTGTCGGAGGTCACCTCCTTCTTTACGATGGCCGAGGGCGTGCAACTCGTGGAGGAAGTGCAGAAGCGCAAACTCGTCTACAACCTCGCGGAGAATTATCCCTTCACCGCCGCCAACATGTGGCTCGCCAATCGCTGGCACGAAGGCCTGTTCGGCGATCTCATGTACGCCGAATACGAATACGTCCATGAATGTCGCATGCTGGCCTACACCTACATCGACGGCCTCCCGGTCAAGCCTGGCCACACCGTTCACAACTGGCGCAGCTGGTTCAACTTCCATTATTACTGCACGCACTCGCTGGGCCCGGTCATGGCGATCACCGGCACGCGACCGATCGCCGTGGAGACCTTTCCCGTCAGACCGCGTCTCGCCGGTTACCTCCGCGGACAGGGCTCCGACAACGGCACCATGACGCCCTCGCTGATCCAGATGAGCAATGGCGGCGTCGTCCGCAACCTGATGGGCGCGGCCACCCATGACAGCCATAGCCAGCGCATCTGGGGGACACTCGGCGCCTACACGATCGACCACGATGGCGTAAGGCTGCGTCTCGGCGCGTCCGGCCAGTCGCCCCTGTTGAACGTCACCCCGGAGTGGGAAGGGCTCGGCCAGCTTGCCGCCGGGACCGGCCACGGAGGCGGCGACTTCTGGACGCTCTACTACTTCGCACGCGAAATCTTCTCAGGCGAGAAGGGGCCGTTCGACATCTATGGCGGTTGCGATGTCACCATCCCCGGGATCCAGGCGCTGCGCAGCCAGAGGGAAGGCGGCAAACCCATGGAGGTTCCGGACTTCCGCAAGAAGGCGGACCGTGACCGCTACCGTAACGACGACTGGCAGCAGGAACGCTACGACGTGAAACGCGGCGTGTTCGGCGGGCGCGAGGTGAGCGGCCAGGCGGCCCGCTTCTCCAGCGTCATGAAGGACCTGGTCATCTGCGCCCCGGTGTACCGCGCCTATGCCGACTGGAAAAAGGTGCAGTCAGCCCTGACCCGGCCGGAAGAGTTCCTGCCGGTGGCCCGGCGGCTGCTCGAGAGCTGCGACAAACTCGTGGCCACTTACAGGGACGCCCGGGCCATCGTGAACGCTCATCCGAAATCGGACGGCGCGCAGGTCCTCCGCGAAATGCTGGAGGTCGGCGGGGAGCAGAAGGTGCTGGCGCCGACGTTCCTCAAAGCGCTCAAGCGGGAAGTGGCCGCGCTCGCGCGAAAGCACGGAGGCGATGTGAAAATGAAACGGTCGGGTAAATTGTGATCGCTCGCTGGCTGATTATCGATGGCAACAACCTGATCCACGCGATGCCCGAGCTCATCGAGGGCACCGGCCGCGACTTCAACACCACCCGTCAACGGCTGGTGCATCAGCTGGATGAGCTGATCAACGTGATCGCCGAGCGCATCACGGTCGTCTTCGACGGTTCACGCGGGGGCCAGCAAACCGGGTTCGAGTCCTCCGCCGTGGAGGTCATTTTCTCGTCCTCGAGTCTCACGGCCGATTCCGTCATCGAACGGCTGGCCCTTCGCGCGCCCGGACGTGAGGAGGCTACCGTGGTCAGTTCGGACCTGATGGAACGGAATACGGTTGAGGCGGGCGGTGTCCACACTCTTTCCTGCCGGTCATTCCTTGAGGAACTCCGTCGGGAACGGGCCAACCTCCGCCGTCAACTGGGAGGAACCGGCAAGCCGTCGCGCAAGAATGCGCTGGGTGATTTCTTCCCCTGAGGCGACCTGCCGCGGAACCCGGCCCCGACCCGGCGTTCGGCTTTACGCCTCGGTCTTCTTGACCGGCGGCGGGGTCCGCCCGATCCGGCGCAGCGCCTCTTGAAGATCAATCCAGACTTCTTTCTTGGCCGGGGGGTTCCGGAGCAGGTAGGCGGGATGGTAGGTCGGCATCAGGTCGATGCCCTCGAACGTCAGCCACTTGCCCCGAAGTTTCGTAATTCCCTCCAACCCGACGAGGCCGCGTACCGCCGTCGCCCCAAGCGCGACAATCACCTTGGGCTTGAGCAGGCGAATCTGCTCCTTGAGGTAAGGAATGCAGGTCTCCATTTCCTCGGGCAGTGGCGGCCGATTGTCCGGAGGACGGCACTTGAGAATGTTGGCGATAAAGACATCGTCCCGCTCGAAGCCCATCGCCTGGATCATCTTGGTGAGCAACTGACCGGCTTTCCCGATAAAGGCCAGCCCTTGCGCGTCTTCATCCGCGCCGGGCGCCTCACCGATGAACATGATCTCAGGATGCGGGTTCCCCTGCCCCGGAACGGTGTTCGTGCGCGTCCGGTGAAGGGGGCACTTCGTGCAGCCGGCAATGGTCTTGGCAATCCGCTTCAACTCCACCTCGACGGCCACGGACGCCGCCGTCTTCGCCGGAACGACCTTCTTCGACGGCATCGGCGAGGCCGCCTTCGGTGAGGGGAGTCCTATCTCAAGACGTTGCATACCATCATCCTTGAGCCACTGCAGATAAGCTTCCGTCTGCCCGGCAATGGCGTTGAGTTCTTCGCGCGGATCGGTGGGCACAGGCAGAGGCTCCCTATGATGACGCGGAATCGTCAGAGTTGCAGGGAAGCTCATCTTCTGGGGCCCGTTTCATGGCCCGTCGCATATAGAGCGGCCCGAAGGCGATGTAGCCCAGAACCATGATGATCATGAAGACGGCGGCAGGGACGGCGACCTTCTGCGGGCCGAACAACACGCAGACCATGATGACCATGGGGATGAACAGCGCGGGATGCTTGGTGGGTTTCGGATAGCGCACGTTGGAAACCTGCAGGTAGATAAACGCCAGCACGCCAACCAGAAACAACGCGGCCACCGGCCCCTGACTCAGTGAGAATGTATTGAAGGGCTTGCTCTGGCTGATGAACACGAGCATGGCCACCCAGCCGGCGCAGGCGGTAATGGGAAGCCCGGTATACCCCATCTGGCCCCGGTGAGGATCCCCGGCCTTGAAGCGCGCCAGTCGCACGACGCCCGACAGCACCACGGCCGAGGTCATCACCACACGCCACACGATCAGCGACGAATCCTTCGGGACCGAGCCGGTCAGCATCACCGCGTAAATCAGAATGGCCGGTGCAATCCCAAAGGCGGTCATATCCACGTAGGTATCCAACTCGGCGCCCATCTCGGTGCAGCCCTTGAGTTTGCGCGCGATATTGCCGTCCAGACCGTCGAGAATCATGGCCAGCATGATCAGAAGCGCCGCCCAGCGGTGCATCGACCCCGCCTTTTCGAGCGTTTCGCCCATGCTCTCCAGCGTCACCAGGATGCTGAAGAACCCGCACAACATCGCCAGAAGGGTGACACTAATGGGAATCAACTGACGCCATGTGATGCCGGGTTTCACAGCACTTCCTTGGTCTCGGGGGTGACAGCCTCGCCGGCGCCCTCTGCGGGCGGCGCCAGGAGGCGTGCCACCACGGTCTCGCCCACCCTGACCTTGTCGCCCGGTTTTACCAGGACCTCGACATCACCCTTGGGGAAATACATGTCCAGACGGGACCCGAACTTCATCATGCCGATCGACTGACCTTTGGTGAGGATCTGCCCCACCTCAATCCAGTAGACAACACGACGCGCCACAGGACCGACAATCTGGTTCACAAGGCAGGTGGTTCGCTCGTTCTTGATCAGAATGGAGCTATGCTGATTGAAGTCCGAAGATTTCTCTTGAAAGGTGAAGTAGCGCGCGCCTTCGAAGTACTGAGCAAATTCAACGCGTCCGGCCATCGGCGCGCGATTGACATGCACATCGATCAGGCTGAGGAAGATGCTGATACGAACGGCATTTGTCTTAAGAAACGTAGGCTCAACCACATCCATCACCGCCATGACTCTGCCTTCAGCGCCCGCCACGATGGCGGAGGGATCGGACGGGGCTATGCGCACCGGATCGCGAAAGAAATACAGCATATAGCCGCAGAGGATCACCGCCACAAGCCCGCCGGCCATCAACGCCTTGCGCCAGGTAACGCGCGCCACGCACAGCGCCAGCGTCAGCACCACACCCAACGCCACAGATCCGAGCAAGAATGGAATAACTTCAGGCCTGAATGACATACACTTAATCTCCCTTTCGAGGCGAGGATAGTGGCCCAAATTGGGGCAGAAAGTCAACGGTTAATGGGATCAGGGCTTTCCAGGGTCTGCACGAGGCAACCGCTTGCAGTCTTTACACACCTACCGGAAAACTGGTACATAAAAAGCGATGGAGCAGGAGGAACCGCCTTATGAAACGATGGCTCAGCGCTCTTCTTGGTTTTTGCCTGTCAGCGCAAGTCGTTCCGGCCGCATCCGTCTCCAACCGGGTCTATGACCTGTACTTTCTGGGATTCGAGACGGACCCGGCCATGGATTACGGCGGACGGGATGTGACCACCCTCCACAGCGCCCTCACCCGCGGAATCGCCTGGACAATGAGGTCGGACGGGGCGCGTTTCGTGGCTCCGGCGTACGAATTCCTCCTCGCGGGGGGACTGAGCGTGGTTCAGCACGAATTTTTCGGACACGGTTCCCGCGCACGCGAATTCGATCTGGACCCGGAGTACGGCTTCGGACTGGATTTTTCAGGCTGGACCAGCATCGGCAGGGATCCGGTCAACAACGAGCAGAACATCATGTTGTCCGCTGGCGGTACCGAGGCCGATTCCGTGCTGGCCCACCGCCTCCTGCGCGACCTCTACACGGGCGACGGGGCGGATGGATCCAAGGTTCCGTTGATGGCGCTGGCCAAGGTGGACTTCAGCCTTTACGCCCTGACCACGTCCGATCCGGCGGATTCCCCCGGCGACTTCGCGGACGACTACGACGGCGGGAACGATATCGCCTATTACCTCGTCTCACGCCAGGCCCAGCGCCGTAACGCCAACCCTGTCGAGGTGTGGGAGAACGACTACTCCATCGACTTCGGCGATCCTCGGCTTCGGGATAACTATGACGAGGTGAGGCAGGCGGCCATCTGGAATCTGGTCGATCCCGCGGCGCTGGCCGCACTCTACGGCTACGCGGCCGATCATGTTATCGGGGGAAAGACCCAGGTTCGCCCCCCCGTCATCCCCCTGGGCAGGGGGTTCGGCTTCACCGCCGGCACCCGGGCCTTCGTCGGTCCGGAGGAAGTGACGCGATTTCTGGATCTCTATGCGATCACCCCCGGCCCGCTGGTAACCGTCTATGGACGGGATCTCGTGAACCCGCTGGAGCGCACGTACGGCTGGGGTGGCGGCCTTTACGGCATTCCCGTGGCACCCGGTCTATCCTTCGGCCTGGCGGCGGATGCCTGGCAGGTTCCGGAGTCGGATGAGAACCTCTATGACGGGTCCGGGTGGAATGCCGTCGGGGAACTCGACGCTCTTCTTTTCGGGCGTTTCGGGGTCTCGTGCAAAGTGGGATCGAAATCGGAGGGCTTCTTCCCCGGCACCCCCATGGCTTCGGGAGTTTATGGCGGAGCCGGCCTGTTAGTGTCATTCTAAATACTTTTTGTCTTGCCGATCGCCTGCGGATCTGGCATTTTTGACAGTTTGACGGTGAATACTGCCGTACTATCGGCACTGTGGAACTATTCCTGAGGAACGGTATGGCGAAGATCAAATCAGTCCCCCCAACAACTGCAGCCAAGGCGGCCCCCTCCCCCCGCCCCAAAGGCAAAACTGGCGCAATGGCTCGTCCCTCCCTTCTCGAAGAGCCTTCCGAGCATCCCGAGCTGGAAACGAAACCCGAAGGCGATGAAGCCGTTGAAGGCGAAGGCGGCACCACCAGCACCCTGAGTTGGGAAGAGCGCAGTCAGCGCATCAAAGACCTGGTCAAGATGGCCGAGGAACAGGGCTATCTGACCTACGACGACATCAATGAGATGATCCCGAGCTCCGTCATCAATCCTGACGAGCTCGAAGGCTACATGGAGCTGCTCCGCAGCATGGACATCGAGATCATCGAGGCCTCCGATGTCGAGAAGTACCGCAAAGAGCCCACCACCGCCAAGCCGACCGCCGGCGGGGCCGGGCGCGCCGACCGGTTGGACATCTTCGACGACCCCATCCGCATGTACCTGCACCAGATGGGCCAGGTCCCCCTGCTCACCCGCGAACAGGAAGTGGAAATCTGCAAGCGGATTGAAACCGCTGAAGTCACCGTGCGAACCCTGTTCGATGAACTCGGGGTCGCTGCCGACATGTACCTCGGCACCGCCGAACGGCTGGAAAACGGCAAGGACCGTTTCGACCGGGTGATTGAGGATAAATTCGTCGACAGCCGCGACAAGTATCTGGTGACCCTTCCCCGCCTGAAGCGCGAACTGACCAAGAACCGCGACAAACTCTTCGAAGAGTTCGCCGTGACGCGGAAAAGCAAGTCCACGCAGACGCAAAAAGCGTTGGCCATCAAGAACATGGAACGCACCCGCAAGCGGCTCGTCGAGCTGTTCGAGCATCTGTATTTCAAGCAGAAAATCATCGAATCGCTCGCCACCAAGGCCGAGGACGAATACAAGGAAATGACCGCCTGCCTCGCCCAGATCGAGGTGCTCAAGAAATCCCGCAAGGGCAAGAAGCAGGAAGAAGCCCTGGCCGCCGAGCTGAAGAAGCTGCGCAAGCTCGAGGATAAGCTGTGCATGAACAGCGACCAGTTTGTCGCGCTCTACAAGCAGCTCAAAGAGGCCATGCGCAAGGGAATGACCGCCCGCACCGAAATGGTCGAGGCCAACCTGCGTCTGGTCATCAGTATCGTCAAAAAGTACATGAACCGCGGCCTCTCCTTCCTGGACCTTATTCAGGAAGGCAACACCGGCCTCATGAAGGCCGTTGAGAAATTCGAATACCGTCGCGGTTACAAGTTCAGCACGTACGCCACGTGGTGGATTCGCCAGGCCGCCACGCGCGCCATCGCCGATCAGGCACGAACCATCCGCATCCCCGTGCACATGATCGAAACCATCAACAAGCTCATGCGCGTGCAGAAGAAGCTCGTGCAGGAGCTGGGCCGCGAGCCCACCCCCGAGGAAGTGGCCGAGGAAATGAGCCTGCCGGTGGACCGCGTCCGCGCCGTCTACAAGATGGCGCAGCAGCCCATTTCGCTCCAGAGCCCCGTGGGCGACGGCGACGATGCACATTTTGGAGACTTTATCGAGGACAAGGGCGCTGAGAATCCGTCGGAGATGACAGCCTACAGTCTGCTGAAGGACCGCTTGAAAGACGTGCTGAACACGCTCACCGAACGTGAGCAGCAGGTCTTAAACTTGCGGTTTGGGCTGGCGGACGGGTACTCGCGCACCCTCGAAGAGGTAGGGAAGCAGTTCAACGTAACTCGTGAACGAATCCGCCAGATCGAGGCGAAAGCCCTCCGTAAACTGCGCCATCCCACGCGCATCCGGAAACTGGAAGGGTTCATCGAGATGAAATAACCGGGCTGCGAGCGCCGTCATCTCGCGGCGCAACCATCACGGAACAAAGGAAAGAAGATCGCATGAATGATGTAAGTATATGGCATATTGTTGGTTCTCTGGCGGCGGCAACCCTGGCGGGATTCCTGGCGGGTCTGCTGGCCGGCATGAAACTCCGCACACGGCGGGCCAACAACCGCCCGCTTCGCACCCCCGAACTCTATGTCGGCAACTTGCCGGATGACGCGAACGATCAGGGCATCCGCCGCCATTTCGAGAAGTTCGGCGAAGTGCGCGATGTGCGTCTGATCTCGGGCCGAAGTGGTGACGACGGGCAGAAGACCTTCGCCTTCGTCTCCATGGGCAGCGTGGAATCAGCGCAAGCGGCCGTCAACGGCACGAATGGACGCGAATTCGAAGGCCAGAAACTGGTCGTCAACGAAGCTCGTTCCCGCCGCCGCCACAGCCGGCGGTAGCACTAAAGGCTGAGGTGGACGCCGCCGGCTTCCCTGGCGGCGTCCCATTCTTCCCTCGCCTACAGCAATCCCTTCAGCCGATCCCTCAAGGCCGTGCGCCGACCGGTGACATGGTCATTCCGAATGGCGATATTGACCGCCTTGTTCGACCCCACCAGGCAAACCAGCTTCCGTCCGCGCGTCATGGCGGTATAAAGCAGGTTCCTCTGCAGCAGCTTGTAGTGCTGGGTGGCCATCAGCAGGACCACCGCCGGATATTCGCTGCCTTGTGACTTGTGTACCGAACAGGCGTAAGCCAGGTCCAGTTCATCCAGCTCATCCAGCGTGTAGACCACCAACCGTGCCTCGTAGCGAACCCAGACTTCCTGGGCTTCCACGTCAATCCGATCAATGAGGCCGATGTCGCCGTTGAACACGTCCTTGTCGTAGTTGTTCCGGACCTGCAGCACCCGATCGCCGGCCTTGTACTGCCGCCCGAACCGCTTGATCGGACGGCCGCCGGGATTGATCGCTTCCTGCAGAATCCCGTTCAGATTCTCGCATCCCAATTGGTTGCGCCGCATGGGGGTCAGTACCTGGACCTCGGTCAGGGGATCGAAGTGAAACCGCCGGGGAATCCGGTGGGTGACCAGATCGAGCATCTTCGCGATCACGTCTTCAGGGGTGTCCGCCTGGATGAAATAGAAATCGCTTTTCTGGCCGCCCGGCGGCAGTTCGAACGGCAATCCGCTGTTGACCCTGTGGGCGTTATGAACGATCCAGCTCTGGGCTTCCTGCCGGAAAATGGTTTCGAGCTTGGTCACCGGGACGGCCCGGGAGTCGATCAGATCCCGCAAGACGTTGCCCGGCCCCACACTGGGCAACTGGTCGGCATCACCCACCAGCACGAGCGTGGCGGAGGCGGGCAGCGCCCGCAGAAAGGCGTGCATCAGTTGGATATCGATCATCGAGACTTCGTCCAGGATGAACACATCCCCCTCGAGCGGGTGTTGCTGGTCGCTCTCGAACCGGCCGGAACTGGGGTTGAATTTCAGCAGACGGTGCAGGGTCTTCGCCTCGATGTGCGTGGCTTCTTCCATCCGCTTCGCGGCTCGTCCCGTCGGGGCGGCCAGACACATCGTAAGCCGGCGGGTCTGGAAGATATCCACCAGGGCACGCACGATGGTGGTCTTCCCCACACCCGGTCCACCGGTGATGATGGAGACTTTTTGCGACAGGGCCATGTTCAGCGCCGCCTGCTGGGCCGGCGCGAAGCCGATCGCCATGCGACCCTCAGCCCAGGCGACCGCCTTTTCGGCCTGGATCGGCGGGTGTGGCGCGCGCGACTCCATCAACCGCTGGATATTGAGCGCCACACCGCGTTCGGCAAGGTGCAGGGGCGTCAGGAACAGGTTGCCGCGCTCATCCACAACGGTCCCCCCCTCCGCACAGTGAACGATGGCAGGCATCAGGACTTCGCCGGGAATCTCGAGCAGTTCCCCGGCGGCGGTAACCAGATCTTCCCTCGGACAGTAGCAATGCCCCTCGTCACTCATGGATTGGAGCAGGTAAAGGATGCCCGCCCGCGCCCGGATATCGGACTGGGGGGGAACGCCCAGACTCACCGCAATGCGGTCGGCCGTCTTGAACCCAATGCCCCATACATCCTGGCAGAGCCGGTACGGATTCTCGCGGACCACCGTTACCGCCTGGGCCCCATATTGCCGGTGAATACGCATCGCATGGGCGGTGCCCACGCCATGCGACTGCAGGAACACCATGATATCCCGGACGGCCTTCTGCTCGTTCCAGGAGTCCTTGATCATTTCGCGCCGGACGGGACCAATGCCCTCCACTTCCTCCAGCCGCTTGGATTCCCGGTCGATGATCTGAAGCGCCTGGTCGCCAAATTCCTTTACGAGGCGCTCGGCCATGACCTTGCCGACCCCGCGGATCAGGCCGCTGGCGAGAAAACGCTCGATACCGTGCACGGTGGCCGGAGGACGACAGATAATCTCGGTGGCCTGGAACTGGTACCCGTGCTGCTTATGCCGGACCCATTTGCCCTCGGCCGTGAGAATCTCCCCTTCCCAGACAGCGGGACAGGGGCCGACCACGATGACTTCCTCCTTCTCCGTCTTGCCTTTCGGGATGACACCGCAGACCGTGTAACCGCTTTCCTCCGAATGGTAAATGATGCGATGCACCCACCCGGACACCTGTTCCACGGCATCGGAGGACGTCGGGGGACTCGCCTGATCGCGTGCCGCTGTAAAGTCAATCTGCTGCTGCATGGCAACCGCCTGCTCCCAAAAAGACCCGCATGGTATTGTTTACCGGCAGCGACGTCAAATCCCGCAGGAAGCCGGCGTCGGCTTCCTGTTTTATCTTTTTGCACTTACCTCCCGATATTGTGTATGAACTGTACAACAGAACGAACTTCATGAAGCCGCCACAACACAAGCATCGATCCCGCCCGCGCCCGGTAGCCCTTCTGGCCGGCCTCGTGGCGACAGCCGGACTGCTCTCCGGTTGCGTGATGACGCTCGTCGACACGGTTCCGGCCCTGCCGGACGATCTGCACGCTCCGGTCGTGGCCGTCACCTCCTTTGATAATCGTTCCGGTTTCGAGGGCCAGTGGAAACTGGGCGACGGCATGGCGGATGTGCTGGTCACCGAACTCATTCGGTCCCGCAACTTCGCCGTGGTGGAGCGCGAGCACTTCGAGAAACTGGTCGGAGAGATCAATCGCCAACGCACCGGCCTTTTCCGGCCGGAAGGCAAAACCCCGGTCGGACGCATGAAGGGCGCCCAATACCTGATCCGCGGCGTCATTAACGATTTCTCGCAAGCCGGAGGCGGCGGCTTCTTCATGGCCGTCCGAAGCTTCATGTTCCTGGGCCATGGCCACAAGGCCCGCGTCTCCCTGACTCTGACCATTATCGATATCGAATCCGGACAGATCGTCAGTTCCGTCCAAAGCACCGGCATCGTCCGGACCCGCGAGGCCTATGCGCAAGCGACCTACAAAGGCGTTACCTTTGGCGGCGATGTCTTCTTCTCCACCCCACTGGGCCAGGCGACCCAGCGGGCCATCCGAAGCGGCGTGCGCGCGATCACGAAGGAGATGCCTCATAATCCCTGGCAACCCATGATCAGTTGCCTCCGGAACACCTCCATCATCATCAATGGCGGAAAAGACCGCGGCTTCCGCGAGGGCACGCTGTACCTGGTCCGGGGCGCCGCCGAGCCCATCACCGATCCCACCACGGGCGATGTGCTCACTTTTGTTCCCGGCCCCAAGGTCGGCACGATTCGGATCACCGAGGTCGATGAAAAAGTCTCCTTTGCCGTGGCCGTGCAGGGCGGCGGTTTCGATCGCGGCCAGTGGCTGTCCAAAGCCGACGCCAAAGCCGCAGGCCCGTAAGACGTCACGGAAGAAGTCCGCCGGCTTTTACCTTTTGCCCCCTCTCTCTTCTCTGCTACTATCGCGCCAAATTGACACGGTGACAAAACGGCCATGAAACCTGGTTTTCTCGATAAGTTGATCGCGCGCATTGACCGGCTGGATCCCGGAAGTGTGCAGACCCATTTCCTAAGGCTGGCCAAGGAAAAGGGGCTCCTTGAGACCATCTTCCAGTCCATTCAGGAAGGAGTCGTGGTACTCGACGGCAAAGGCAATATCACCTATGCTAATCGGGCCGCCGGCAAGTTCATCGGTTTCAGCCATGAAGATGTCATCGGCAAGCCGATGACGCGTTACCTCCGGGATATCGACTGGAACCGTGTCCTCGACCTCGACACGGGCGAATGGTCCAAGTTGATCAGTCACCAGATCGAGGTACGCTATCCCGAGCGGCGTTTTCTGAGCTTCTACGTGGTTCCGCTGTCGGCCGAGGAGAGCGGCGAACGCGGCGCTGTGCTCATCCTCCGCGATATCACCAGGGACCGCGAACAGGAAGCCAGCCTGCTTGAATCGGAACGCCTTAATGCGGTCCGCCTGCTGGCCGCGGGTGTGGCTCACGAGATCGGCAATCCGTTGAACGCCCTGAATATCCATCTTCAGTTGCTCGACCGGGAACTTAAGAAAAGCGAACACGATGGCCGCGACTCCCTGCTCGAACTCGTGGATGTGGCCCGCAAGGAAGTGACGAGGCTCGACCTGATCATCACGCAGTTTCTCAGGGCGATCCGCCCCACCCGCCCCAACCTGGCCCTGGTGCCCATTGCCACGGCCCTCAAGGAGACACTGTTGCTGCTGAAGCAGGAAGTTGAGAATCGCGACATCCATGTTGAGCTGGAGTGCCCTTCATCCCTTCCCTCGATCCGAATCGACAAGGATCAGATCAAGCAGGCCTTCTTCAACATCGCCAAGAACGCCCTCCAAGCCATGTCGAACGGCGGTCTTCTGCGCATTTCCGTGACCGCCACCGACCACTTCCTTTCCATCGCCTTCCGCGACAACGGCTCAGGGATTTCCCCCGAGGATTTTGGCAACATTTTCGAACCCTACTACACCACCAAGCAGGGCGGGTCAGGATTGGGGTTGATGATCGTTCAACGCATCATTCAGGACCACGGTGGCAGTATCGATATTCACAGCGAGCCGCAGATGGGAACCACGTTCACCGTCTTTTTGCCGCTCGACGAGCGCCGCGTTCGGCTGCTGAAACCCCACGGACGACCCAAGCCCGAACTGGAGGATAGCCCATGAGCGCGCGCCGGACCCTGTTGATCGTCGATGATGACAAGAACACCCGCGAAGGCCTGAAACGGGCGTTGCAGCCCTCCTATGAGGTCCTGTTGGCGGACAGTGCCGAACGCGCCCTGCCCCTCCTGGATGAGACCGAAGTGGACATCGTGCTCTGCGACATCCGCATGTCCGGCATGGATGGACTCGCCCTGCTCCAGCGCATCGCGGCACGCAGCCACCCGCCCATCGTCATCATGCTCACCGCCTATGGCAACGTCGAAACCGCCGTCGAGGCGATGAAGCGCGGCGCCTATGATTTCCTCATGAAGCCCGTGAACCTGGATCACCTGGACATGTTGATCAAGCGCGCCCTGCGGTCCTGCGAGGTGGAATCCGAGAACCGCAGCCTGCACGAGCAACTGGACAACCGTTTCGGCATCGAGAATATCGTCGGGCAGTCCGGCGCCATGAACGAGGTCTTTGATGTCATCCGGCAGGCCGCCCCTTCGCAGGCCACCATGCTGATCCAGGGCGAAAGCGGCACCGGCAAGGAACTCGTGGCGCACGCCATCCACCGCTTGAGCCCGCGCGCCAAGGGCCCCTTCGTGGCCGTCCACTGCGCCGCTCTGTCACCGACCTTGCTTGAAAGCGAACTGTTCGGCCACGAGAAGGGAGCGTTCACCGGAGCCGCGGAACGCCGTCGGGGGCGATTCGAACTGGCTGACGGCGGGACGCTGTTTCTGGACGAGATCGCCGAAATCCCGACGTCCATCCAGGTGAAACTGCTGCGGGTCCTTGAGGAGCGGACGTTTGAACGGGTCGGCGGGCACGAGACCCTCGATGTGGATATCCGGCTCATCGCCGCCACCAATGCCGATCTTCGAAAGCTGGTCGAGGAGGGCAAGTTTCGCAGCGATCTTTTCTTCCGGTTGGATGTGGTCTCCATCACCCTTCCGCCGCTGCGAACCCGAATCGACGATGTCCCCCTCCTGTGCTCGCACTTTCTCAAGGACCTCAATATCCGTAACGGCAAACATGTGGAGGAGATTTCGCCTGAAGCCATGGCCATCCTTTCGACCTATCCCTGGCCCGGCAATGTCCGGGAGCTGCGCAATGTCATCGAACGCATGGTGGTTCTGGCCAGAGGCCCGCGATTGACCGTGCGGGATATTCCCATCACCCTGCGAAATGCCATGGGCAACGAGGGGCAGCGCCCCGCCTGGCGCCATGAGACCGGCCGGGCCGCGGCACCGGAGTCGATGCACGAAGCCGAACGCGTGATGATCGAGACGGCACTGAGAAAATTCGAGGGAAACCGCACCAAGGCCGCCGGGCAACTCGGCATCAGCCGGCGAACGCTCCAGCGCAAGCTCAAGGAATACGGGCACCCGGAAGCGGAGGGAGCCGCTTCGCCGGAGACTCCTATTTCTTCCGGCTCTTGAGCCGCGATAGAATCGTGGCCATGCGAAGACTGTTCTCAAGCTCCGCGTCCGCCGGCAGACCCAGCGCCACCGCCTGCCGGTAGTACTGCTGCGCCGCGTCAGGCTCGGAGGGCGAAACCGCCAACAGGATCTGGGCCATGTTGTAGTTGGCCTCGGGCGAACGGGGATCGATCTTCAATGCCTTTTCGGTGGCAACGCGGGCCTCTCCAATCTGACCCAATCCCATGTAAGCCGTGCCGAGTGTCAGTAGCGCACCGGCCTGGGTCGCCCCCTTGGTGTCAAACGGTTTCAGGACCGTCAACGCCTCTCCAAAACGTCCGGCACGGCACGCCGCCACGCCGGTCAGGATGGTCAGGTCAGTATCCTCCGGCAGGGTCACTCGGGCTTCCTTCAGAAGCAGCAGGGCCGCCTGATTATCTCCACTTTCCATCAGCCGGCGGGCTTCATTTCGGATCGTGCCCGACACTGTCTTCCCTGTCAGGTTCGTGGACTCAAGCGCCGTCCCCGCCGTCGCCTTGACCTCCCCGCGGGCCATCTTGCGCTGCAGGACCTGATTCGCGCGTTCCGCCTGATCCCGCTCTGCGCGCACACGATCCAGTTCGCGGCTCAAAACAACCTGGGCTGAATCAGCGCTTGGGGCCTCGGGACTGAAAGCAAGGGCCTCCCTGACCCTCTTGAGTTCCTTAACCAGCTGGGCCAACCTGAGGACCGTATTGGTATCGTCCGAGACCAGATCAGCCGAAGGCTTGTCATCGGGGGTCTTCACCGGATCGAGTTTGGCTAACGCATTCTGGCAGTCGGCCACCCGGTAACCCACCGCATCTCCCTGCCAGCCAGGGTATTCAGTCTGCAGCCGTCCATAGAACTCCAGCGCCTTTCGATAGGCTTTCACGGCCTCAACCGTCTTGTTCTCAGCGCGAGCCAGTTCCGCGTCCACGACGGACAGATAAGCCTGCCGCAAGAGATCACTGGAAAGGGAAGGGTTATTGGTCTGCCCAAGGACGCCCCCCGCCAACAACACAATCCCGATCATTATCCGCCAAAACGGTCGACTCATCATGGACTCCTTCCCTCCCTTGCCTCTCGAATGGGGGCCATTGTCCGCCAAATCCCCCGCCACTTCAAGACCAAGCTCCAAAGCGGAAGGGCCAAAACAGGACCTCCAGACCGTCGCGCCCCGGGCGGGCACACCAGCGCCTTTCCGGCGCCAGTTTGACTTCACCCCCCATTTGCAGTAAATACGGCCTCAAGCATGAGTCATCACCAGTCCAAACGACACCGACACCGGGGCAGACAGCGACGCTGGCGGCCAGCCCGTTGGGCGACGTTACTCATTGGAGCCGTTGCTATTCCGACGGGCTGCATCCTTCTCACCTGGGCTTTGCGCGACCGAAACGAGACTCCGCGTTTGTTCGGGCTCCTGTATCTCGCCGTCGGGGTGCTGTCCCTGCTGATCTGTGCCGGCCTCACCGCCTATGCACGCTGGGCGGGAAGGGACAAATCTGAGACCGAGCCGCTGCCCCAATCCTCCGACCGCTCCGGGCTCGCCCTGTTGATGGCGCTCCTCCTGATGGCCTTTCTATCGGGTGTCGTTGTCCACACGCTCCTGTCGACTCATGCGAAGTTAAGGGCCGTCGAAGTGCGCCGCACCCGGCTGATGCTGCGTGCCGCGGCCTTGGATGCCGCGTGGGAAAGCCTGCAGGTCCTGACGCGAACCACTACCCGGACGCTGGCGGATCGGACGGTTGAGAACCGCCTCCCTTCCGGCATTGCCACGCGGATCACCCTGCGGCCCATGGACCGCACCGCCCTGCCGGTGCCGCTCCAGCGGTCGGGCTCTCCGTTGTTCGGGCAATACTTTTCCATCGCCGCCGAGGCCGGCCTGGAGACAACCGCTGCCCTTACGCGAGGTCTGGCCTGCCGCCTGCCCAGCGGGGAAATACGTGTGCTCAGTTGGTGGGAGAAGCCCTGAAGCCGAGTATGAACAACCCTCCTCATTATTCTCCGCGATGGTCCCGTAGCGCGGTCGGCGCGGATGCCGACCAGGATGGACTCATCCTGGTGCGGGCCACCGGCCGGGGAGGCCATCTATCCTTCGATACGATTCTGCCCGCCAGCGTCTCCAGCAACGAAACCGTCGCCGCCTGCCTGCTGCAACGCGAGAGCTTTATCAAGTGGCTCACGGTTCCCCTCGCTTCCGTGCGAAAGGCCGAACGGGTTTTCGCCTCTCAGCTTGATGTCCAACTGCCCTTCTCCGTCGAAGATTGCACGTTTGCCCTGGTGGCCACACAGCCAACCGCCGACCGATCAGGGACCCGCGGGTTGTTGGCCGGTGCCCGTAATAGCGACATTGAGAAGCGATTGGGCGAGTTGCAGACGGCCGGGGTTAATCCTCATGTTCTCGATCAGGAAAGCCTCGCCCTCTGGTCCCAGTGCGTCCGCGAATGGCCGACCGGGCAAGGGGTCCGGATACTGGTCCACTTGGGCGTTAACCGAACCACGCTGGTGACGGGTCAGGGTGATGAACTCGTGAGCGCCCATAGTCTCCGCCACGCTGATCCCGATCAGATCATCCGCCTTTTGAAATCCACGTTCCCTGCTCCGCCGGCCGACAGTCAGTGGATGTGGACCGGTCCGCTGGCGGCCGATGCCGACGTCGTCAGGAAACAACAAGCCGACCTGGCCGCCCGCTGGCCGGGAACCCTGAAAGTGGCGCGCGATCCAAAAACCTTCCTGGCCCGGGCGCTGGCCTCGCGCGCGCTGACCTCGTCCCCCTGCCGCTGCAACCTTCGGGCCGGTCCGTTCACGCATCCCCTGTTCGCAAAAAGGCAGAGCCAGATCCCCTACCGGACAGCCGCCGCACTCCTGGCTGCCGGACTCGTGCTGATCGCCGTCAATCTCGCCTGGCAGTTTAAGTTTCATCGCCAGATGGATCGCACCCAGGAACAGCTTCACCGTCTGGCCGTCGATATCACCGGTTCTCCACGTCTGGTCCCGCGGGGCCAGGAGCTGCTGAGCAGCCGCCGGGCGCTCGAAACCCAGTCCCACCAACTGGAACCTTTCCTGGCGGCCACGGACAAACCTCTGGCTGAGCTTCTGAGAAGTGTCCTCCTCATCGGACAGGAAGAAGGCCTTGCCTTCGAAACCGTCACCCTCACCCGTCAGGCCCTCATGATCCACGGGCTCTCCCCCAAATGGGACCAGTGTGAGCGGGCGGTCAACCGGCTGAAGCCGCTGGGAACCAACGTCAAGGCGGAACGAAAAGACACGCCGCCAGGTGAGGCACGCCAGGCGTTTGTGATCAGCATGGGATGGTCACATGAAAGATAAACCTGCCATGCTTATCGTTCTGTGTGTGGCCGCCATCGTGGCGGCCCTGACCGGCACGATCTGGACGGCCCGTTCGCTGGTCCAACTCCCCCGGGACGTGGTCGCATATCAAAAGAAAGTGTCTGACATCCGCGAGCTTTCCGCCATGCAGCGGACGGTGCTTGGTCATCGCGCCCTTCTCGCGGAAAGAAGACGGATGGAGAAGACGCCCATTTCCCTTTCCGAACTGGTTCATGACGCGCTTCCAGGAAAAGAGGCCGCCATCCGCGAAATGGAAGCCACCCCAACCTTGCCGGGATGGACCGCACGGCGAGCCAGCGTGGCCCTGAGCGACGTTTCCGGAGACGACTTGGGACGACTGCTCCACGATGCCGCCAACCGTCAACCCCCTTGGTCCCTGCTTGAAGGCGTCCTGCAAGCCTCTCCCACCGCCGGCCGCCTGGCCAAGGTGGAGCTGGTGTTTGGTTCAATCGAGATGACCGCCGGTCAGTAAGCAGGCCCGGCGCCACGAGGTCACTGGAGACCACGACCACCGGGAGCCATCGTCAGGCCCTCTACTTCCCCCGGAGCATCTCGCGGGCGTGTTTCAGCGTGACCGAGGTGAGATCGCGGCCGCCCAACATCCGGGCGATTTCCTCAACTCGCTCCGACGTTTCGAGACGGGCAATCGAGGTGCGGGTGCGTCCGTTGACGACTTCCTTGGCCACGGCAAAGTGGGTCTTACCATGGACCGCCACCTGCGGCAGATGGGTGATACAGAGCACTTGATGATGTTGACCAACCGTGTCGAGCTTGGTCCCGATGGCCGTGCCCATGGCCCCGCCAACGTTGGCGTCAATCTCATCAAAGACCAGCACCGGAATGCTGTCATGATTGGCCAGCACGGCCTTGACCGCCAGCATGACGCGCGAGATCTCGCCGCTGGAGGCGATGGCCCTCAGGGGACGGGCCGGTTCACCGGCGTTGGGTGCAAACGCGAATTCAATCGCCTCCAGACCTGACGGCCCGGGCGCTGCCGTCGTGAGTTCGACGGCAAAGGCTCCATGGGCAAAACCAAGATCACGGAGTTCCTCAGTGATGGTCGCGGCCAGTTTTGAAGCGGCCTGGCGTCGGGACTTGCCGAGCTTGCCGCCTGCCTGCTCCACCTTGGCCCGCAGCCCCTCCAGCTGACGGTCGAGTTCGGCCAGGCGCTCGCCGCGGCTTTCCAGCTCACGCAGGCGCGTTTTGACTTTCGCCAGATGCTCCAGAACCTCCCTGACGGTGCCGCCATACTTGCGTTTGAGGCGATGGTACAGCGCCATCCGGTCCTCCAGCCACTGCAGGCGCTGGGGATCGCCTTCGATGTTGCGAACATGGTGCTCGATGGTTTCCGCGAGATCCTGCAGTTGGACCGTCAAGGCGCGGGCTTCGTCCCGCCACCCATTCGCGGGCTCGACCAGGGAGGCCAGTTCACCCAGCCCCTTCTGCGCAAAGGCGAGCCCGTTGAAGGCCGAGTTCTCCCCCTCCACGAGGGCATTGCGAATGCCTTCCGACAACTCGAGAATACGCTGGGCGTTGGCCACCTGCACCTGCTCCCGGGCAATGGCGTCGTCCTCGCCCTCCACCAGGGCGGCCTCTTCCATTTCCTTGACCTGGAACGACAGCAACTCGATCTGCTGGGCAACCTCCTGCTCGTCGGTTCCCTCCAGGTCCTTGCGCTGCGCCCCTGCCTCACGAAAACTCGCATAGACCGCCTCATATCCCTGGCGCGTCTCCCATAAGTGTCCGAAGGCGTCAAGAATATCGAGCTGAAACTCGGTGTTGAGGAGGGACTGGTGATCGTACGGGCCGTGCATATCGACCAGCAGTTCACCGATGCGTTTGAGGACCTGGAGGGTGGTTGCACTGTCGTTGACCAGGTTCTTGCCCGTGCCGTTCGCCGAAAGGGTGCGCCGGAGAAGCAACTGGCCCTCTTCGCACGCCGGCATCCCGACCTCGTCGAGAACGGCATCGATCGCCGCGGAATCCTGAAGATGAAAAACGGCCTCCGCCACGCACTGATCTGCCCCGGCCCGGATCAGACTCTTGTCCGCCCGTTCTCCCAGCAGCAGTTTGAGCGCGCCGATGATCACCGACTTGCCCGCGCCGGTCTCGCCGGTAATCACATTAAGGCCGGCCTGAAACTCGACCTGGATGTCCTCGACCAGAGCCAGATTACGTACTCGCAACGTTTGAAGCATGGCCGGAAGATACAGGCGCAGGCACCGGAGTTCCAGTCATAAAACACCGGCCTGGAGATTCAGTTGGCGAAGATCGCCAAAATGATGCCGGCCGCGACCACCGAACCAATCTGGCCGGCCACATTCGCGCCCAGCGCATGCATCAGCAGGAAGTTATGCGGATCAGCCTCAAGTCCGAGTTTGTTGGAGACTCGAGCCGCCATGGGGAAGGCGGAGACGCCGGCAGACCCGATCAACGGGTTGATCGGGTCCTTCTTGCAGAACACATTCATCAGCTTGGCGAAGAGCACTCCGCCCGCTGTTCCCAGCGAAAACGCCAGCAACCCCAGCACCAGGATCCCCAGCGTGTTCATCTGGACGAACTTTTCTGCCGCCATCTGCATGCCCACGCCCAGTCCCAGGAACACGGTCGCGATGTTCATGAGTTCATTCTGGAGCGTCTTTGAGATCCGCTCGATCACGCCGCTTTCCTTGATGAAGTTACCGAAGGCAAAACAGCCCATCAGGGGAAGCGCCGAGGGGAGCAGCAGGATGCACAGCACGAGAATCAGCAACGGGAAGACGGCCTTCTCGAGTTTGCTCACCGGACGCACCTGCCGCATGACAATCCGCCGTTCGGCCGGCGTCGTCAGCAGCCGCATGATCGGAGGCTGGATCAGGGGAACCAGGGCCATGTATGAATAGGCCGCCACCGCAATCGACCCCATCAGATGAGGTGCAAACTTGGCCGCTACATAGATCGAGGTCGGGCCGTCGGCACCGCCGATAATGGCAATCGAACAGGCCTCCTTGATGGTGAACTCAAATCCCGGCAACGCATTGAGGGCCACCACCCCTAACAATGTCCCGAATACCCCGAACTGGGCCGCCGCACCCAGGATCGCCACGCGCGGACTGGCCAGCAGGGGGCCAAAATCCGAGAGCGCCCCAATGCCCATGAACACGATCAGCGGCAGCAATTCGTTCTCGATGCCGTATTTGAAAATGAGCCCCAGCAACCCATGCTCCGACCCCATCCCGGCAAACGGCACATTCACAAAGATCGTCCCGAAACCGATGGGCACCAGCAGCAACGGCTCGAAATCCTTGACCACGCCAAGATACAGCAGCAGACACCCCGCCAACACCATCAGCAGCGACTTCCAGCCGGAACCGGTGATGAAGCCGTAGATTCCCGTGGTTCTCGCCACGCTCACCATCCCGCCCGACACGGAAATCCGGTCTGACTCCGTCGCGGGAAGGGGCTGCCCGCCAGCGAGATCCCCCGGTACCGGCACCCCCTCAAAGGCCGGGGCGGACACAAGCCCCACCGGCGCGGGGCCGACCTCGGCCCGCACGGCACGAACCAGGCCCAGCGCACCGAGAAGGGTGAACCCGATGGCTACAAAAAGAATGGCTTTCTTAACATTTGTTCGCATGGCGCCTCTCCCGTTCACTCGATGACCGCAATCACCTGTTCAGCCTTGACGGCCGTCCCGGCGTTGACCTTGAAGGTAATGGTTCCGGCCCGACGGGTCCTGACCTCCAACTGCATCTTCATGGCCTCCATGACCAGCACCGCGGCGCCGGCCTCGACCTTGTCGCCATCCTCGTACGCCAGTTTCACAATATCGCCCGGCATGGGCGCCAGCACGGACTCTGCCTGCCCCCCGGAGACCGGTGCGGCGGCCTTCCCCTGGGCCTCGGCCGCCTGACTCTCCTGCACCGCCACCTCGAACAGGGTGCCATTCACGTCGACAGCCCGCCCGCCCTGCTTGCCCGGCTGACTCTTGACCGTGTAGTCACGTCCATTGACGGTCACCACATAACGTCCGGAGCTTTTCGTTCCGGGCGCCACGGCGGGTTTGGCCTCCGGCGCCGGCGCCTCGAACGTGACAGGGCCTTTGTGACGTTTGGCAAAGAACGGCAAGGCCACCTGCGGGAACATGGCATACGTCAGGACATCCTCGACGGGCACATGGGACACCTGAAGCTTGGCCTTGAGTTCCTCCTCGATGCGGCCCAACTCGTTCGGGATGTCGTCGGCCGGACGATGGGTGATCGGCACATCCATCTTCGATTCCTCGAGGGCCTTTTTCACCAGCTTGGGATCCGGCTCCGCCGGGGTCCGCCCATACCGGCCCACCAGGATATCCCGGGACTCGGCGGTCAACTTTTCGTACCGGCCGAACAGCACGTTGAACAACGCCTGCGACCCGACAATCTGCGACGTTGGCGTGACGAGCGGCGGATACCCGAAATCCCGCTGCACCACCGCGACCTCTTCGAGCACCGCGTCCAGCTTGTTCAGGGCATTCTGCTCACGCAACTGATTTTCCAGGTTCGAGAGCATGCCGCCCGGAACCTGGGCGGTGAGAATGCGCGTGTCCGCACCGAGAAAAGAGGATTCAAACTGCCGATATTTGAGCCTCACGCTGCGGAAGCAGGCGGCGATCTCGAGCAGTAACTTGATATCCAACCCGGTGTCATACTCGGTTCCTTTCAGGATCTCCACCATGGTTTCGGTAGGCGAGTGGCTGGTCCCCATCGCCAGGGAGGAAATAGCCGTATCCATCCGGTCCGCCCCTGCCTCAATCGCCTTCAGCAGCGTCGCCACCGACATACCGGTGGTCGAGTGAGTATGAAGATGCACGGGCAGCCCCACCTCGCGTTTGAGGGCCCTGACAAGTTCGTTGGCGGGGTACGGCTTCAGCAGACCGGCCATATCCTTGATGCAAATCGAGTCCGCCCCCATGGCCTTGAGTTCCGCCGCCAGCGCGACGTAGGACTCATTGGTATGAACCGGGCTGGTGGCATAGCTGATAGTGGCCTGCGCATGCTGGCCGGCTTTCTTGACCGCCCGGATCGACGTCAGAAAGTTGCGGGGATCGTTCAGGGCATCAAAGATCCGGAAGACGGAGACCCCATGGTGCGCCGCACGCGCCACGAAAGCCTCCACGACATCATCGGCATAGTGGCGGTACCCGAGCAGGTTCTGGCCGCGCAAGAGCATCTGCTGCGGCGTGCGGGGCATCACCGCTTTGAGCTGCTTGAGGCGTTCCCAGGGGTCTTCGTTCAGAAACCTGATGCAGGTGTCGAACGTGGCGCCCCCCCAGGTTTCGAGCGACCAGTAACCCACGCGATCCATCAGGCCGCCGACCGGGATCATGTCGGAAGTCAGCATGCGCGTGGCAAACAGCGACTGATGCGCATCGCGCAACGCCACATCGGTAATTCCTATTTTAGCCATAGTCCGTCCCTTTCGTCGTTCAACCTTGATTCCGCTCATGCAGGGCCACGGCAATGGCCGCGGCAACCCGCCCGCCGTCGTCGCCTTCCAGCCCGCCCGACTTGCCCTCCGCAGGCGTCGCCTCATGCCACTGGATCAGCTTCGCTATGCCTTGAACAAAGAGAATGACCAGGGCCAAAAACACAAATACCAAGCCCATCCCCAACATCATGATGATGGTCGCCTGTCGAAGTAGTTCCATGGTCAGTCTCCTGTTCGCTTCAAAGGCCCCTATCCGGCCATGCGAGAACGGCCTTGAATACCTCATAAACGTCCCCGCGGCAATAAGTTTCGACTTCTTTGCGAGGCTTCCATCTGATAACCATGGGGGGAGTGGTCGCATTGTCCGAAAGGGGTATTCATCATGCGCGTTCTGATTACAGGCGGAGCCGGGTTTATCGGAAGTCATCTTGTGGAGCATTTCCAGGGGCAGGCGGAGGTCCGGGTCCTCGACAATCTCCGGTCCGGTCACCGGCAGAATCTGGCCGGGTTCGACTGTGAGTTCATCGAGGGCTCGATTCTCGACCGTCCGCTCGTGCGTCGGGCCATGGAAGGCGTGGACTATGTTTTCCATCTTGCCGCGATGATCAGCGTGCCTGAATCCATGCAAAAACCGATCGAATGCACTGAGTTGAACACCATCGGAACCCTCACGGTGCTGGAAGAAGCCGCCCAGGCCGGCGTCAAGAAACTGACCTTCAGCACCTCCGCGGCCATCTATGGGGACAACCCCGTCACCCCGAAGGTCGAGACCATGTTCCCTGAACCCAAGAGCCCCTATGCCATTACCAAGCTCGACGGTGAATACTACTGCGAGATGTTCGCCCGCGAAAACCGGCTCCAAACCACCTGCCTCCGCTATTTCAACGTGTTCGGTCCGCGCCAGGACCCGAAAAGCCAATACGCGGCGGCCGTCCCCATCTTTGTGGACAAGGCGGTCAGGAACGAACCGATCACCATCTATGGCGATGGGGAGCAGACGCGCGATTTCATCTTCGTGAAGGATATCGTGGCCGCCAATGTCTTCTTCGCAACCCAATCCCCGCAAACAGGGGTTTTTAACGTGGCTTACGGCCGGCGGATCAGCATCAATGACCTCGCCCGGACCCTTTGCAAGCTCACAGGTTCGAAGTCGGAAATCCGTCATGCCCCGGACCGGGCCGGAGACGTGAAGCATTCCCTGGCCGCCATTGACAAGCTGCTCGCGGCCGGATTCACTCCCCGCGGCAGCCTGACAGAGGGACTCGACGCCACGGTCCGATTTTTCAGAGCCAAGAAAAGTACTTGAGCACGGCGCGTTTACGACCTAGCATGTTCGTTACATCTTCGCGAGTTGAACCGTGTGAAGGGGCGCTATGACAACGATCAAGACCATCAAGCTGAAACGAAATCCCGAGTCCGCGCCTGCTGTAGCCCCATTGGACGCCGAGACGACCGTGGCCGCGCAACCTGATGAGGCGCCGCGGGCGGCCCCGATCGGCTTGGAACAAGCCTCCTCGGCGCCGTCAGGCAAGCGCAGCTCATTCACTCTTTTCGCCATTTTCGGGCTTTGCGCCACGATTGCTTTGTTGGCGGTCATCGGGCTTCAGGCGGCAGAGTGGACCTTCTACGCGGCCAGTCCGTCCGTCTGGACGGTCAAGTAATCCGCAACCGAATGGGTGCCGAAATTCCCTTGCTCGGGAATGAGCCATGACCGACGCTCCCTCAGATCCTTCGGTCCCCGCTTCCGGGCAGATGTCGGCGCGTGAAGCGGTCGACCTGGTCCAGGCCATGGGCCAGTCACTGAACACGGCGCTGCTTTACGGAGTCGCGCACAAGGTCGCCAGCGCCTCGCTGGACCGCAGTTTCCCCGCCCTCGCGGCGCTCCTGCAACGGTACGGCCAACTGCATGTCAGCATCGTCGACGGTGACTTGCTGATCAACGGCGCCTCCGCTCACGATGCCCCGCTGACGGGAAACATCATAGGCCGCCTCACCGCCCGCAATCTCCTCAGCTTTGTGATGGAATCCGGCCTGTCACGGGAGGAATACCAGACGTTCTTCTCCCTGCTTATCACCGCACCGGCCAAGGATGGCACCGTAAAGTCCGCATCGGACACCATGGAAGACGTCGGGATCCGGCACATCGCGGCCCAGAACGTCACCTACCGCCGTGTGACCGAAGGCGAAGCCGAACCCGCCCCGGTGGCAGACCATGGCCCCGCCGCTCCGGAGCAGGCCGCCCCCCTCCCGGCGACCGATCTGGCCAACGTAATGGCCTTTCTCAAGGGCGATCCCTCCGCCGTTCCCGACCGCGGCCAGGAGGACCTGCGCCAATTGTCGGAGGACGCGGAAAAGCTGGCCGATCTCATCTTGCGGACCGCCAACGTTCGCGAGCAGGCGATGGATCTCGGGTCCGGTGAGTCCTTGACCGATCTGGTCGTTGGGTGCATCAACCGCCTCACCGAAACACTCACCGGCAGCCCCGTCGCGAAAACACAAAAAGGCCGCAAACAGATCAAGCGCAACCTGCTCCTGCTTGAGGACACGCTGCTTGCCCAATTGCAGTCCCTGGCAGGGGATGCCCTCGACCGGGACGCCGTGTCGGCGGCCTTCAGGGACACCACCGAGGGGTTGGATGTGGAATCCCTGGCGGCGAAGTACATGAAGTCGCGCCGGGCCTCCGAAAAAGCCGAAGCCAAGATGAAGAAGCTGATTGAACAGGCCGGTGGCGATCCGCTTCAGGAGGACGAGCTTCGCCATTGTCTCATGGATCAGGGGCTGAGTGCCGAGGGTTGGAGGGGATTGATGGTCACGCGTGAACCTGCCCCCACGCCCACCCTTCCTCAGGGCACGGAACCCGATGGCATCAAGACGCTGACCCTGCTGCTGGCCCAACTTGGCGATACGCTCTCCAAACCTAAGGAACCCGCCTCTGGTGTCGGGGAATCAACGATTCAGTCGCTGATTGCCGAGACGGGTGAACACATGCAGGCGCTCGCCGCCGGCACGAAGAAGAAGATCGATGCCCTGCAGGTCCTGGCCGCCACCGCTTCGGCTGAAGAGGCCCAGGGAAAAACGCCAACCTTGTCCCGCAAGGCACTGCTGGAAATGCTGGCCGAAATTGCGCAGGAACTGAGCCAGCCGCTGACCATTGTAAACGCCACCCTGGATATGTTGCGCGGCCAACGCTCCGGCCCCATCACTCCGGCACAGGGCGAATTGCTCGCACTGGCAACCGAAAGCGGCATTCAACTCGGACATCTGGTTTCGTGCCTGATGAAGATTGCCGGAACGCCCGCCAGTCTTCACCCGGATCGCGACATCCTTCGGGAAGCCTATCGATCCGGCGGCGCCCCGGCGACCCACTGACCAGTACCAGACCGGTGCCAGGACGACAACCGGCCCCGCCACCCTGCTACCAGAGCTTTTCGGGATACACGCCCTGCGCCACCAGTTTTCCGATGCCTTCGACCACGACGGCCTTATCCTGAGGGTAAGTCACCCCAAACCAGTGTTCGGGCGTCTGCAACACCTTCACGCTCGCCTGCCCGGCCTGAACCAGACCGTCAATCACCGTCGGCAGAAAGAACTCGGCCTTGGGATCACGACCCGAGGCTTCCAGAAAACGGGGAAACTCTTTCGACAGTTGGGGAAACAGCGAGGGGGTCAAGCCCCACATGTTCATCGAGACAGCCTCATCACCCGTGAAGTCGCGGCAGGCCCCATCCGCCTTGGTGAGGCGCGCCCCAACGCCGTGCTTCTCAATCCGGGTGCATTCCTCCACACCCTTGAGGAACCCCTTCGAATCCACCTCGCACACGCCACGCGCCACATGACCGTGCTCGGACAAGGTGTTCCGCAACGTGAAACCCACCATGCTGTAATCGGCCGACGCGGGAGCTACACCCCCCAGGAACCGCCCAAGGGCCTCGAACGATCCCCGCCCGTAGAAATCGTCGGCATTGATCACCGCAAACGGCGTCTTCACAAGGCGCCTTGCCGCCAGCACGGCATGGCCTGTCCCCCACGGTTTCTGGCGCCCGCCTGCCGCGAATCCTGCGGGAATATCGTCCAGGTCCTGAAAGACGTAGTCCACCGCAATACGTTGTTCAAAACGCGACGCTACCACCGCCCGGAAATCCTTTTCGATATCGCGCCGGATCACGCACACCACCCGATCGAATCCCGATCGAATCGCGTCGGATACTGAATACTCGATGACAATGGCGCCGTTCGGCCCGACTGCCTCGATCTGCTTCAAGCCCCCGTACCGACTGCCAATCCCCGCCGCCAGGACCACCAAGGTCATGCTCATGTTTGTGCCTCGCTTTGTTGTTCGGGTTCTATGTATCCGATCCTGAGCCCGATTGACAAGGCTGAGAAAGCCCCCTGGCCGCGGGCTTCCGTCATCGTTCGCCGCGACTCATGGTTTGACAGCCGAAACAACGGGGCCTATTGTGCCGGTATGCTTCCGCAATGGATTATCGAGAAGAAACGCAATGGCGAGGTGTTGTCCGATGACGAGCTGTCGTTCTTCATCGGGGGCTATGCCCGCGGCGACCTTCCCGACTACCAGATGGCCGCGCTGGCCATGGCCATCTACTTCCAGGGGATGACGCCCGAAGAAACCGCCACCATGACCCGCGTGATGATGCACTCGGGCGAGCTCGTCGACACCTCGCTCATCCTGCTGCCCAAAGTCGACAAACATTCCACCGGGGGAATCGGCGACAAGATATCCCTGCCGCTCGCTCCGCTCGTGGCCTCCTGTGGCGTGGCGGTGCCCATGATCTCCGGTCGCGGACTGGGCATCACGGGCGGCACGCTCGACAAACTGGAGTCCATTCCCGGCTACCGTACCAGCCTGACCATCCCCGAGTTCACGGCGGTGGTGCGGAATTGCGGCTGTTCCCTGATCGGGCAGACGGAGCAACTGGTTCCCGCAGACCGCAAGCTCTATGCCTTGCGCGATGTCACGGCAACGGTGCCCTCCATTCCCCTGATTGTCGCCAGCATCATGAGCAAGAAACTCGCCGCAGGACTCGATGGCCTGGTTCTGGACGTGAAGTGCGGGTGTGGGGCCTTCATGCAGACCCGCGCCGACGCCCGGGCGCTGGCCGAAGCCCTGGTGCGTGTCGGGCGCGCCATGAATAAGCGCGTCTCCGCCTTCATCACGGCCATGGACCAACCCCTGGGCCGTTCCGTCGGAAACACCCTCGAACTCATCGAGTCCATCGCCATCCTGGCGGGAAAGGGACCGGCGGATTCGACCGAGCTCACGCTGCTACTGGGCAGCGAGATGCTCCGTCTGGCCGGGCTGGTGAAGGATGAGAAGGAAGCCCTGCCGATGCTCCTGGATCACCTTGCCTCGGGCGCTGCACTCACGACCTTCAAGAAGATGGTCGCGCTCCAGGGCGGCGATGTCAGGGTGATCGACCACCCTGAGCGGCTTCGCACTGCTCCCGTCCAGCACGCCTGTACCGCACCCATCGGGGGATACGTGCAGACGGCGGATGCCGGGAAGATCGGACGGGCCAGCCTGCTGCTGGGCGCGGGACGAACCCGAACCACGGACACCATCGATCACGCCGCCGGTCTGTCCAACCTGGTCAAGATCGGGGAAAAAGTGTTCAAGGGCGAATCGCTGGCCCTGCTGCACGCCTCAACGGAGGAACGGATCGCGGCGGCCCTCCCCCTGATCGAAAGCGCCTTTACAATCTCCCCTGACCCGGTCACCCCACCACCTCTTGTTCTGGAGCGTCTGTGAACCCATCTTCTCTCCTCGCCGCCGAACGTGTCCGCCGCACCCTTCCGGACGCCCGTCCCTCACTGGCCCTGATCATGGGGTCCGGATGGCGGGACGTTATTGACGGCTTTCAGGTCGAACACACGCTCAGTTACGGCGAGATCCCGGAACTGGGGGCGACCCAGGTCGCCGGGCATGGTGGCGAACTGATGCTCGCTCGACACGCCGGCGTCCAACTCCTGTTATTCTCGGGGCGTCGTCACTGGTACGAAGGCGCCGGCTGGGACCCCATCGCTTTTCCCATCGCCCTTGCCAAGACGATGGGGGCTGAGGGCGTGCTCCTGACGAACAGCGCGGGCGGTATCCGTTCGGACCTGACGGCGGGAACCCTCATGATCATCGATGATCATATCAATCTCATGGGGATCAACCCTTTGGTGGGCCCAGCCCTGCCCTTCTGGGGTCCCCGTTTCCCCGATATGTCGCGCGTCTACGATCGCGCCTATGGCGCCCTGTGCGATGCCGCGGCGCACCAGGCCGGTGTCGCGGTCGCGCACGGAGTCTACCTGGCCGTTTCGGGCCCGTCCTATGAAACCCCCGCCGAGATTCTGGCCTTCAGGCGTCTCGGCGCGGACGCCGTCGGGATGTCCACGGTTCCGGAAGCGATCCTGGCGCACGCCGCTGGGTTGCGCGTCGCGGGGCTTTCCTGCATTGCCAACGCCGCCGCAGACGCGGCCACCACCCTTTCGCACAACGATGTCCTGGCCGGGGCCAGAGCGGCTATCCCGTTGTTGACCAGATTACTACAGGCTTTCGTCGAGCAATGGGCGAAACCCAAACCGGCATGAGTCAGGAATCGATATGCTGACGCAGACTCAACTGAACGAAGAACGCGGCCTGATCGAAGCCGCCGTGGTCGCGGCCAGGCACAGTCACTCGCCTTACTCGCACTTCGCCGTGGGTGCCGCCCTGCTGACCGATGGCGGGCAGATGGTCTCAGGCTGCAATGTCGAAAATGCCTCCTACGGTCTGACCTTGTGCGCCGAGCGTGTCGCCGTGGGAACTGCCGTCGCGGCGGGCCATCGCCACTTCTCCGCCATCGCGATCGTCAGCGGGACGACCCCGGCCGCCCGCCCCTGCGGGGCCTGTCTTCAGGTCCTCTCTGAATTCTGCGGGCCGGAATTGAGGATTCTGCTCGCCCCGCTGGACCAGCCGACGGAAGTCGAGCATTTCACCCTGCGCGATCTCCTTCCCCAGGGATTCTCACTGGCCACAACATGAAGCTTTACCCCCTACCCTCCGGGCCCGCCACCCCGGAACAACAAGGTGCCCTTGAGGCGGTTCAACGCCTTCAGAAGGCTGGCTTCATCGCCTTTTTCGCCGGCGGCTGCGTGCGCGACCTGGTCATGGGCCGAACCCCCAAGGACTACGACCTTGCCACCAACGCCATTCCGGATAAGGTCCTTGACCTGTTTCCCGAGTCCGTGGCTGTGGGGAAATCCTTTGGAGTGATTCGCGTGCAGGTGGCCAACCACTGGTACGAGGTGGCCACGTTCCGGAAAGATGCGGCTTACTCGGACGGACGGCACCCCGAAAGCGTCACCTTTTCGGATCCCGAAACGGATGCCGAACGCCGGGATTTCACCATCAACGCACTCTTCTATGACCCGGTCCGGCAGGAGTTGCTCGATTACGTGCAGGGGATGGAGGACATCGCACAGCACCGGGTCCGGACGGTGGGAGATCCCGAGGCCCGCTTTCGGGAAGATCGGCTGCGGCTCCTGCGCGCGGTTCGTTTTGCGGCAACGCTCGAGTTCACGCTGGACCCCGCCACGGCGGCGGCTATCCGGGCGGCCGCCCCGGGCATTGTGATGATCAGCGCCGAGCGTATCCGCGAAGAGCTCACCCGTATTCTGACCGAGGCCCGTCACGTCGGCGAGGCCCTGATCATGCTCAGCGATCTGGCTCTGCTCGAGGCCATCCTTCCCGAAGTGGCCGTCATGCACGGCACCGAACAACCTCCGGAATTCCACCCGGAGGGGGATGTTTTCAAGCACACGGTTCTGATGTTGAACGCCCTGCACACCACCGACCCGCAGCTGGCCTGGGCCGTGCTGTTGCATGACGTGGGCAAGCCGCCGACCGCCCAGCTCAAAGAAGGGCGATGGCGGTTCGAACGGCATGCCGGCGTTGGGGCCGAGGTCGCCCGGCGCATCCTGGAACGGCTGCGGTTTTCGTCTGATGATGCGGCCGCGATCGGGCACATGGTCGGCAACCACATGCGCTTTGTGGACGTCAAAGAGATGCGACGGTCAACCTTGCGCCAACTGGTGGGGGCGCCAACCTTCGTCCAGGAGCTCGAGTTGCACCGGTTGGATTGTCTGGCGAGCCATGGTGACCTGGAGAACTACGGCTACCTGGTCGCCTTCCTCGACCAGATGCGCTCCGAGCCGGTCCTCCCCGACCCCTGGGTGAGCGGCCGCGATGTCATGGCGCTGGGCATCCCTGAGGGTCGTGACGTGGGAGTCTGGCGCAAGAAAGCCTACGAGGCCCAATTGGAGGGTGTGGCTCCCGATCGGGACCACCTGCTGACCTGGTTGCGGAACGAAGTGGCTGCATCCGACAAGGCCGTTCAGGACAGCAGCCGAAAGCCGACCTGAACTTTCGCTTGAGGTTCGTCCCGTAAGAAACTATTCTTGTTGCCCCATTTAGAGATAGGCAGGCACATTATGTTCTCGAACATGTTGAAATCCAAACTTCACGGCGCGCACGTCACCAGTGCCGATCTGGACTACGAAGGCAGTTTGACCATCGACCGGGATGTGATGGATTACGTCAAGATTCTGCCCTACGAAAAGATCCTGGTCGCCAACCTCGAAAACGGAAACCGATTCGAGACCTACGCCATTTCCGGGGAACGGGGTGCGGGGGTCATCTGCCTGAATGGAGCCACCGCGCACCTTGGGAAAATAGGCGACCGGCTCACGATCTTCACCTTCGGGTTGTTCCCGACTGACCAGGCGACCCAGCACCATCCGCGCGTCGTGCGGTTGGACGAGAAGAACAGGATTGTCGGGGGGTTGCGCCCGGTCTGAGAGGCGGAGCCCCGGCCTCTTCTGTAGAGCACCGGGGGCAAGGGCCATCAGGCCGCCGCTTCCGCCTTGCGTTCGAGCTCAAGCCGTTGGGCGACCACCATGCTTTTGGTGACGTGGAATTCCCGAACGTCAGCACGCCTGGGCACCTCGAACATGATCTCCAACATGAGGTGTTCAAGAATGGCCCGCAGGCCGCGCGCCCCGGTGCGCTTCTTGATCGCCATCTTTGCCAACTCATGCGTGGCCGTCTCGGCAAACGTCAGCTGCACATTTTCCATCGCCATCAGCTTCTGATACTGACGGATCATCGCATTCTTGGGTTCCACCAGCACGCGGACCAGATCCGCCTCCGTCAACGAATCGAGAATCGTCGTGACGGGCAGACGGCCGATGAATTCCGGAATCATCCCGTATTTCATCAGGTCTTCGGGCTCAACCCGCAGGTCTCGCGCCTCAACCTTGGCGACATCTGACACGCCAAAGCCCAGTCCCTGCTTGCTGGCGCGACGCTTCAAAACGTCGTCGAGCCCCACAAACGCTCCTCCACAGATGAAGAGGATATTCTGGGTGTTGATCTTGAGGTACTCCTGCTGGGGATGCTTACGCCCGCCCTGTGGCGGTACGTTGGCGACCGTCCCCTCCAGAATCTTGAGCAACGCCTGTTGCACCCCCTCACCCGATACGTCGCGAGTGATGGAAACGTTATCGGTCTTGCGCGCGATCTTATCGATCTCATCGATGTAGATGATGCCCCGTTCAGCGCGGGCAACGTTATTGTCCGCCGCCTGAACCAGGCGGAGCAGCACGTTCTCGACATCCTCGCCCACATAGCCGGCTTCCGTCAACGTGGTCGCATCCGAGATGCTGAACGGCACATCGAGACAACGCGCCAGGGTTCGCGCCAGGAGCGTCTTTCCGGTTCCGGTCGGGCCAATCAGGAGGATGTTGCTCTTCTCGATCTCGACATCCTTGAACGCGGCCGCCATTCCGGGATGGTCCCCCTGCTGCAGGCGCTTGTAGTGATTGTGAACCGCGACCGCCAACACCTTCTTGGAGTGCTCCTGCCCCACCACATACTGGTTCAGAAACTCGAGGATCTCGTGCGGTTTCGGCACCTTGAGCGGCGCGGATTCCTTGGCAGCCTCCTTGCGCGGCGTCCCCGCCGAGGCCTGCTCACCCTTGGTGAACAGGTCGCGGCACAAATGGGTACAGTCCTTGCAGATATAGGTGCCGGGAGGCCCGGCGAGTAACTGGCCGGCCACGGTGGCCGGTCTCAGGCAAAACGAACAGGAGGGTTCTCCGCGACTCTTGGATCTGGCCATGGTGTGGTTCCTCAGTCCTTCTTCGCTGCAATTTTCCGGCTGGTCAGCACGGCATCAACCAAGCCGTAGTCCTTGGCCTCATCGGCCGACATGAAGAAGTCACGATCGGAATCCTTCGCCACAACTTCGAGCGGTTTGCGGGTGTGGAACGCCAGAATCTTGTTCAGGCAGTCACGCGTCCGCAGGATCTCCTTGGCTTGAATGCTGATATCCGACGCCTGCCCCTGCACGCCGCCCCAGGGCTGGTGAATCATGATCCGGGCGTTGGGCAGCGAGAACCGCTTTCCCGCCGCTCCGGCGGCCATGAGAACGGCCCCCATGCTGGCGGCCTGGCCCACACAATAGGTTGCCACATCGCATTTCACGAACTGCATCGTGTCATAGATGGCCATGCCGGCGGTCACCGACCCGCCGGGCGAGTTGATGTACAGGCTGATGTCCTTGTCGGCGTCCTCGCTCTGCAGGAACAGCAACTGGGCGATCACCAGGCTGGAAATATCGTCGTCGATACCCGTCCCAATGAAGATAATGCGATCCTTCAGCAGGCGGGAATAGATATCATAGGCCCGCTCGCCCCGCCCTGTCTGTTCCACGACCATCGGCACCAGCATCTGACTTTTCATGTTCATCACCCCATCTCCCGTCAACAGGCGCATCGGCCATTTCAGGAGACTCTTTGTTTTTTGACTTCCGCCCGTCAACCCCATCATTCCGGAGTTACAACCGCCAGCGCCAGAACGGCATCCACAGCTTTTTCCATGCGCACGCTGTGTTCCATCCCCTTCATCGCCTCGCCCTTCTCCAACTCGGCCTTCATGCGTTGGAGCGGCATCTGGTGGCGGCCCGCCATGTCACTGATTCTTTTGTCAAGATCGGCGGCCTTCACTTCGACCTTCTCGGTCTCGGCGATACGACTGAGAATATAGTCCAGCTTGACCCGGTCAGACGAGGATTGGGCGGCCCGATTGAAAATATCCTCGCGGTTGGCCTCAATCTGTTCCTTGGCCACGCCGCGCCGCACATTTTCCTGCACCACATTCTGGATGATGTGGCGGGCTTCCTCCTCAACCATGGACTGCGGCAAATCCTTGATCTCCGTGTGCTCCATGAGCCACTTGACGACCTCGTCTTTCTGACGGTTCTGCTCGCCGGCCACACCGGCCTCCTCAAGGTTCTCGCGGATCTTCTTCTGAAGGTCTTCCACCGACTCGACGCCGATGCTCTTGACAAACTCGTCGTTCATTTCCGGGAGCATCCGCTCGCGGATACCGCGCGCGGTGACGGAGTAGGTCGCTTCCTTGCCGGCCACCGCCTTGACGCGATAGTCAGCAGGGAAGGAAACGGTTGCGGTACGGGTGTCGCCGACCGCCATTCCCTCCAACTGCGGGGGCAATCCCGGCAGAAACAACGGCGCGTTCTCGGTCAGAAGCACCCAGAAGTCTTTTCCCTGCGCCAGTTCGGGATTCTCCGGAGCCACTTCAGCCAACGGGCGTCCGTCGCAGGTTCCCTCGTAATCGATCTCGACCACGTCGTTCTTCCCGGAGGGCCGCCCCGTCACGGGTTCAAAATGAGCGTTGCGTTCGCGCAGGTTGACGATGACCTGGTCAATATCCGCATCCTTGATTTCAACCTTGTGGCTCTTGACCTCGATCCCTTTGTACTCCGGCAGCGTGAACTCGGGATGCACATCGATCGTGACCTTGAAGGCCAGCGGCAGGGCTTTGTCCACATGCACTTCGCCCACATCGACAATGGCCACCGGCTGCAGTTTCTCCTGGATCACTGCCTCCCGATACGCCCGGGGGAGCAACTGCTCGCGGGTCTCCTCGAGGACCTCCTTGACGAACTGCTTCTCAATAATGGCCGCCGGCGCCTTGCCCGGCCTGAAACCCGGAATGCGCGCGCGCTTGGCAAACTCACCGACGATCTTCCGGTATTCCAATGACACCACTTCCGCCGGGACTTCGATCTTGACCACCTTGCGGCAAGGACCCACTTCTTCAACCGTGATTTTCATGAAAACTGTGTTCTCCCTATTCTTTCATCGCCATCAAAAATTCGACATTGCTCTTCGTTTTCTTAAGCCTGTTAACGATCAACTCCATCGCCTCGACCGGCGGGACGCCGTTGATAGCACGGCGCAAAATCCATATCTTACTGAGCTCATCGGGATGGAGCAAGAGTTCCTCTTTACGAGTGCCCGATTTCTCAATGTTGATGGCGGGAAAGATGCGCTTGTCGACCAGCGTGCGGTCCAGGCACAACTCCATGTTGCCGGTTCCCTTGAACTCCTCGAAAATGACTTCGTCCATACGGCTGCCGGTGTCGACCAGGGCGGTCGCAATAATGGTCAAGCTCCCCCCGTTCTCGATATTGCGGGCGGCGCCAAAGAACCGCTTCGGCTTGTGCAACGCGTTGGCATCCACACCGCCGGAGAGAATCTTGCCACTGTGCGGCTGTAACGTATTGTACGCCCTCGCCAGTCGCGTGATGCTGTCCAGGAGAATCACCACATCCTTCCCGCACTCCACCATCCGCTTGGACATCTCGATCACCATTTCAGCGACCTGGACATGCCGCTCAGGCGGCTCATCGAAAGTCGAGCTTAGGACGTGTGCCTTGGTGGTCCGCTCCATGTCGGTCACTTCCTCCGGGCGCTCGTCAATCAGCAGAACAATCAGGTACGAATCCGGATGGTTGGTCGAGATGCTGTTGGCGATCTTCTGCAGGAGCACCGTCTTGCCGGTCCTGGGCGGCGCCACAATCAACCCGCGCTGCCCCTGCCCGATGGGAGTGAAAAGGTCCATGACTCGCATCGAGACTTCGCCGGGTTCGCGTTCCAGAAGAAAGCGACTGTCGGGGAAAAGCGGGGTCAGGTTCTCGAACGGCACCTTGGTCTTGGATTTGTCGGGGTCGCCTTCGTTGACCCGGTCCACCTTGACCAGGGCGAAAAACCGTTCTTTCTCCTTCGGCGCGCGGATCTCGCCTTCGACCAGGTCGCCGGTCCGCAGCGCGAAGCGCCGGATCTGCGACGGCGAGACATAGATGTCTTCCGGGCAGGGCAGATAGTTGTAGTAGGGCGAGCGCAGAAACCCAAACCCGTCCGGCAGGATTTCAAGAACGCCCTGGCCCTGCAGGGATCCGTTAAGGCGTCCATTGGCCCGCATGATCTCAAAGATGAGCTCATGCTTGCGCAGGGCACCCAGATCCACGAGCCCGAAGCTGTCCGCCATCGTGTTCAGCTCGGGAACCGACTTCTGTTGAAGATCCTGAAGCTTCAGCGCCTGCGGCGTTCCCTGGGGACGCTGCGGAGGCGGAGGCAGCACGGGGCCGCCATTATTGGGCAACATGGGCGCCGCGGCATCTCCCCGTGGCAACCCGTCGGCAGGCGCCCTCGCCAGCATCATCTGGGACTCCCCGCCGGACGCCATGTTGTTGGCGTCTGCGACCGGACGTGGCCCACGGTCGCGATGGGGGCGATTGCTACGCCCGCGACGGTTGCGGGGGTCGCGTCGACCTTGATCCGGACGTCCCTGGTCCGGGCGTCCCTGGTCCGGCCGATTGGGATCCTGCCAGATTTGATCCGGCCGCCCCGCCTGATTATCGTTCCTGTCGTCCATCATGATGATTCTCCGCGGATTGACCGCACTACTCTCTCTGTTTGTTCCCTAAGCAATTCCTGACTGCCACAGTTATGGATGACGTAGTCGGAAGACTCCCCTTTTCGGACCTGGTCCCACTGCGCCCGAATCCTGGCCAGGGCCTCCGCTTCCGTCAATCCACGTTCCGCCAGTCGCCTCAACTGATCCGCCTGCGGCGATGTCACGCACACCACCACGTCCCAGTGCGCGTCGTCCTGAACTTCGTGCAACAACGGAATGATCGCCGCCGCATAGCCTGTCCCGGCGGGCTGCACCAGGACCCACTCGCGAAGTTGCCGAAGAATCACGGGATGCGTCAGCGCATTGAGACGTTCGAGTTTCCCGGGATCGGCGAACACCTTTGCGCCCAATACCGCCCGGTCTATTTCCCCATCCGCCCCAACCACTTCCGCCCCAAACTCCCTCACTACAGCCGCCCGCGCTTCCCCGCCCAGGCTTAGGGCACGGTGACCGACCGCATCCGCTTCGCAAACCGGAATACCCAGTTCCTCCACGTAACGCCCGACAAGGCTCTTCCCGCAGGCGATGCCGCCTGTTATGGCAATGGTTACCATGATGTCAGTGAGGAACTGTGAATGAACCGGAAGTCCGGCAAGGGATGGCGCGACACACGTTTGGGGCCGCGCTGTTCTTGAATGATCTGAACGTGATTAAAAATGGAAGCCAGCAGAACAAGTAAAATCAGGGAAAGCCTTGGCAAGGAAAACAGTATCTTTTTACTACATAGGGTGATCGGCGTCAACGGGTATTTTCAACCGCCCGTAACCGTGTCACCGGTCACTCGGGCGTTGTAGGCCGCCCCTGAGCGGGTGCCGGCATCAGAACAACTCGGGTTGATCGAGCGTCCTGACCAGCGAGTGGAACTCCATCCTCTCGTAGAAAGGCCGCATCCGTTCCGGAGTCTCAGTCCTGAACTCCAAGCCGGGCCAGCCGGGAACACAGTCCAGATCATCCCGCAGGCTCACCAGTTTCAGGTTTTTTTCAACCAGGCTCCGGGCGGCCATCAGTTTTTCACGCAGGGGCAGGGACTCGACCTCCCCCAGCCGCGCCCACATCGCCTCGAGAGAGCCGAACTGAGCCAGCAGTCTGGCGGCCGTTTTCGGGCCAAGCCCGCCCACACCGGGAATATTGTCAACTTGGTCGCCGGTCAGAGCCAGCCATTCCACAATCTGACTGGGTTGGACGCCTGTCTTATGAAGCACGCCTGCCGCATCAATCCGGGGATCGTCCTTTCCTGTGGTGATGATCCCTACCCGATCCGTCACCAACTGGTAAAGGTCTTTGTCCGAACTGGCAACGAGCACGTCCGATCCGTCCCGCTCGGCCCAGTGGGCCAAAGTGGCAAGCACGTCGTCGGCCTCCTGCTGGTCCAATCGTATCAGGGGAATGCCCGCGCATCCGAGAAACTCCTTGATGGGTTCGTATTGAACCCTGAGCGCGTCAGGCATGGGAGGGCGTTGCGCCTTGTAGTCGGGAAGAAGGGCCAATCGGTCGGCCGGGGACCCTCCATCCCATGCCACCGCGAGATGGGTGGGCTTCCAGGTCTCCGCCATTTGATGAAGGGCGCGAACAAAACCAAAAACGGCATTGGTCGGCTGGCCACCGTGAACCGAGAGTCCCTTGATCGCAAAGAACGATCGATAGAACAACCCGGTCCCGTCTACCAGAAGCAGCATGCGAGCGGCCATATCACTTCGGTTGTTCGGCTGCGGAGCCAGGCAGGGGAACCTTCAACGGGGCCGTCACTTCAGCCTCGGGGTTCCGAATCAGGCGCCCGGCAGGATCAACCAGTTTGGCCGTCACAAAGATCAGCAGGTTCTTCTTGATGCTGCGCTCGGATTTGCTGCGGAAGAGAACGCCAATCAGCGGAATGTCTCCGAGCACAGGGATCTTGTCGTTGACCTTCCTCAGGTCCTCGGTGATCAAGCCGCCCATGACTACCGTCGCCCCGTCATAGATCGAGATCTGGGTGCTCAGCGAGCGCACGTGGAAGAACGGCTGCGGCATGTTCAGAACCGACTCCGAACCATCAGCCCGACGCACTGTTGACCCGTACTGGAACCAGGTCGGCTCGGTCACCACCATCGGGGTCATCGTCAGATTGATCATGTTGCCGTCGGGGCTGACCTCGGGCAGAACCGTCAGAATGACGCCGACTTCGCGAGTGGCGAAATCCTGCGGCACCACCGTCGTCTCCTGCACTGTCGAGGCCCCGGTCCCCGTCGCCGAACTCTGAAGCGTTCCACCCTGAACATCGAAGGACGTCGGATAGATGTACTCGGTGACCACACGGATGGAGGCCTCGGCACCGGACCGGGTCGTCACTTTCGGAGCGGAGAGCAGGTCGGCATTGCCATTCTGCTGGAGCAGGTGGAGCACCATGCTCAACTCCGGGTTGGTCAGCACACTGGAGACGGACATGAGCCGTCCCATGGTCCCCTGGCCGGCGCCCAGCGTGTCGATCGATCCGCTACCGGGGTCTCCCCAGAAACGCAGCCCCTTGGTGAAGCCGCCTTCACCGCTGTTCGCATTCATCTGCACGCGCTCAGTGGATCCGAGGGGAGCGAAGGCGCCACCGCCCTTGCTGGCAATCTCCCAGGCATCATTCAGCAGCCACTCCAAGCCAATCTCCTGCAGATCCGTCTCATTGACTTCGACAAAACGGGCTTCGATTTCGACCTGTTTCGGAACGACATTCAGCTCGGGAAGAATCTTCTCGAACGTCGCGAGGTTTTCGGCCGTGTTGCCGACAATGACCTTGCCAATGGCCGAGTTGTAGGTGATGGAGGAACCCTTCGGGAACTTGACGCCCATCTTTTCAAAGTATTCCTTCAGCTCCGGGACTCCGGGGCCGATGGCTTCGTTCTGCATCCGATTCATCTCACGCCCGCCGAGTTGCTCGGTGGGTGCGGGCATGGCCGAACCAGCCTCGCGAATGCGTTCGACAAAGGTTGGTTCCACCGAGTACATGCGGACCTCGATCTCGGAAGGATCAAAATCAGCGGGTACGATCATCACGATGTTGCCGTCAACGCGCCACTTAAGCCCTGCCACCGAAGTAATGATCTTCAACGCGGACAGCAGGGTGATGTAACGGGCGGTAAAGGTGATCTCGTAGGTCTGCCCGCCCCCGGCTGCACCGCCGGCCGGTTGCCCCGCTCCGAAGACATCGTCCGCGGAAGGCTTCGCCGCAGGCGCAGCTGCCGCACCCTGAGCGCCACCGGCGCTCAGGTTCAAGATGATGTTCACGCCCCGCTGGGTGGGATCCGCCGTGGTCTTATCCCCATCCACACTGGCACGGTTCAGGAATTCAACCACGTCATGGATGTTGGCCTGGCGAAACTCGATCTCGGGAATCACGATCTTGTCCATCTTGTCCAGAATGGACTTGGAGGGAGGAGTGGGATTCACCCTGTCTACTTTTTCTTCAACGGCCTTGATCATCTTGTACTGGGGATTCCAGGTATCTCTGACCTGTGCGGTCATTTTGGCGGCCGTGGCGTTGCGTTCGGCGGTATTGGACACATACTTGCGATCGCCGAGTTCCTTCAAGTAGCTCATGGCCTCGCGGTTTTCAGGCTCAATGGCCAGAACGGACTCGAAACTGGCGCGGGCTTTCTCGTATTCGCGGGCGGCCATCTGTTGCTTGGCCGTGTGCATCTGCTCCTGGACTTCGCTCTTCTTCTGCGCCGTGGTCGGGCCCTCGTCTGTCCCCTTCGGGGGGGGCGGCGGGGGGGGCGGATCGGACTCAAGTTTCCTGACCAGTTTGGAGAGCGGGGCATTATCGGGATTGCGGGTGAGCGCGTCTTTGCCCTTCGTCAACGCCTCGGTCTTCTTGCCCTGCTTGACCAATGACAGGATGACCTGATATTCGCACTCAGGAATGCGCTCCAGGGCCCGTTTGCGGGCGGTCATGTTGGGGCCGACAGCGGGAAGCTTTTCCACGACGCTGCGATAGTGATTGAGAGCCAGAAGATAGTCGCCGGACTTCCAAGCCCGTTCGGCCGAGTCGACGCTCTTGCGCCCCTCGAGTTCGCGAGCCTGACGGCGTACTTCCTCCTGCTGGGCAATCAAGGTCGCCATCTCCGTGCGCTCAGCGGACCCGAGTTGCTTGACAGCGGTCTCCGCCGTCACGGTCTTCGGAAGGTCCAGAACGGCTTCCGCATCCACCGCCGGAACGGGAGCGGCCTCTGCCGCCTTCACCTCAGCAGGGGCTGCGGGAGCGAGGACATCCTCAAGTTTGAGTTCGTCGGCCGCCGGTTTTTCGGCAACGGTCTTTACGGCAGGAACTTCGGCTGGTTTGGCCACGGGGGCCGGGGCCAATTCTTCAATCAGGACATCGGCTTTCGGCTCGGCAGCGGGGGCCGCGGGAGCTTTGACCGCCTCGACCTCGACCACAGGCTTGGCAGGAGCCAGCTCTTCGATCAGGGCGTCGGCCTTGGGTGCGGCGGCCGGAGCCGGAGCCTCAGCCGGTGCCGCTTCGGGCTTCTGCTCATCCACCTTGACTGCAGGGACTTCGGCATCGAGCGCTTGAACCGCCGGCTCTTTGACCACCGGCTGGTTGGTGCCGGCAGGAGTCTTCATCTCCTGCTTAAGTTCCTCAATCATCGCATCCTGGGCAAAGACGGCCGTTCCGCCGTTGAAACACAGAAACGCCATCATGAGGGACGCCATGCATTGCAGTCTCATAGGGACTATCTCCTTAAAAAATCTCGCCTTGCGACGGATACTTCCACGCCGCTGTCAGGGTTGAGGCGCCTGTCGAGGTTCCGGCAACGGGCCAACAATCCAAACATCCATATCGCGTGAAGGGTCGTGTATTAGTACACGCATCCCGTCCATGTCAACTTTTTTGACCCTGTACTTGATGCCCTTCACCGCAAACTCCTCATCCACCCTGACGGCGGGAAGCGTAACCCCGTCGAGCTTGGAATGCATCGTCACGGCATACTCGTCACGCGGCACCGCCCGCCCCTTGATCAGAGGGATCTTCTTGTCACCGCGCTGCAGGGTCAGTTCAGGTCCTTCCGGGGTCTTCTCGTTGTACTCGAGCAACTTGAATCCCTCAATCTCTTCGCCCAGGGATTTCCACCAGGTCCGATCCCCTGAGCGCAGGTTGATCTGGAAGAGGTTCTTATCGGCAGACATTTTGCTGACGCTCATGAACACCAGCCGGAAGGAGATCGGCTGGATGCGTTCAACCACCACCTTCGCCAAGGCAGGGGGATGGCTGTTCGGATCATTGGGATTGGTCTTGAACTCGTATTCTTCCTTATTGGAGAAACCATCGCTGTCAGCGTCGAGGCTGCTGATATCCGCTTCGAGTGGATTCAGGTTGTTCTTTTCCAGCCATTCCTTGAACAGGTCCTTGGTTTGATCTTCCGGTTGCTCGGTCTTGCAGAAAACGCAGTTGGTGGCGGCGAAGGGAATCGGGCGCTCGCAGTTGACGCAACGCACCCGCTGCTCCGGAACCAGGAGCCTGAGAGGCCATTCGCCGACCTGGAAGGGATCGGTCAAAGCCAGCCGTGACATTTCAAAAATGGTGCGATCGGCAGGCTGCGCCGCGGCATGGCGGGGCGTCAACCGGCGCAACGCACCGTCAAACTCGGCCTGTCGCTGCTTAAGTAACTGCGCATGCATGGCCAGCATGAACAGGGAGACCACGAGGACGAGCAGCACCACCGCGGCGGCCAACTTGTCGTAAACCTTCTTGAACCATGCGCCGATTCCTGCGGTCGTCATTTCGCCCCCTTCGTCTTCTCAGCCGCTTCCGCGGCCTGCATCTTGACGAATTGGAAAACATCGAGTTCGAGCCTGACCGTCAGGGGCGATTCGCGACCGCAGACCACCCGCTGGTCGCGAGGGACCGAGACCTCTTTGACCACTTCGACGGGCTTCGCCGCGGCCGTCTCCGCACCGGCCCGCCGCGCCGCCCGGCTCCCTTCGCCTGAGCGATCGAACAAGGTGTCGTTACTATCGATATCGAGGCGTGTCACAACCGAAAAGACGGGACTGCGGGCGAGCCCGTTCAGGACCCCGATCAAGGCGGACTCCTTGGCCGTGAAGACCAGCACAAAATGCCAGTTTCCATACAGCTTGCCATCCGGAATGAGGCCGGCCGTGGCGGAGACGGTGTTCAGCGAGACCGCGGCGGCGACAGCGCGTCCACGGCTGCCGGTTGCCACGGGCTTGGCCCCGGCGCCGCTGACAGCCTCGACCTCAAACTCCTCACGGCCGATTCCCCGCAATTCTGAAATCCGGGCACCATACAACACTTCACACAGGGCCTGGGTGATCTTCAATTGCTGGGTCAACCGCGGTACATCCTGGGGCGCCGGCAGGTTGCCCGCCAGATGCCTCCCAAACCCGAAGTCGAAATCGTCACCTCCTGCAAACGTCACGCCCATGTCCTTGGCCTTGGCCTTCAATTCCCGGCGCGCATCCCAGAACTGCGCCATGAACTTGGGCGGACTCTGGTTGACCGACTCGATCTGCCCCTGTCCCATCACCGTCAACAAGTTCGCCAGTTCCTCAGCCAGGGTATCCAGGTTCTTCCGCTCCACACTGAGGTTCGCCTCGGAGGGGAAAGGGTTCCGCTCATAGAGCCGCTCCAGCTCGGCTTGCTTGGCCTGCTCCTCTGATTCCACCCGGTAGAAATCAACAAAACCGCGGTACACCAACGCCCCCGCGGCGATGAACATCAGCCCGATGATGACGAACAGGGCAACGATCAGTATATTACGGCGTGACTGCATAGGCCTTTTTCGCTAACGATCACTCTTCAGCTGGTTTATTCGGCGCCGCCGTGGCAGGTTTGGCCAGCGGTGCCGCAAGCTTGTCCCTCAACATGACGTTAATCGTGAACTCGTTCACATAATCGGTGCCCGAGACCGGCTTGATCTTCTTGATCTGCACGTCATCCGTGAAGAACCCCGTTCCCTTGAGCGACATCGCAAAATCAGTGACGGCTTGATGGCTCACCTTGTCACCAAAGCCCATCCCCTCGATGACCAGCCTCGTTCCGGGTTTTCCCTCTTCGGTGACCGGACGGACGGAGGTCAACCACATCCCTTCGATCAGGTGGGCGTGAAGATCATTGATCATGGTAAGCCAGCGGGTTCGCTGCCCGATCAGCGCCGTCAGCCCGTTCACCTTGCCGTAGACCACTTCCTTCTCGGACGCCAACCCGCTCAGGGCGGTGTTGGGTGTCTCCAACGCCTGAACGCGAGACTGAACCATGCTCAGCCGTTCCTCAGCCATCGAGCGCATCCGGTGCAGGAACATCCAGAAAACAAGCATGGTCAGGATCAATCCGATCGCCGTCAAGCCCAGGAACGGCAGCCGCCGCCGGAAGACGCGCCGGGCCACCAGAACGGGAGGCAACAGATTGATCTCGACCGGACAGGACAGGGAGCGCCGCAAGCCCAGCCCCACAACTTCGCCCAGCAGATTCACATTTTCCCCAATTTTGTCGGCGGGAATGCTCGAGCTGACGGCCACATTGCGGAAGGGGTTGAGGTAGTCCACTTCCATCTTCAGCTTTTCCTTGAGGAACGTGTTGACGTGAGGGATGACGGAACAACCTCCCGACAACAGGACCATCGACGGCTGGCTCCCGCCCTGCTGGCTGCGGTAGAAATTGATCGTGCGGACGATTTCGGCATGCAGGCGGGTCATCACGTTCCGCACGATCTTGGAGGTGCGGTCAGCCACCCCTACCTCGTGCCCCTCGTAGGCGCCGCCAAAGCCCACAAAAGCGTGCGCCACTTTGAGTTGTTCGGCTTCCTCGTAGGAAAGCTCGAATTCCTTCATCACGTCCTTGGTCACCGCCACACCCGCCACGGGAATGCTACGGCTGAAAATGCGGTTCCCCTCAACAAACACGACATTGGTCGAGCGGGCACCCATATCCAGGATCATCGTACAACCGGTTAACTCAGCGTAGTTGTAACGGACCGTGTTGTAGAGCGCCAGAGGCGAGACGTCCACCAGTACGGGATCCAGGCCCGCGGTCTCCACGCAATCGGTCAGATTCTTGACCAGATCGCCCTTAACCGCCACCAGCAGGACGCTCAGTTCGCCCATTTCCTGTCCGACCAGCTGGTAGTCCCAGACGACCTCATCGATGGGGAAAGGAACATTCTGCTGGGCCTCATAGCGCACAATCTGGGCGATCTTGTCGGTGGTCACCGGAGGCAGCTTGACATACCGAGGGAAAACCATCTGGCCGGAAATCGAGAGCGCCACCGGCCCAGGCCGGATCCCGCTCTCCCGCAAGGCATCACGAATACCGGCCACAATGTAGGCCGAGGGATCAGGGGTGTTGTCGATATCTATCCCCAAGGGGGTGATAATATAGTTCGACAGCTCAAGACCTTGCGGCTTGATAACCTTGAACTCAGCAAGCACCAGCTTGCTGGCCCCTATATCGAGAGATAGAACACGGTCCGATCCAAACATAGGCGTGTCTACTTGATGGCTTCGTAGTCGTCGACGTTGATAAACGCAAACGGAGTCTGCGTTCGGTTTAGAATGTACCCGTCTTTGGGGGCCAGCTTGGCATTCTTCCACCATTCCACAGGCAACGGCTGCTTATCGGCCATCTTGCCCTCACTGACGGTGGTCACGGTCTCCCCCTTGAGCAACACTTCAACAGCCACGGCGACCACGTCCCCGTAGCGCAACAGGGTATTGGGCCGGATGTAGGCCGAACTCAGGTGGCCGCGTCCGCGGGCGACGTCCACGTAGGTGACCGCGCCTTTGAGCAACGTGTATTCCTTGTTAACGCGGCTGTATAGAAGGGCAAAATACTGGAAGGAAAGCTCATCAATCCACTCGGGATCCGAGTCAAACTGAACCGTCAACTCACCCCATTCACGGGCCGCGGCGCGTCCCCCGGAGATCGAAGCACTGTAGATGGGCGTACGGACGAGACTGCGGGGACCGATACCGGTAAGTTCGCGAAGGCGGATAGCCGCCCCGCCCACGGCTCCGGCGGCAGGCGCCACATAGCCCGCGCCCGTCCGGCTATCCATGCGGACCCGGGCCTGGGCCTTCGCCTCCTGAACGCTGGAAACCGCCAGAACAAGGGCAGTAATCGCCATCGTCTTCCAACAGCAGATAGGATTCATCGGGGCGCTCCTTCCCTCAAAAGAACGGAAAAAAGGCAACTCATGCCAAAGTCAAATGTGAGTATAGAGGGCCATTTTCCGAAAGCAAAACAAAAATCCAAAAAAAGCCGTTTGAACAGCGGCCGAATGAACGACACCGAAAGCGGACGCCGATTGGCACAGCTGGCCCGCCAGTCCTCCACGTTCGATCGGTCCTGGATTCTGGGACCGAAATCAATCGCGTCGAGGGCTACTGGCAGGATATCAGCAAGTTCTGCGTCCCGCCCGGTTGGGTCAAGAAACCCGTCGTCCCCGAACGGGAACTCTTCGCCGGCACGCGTCATTCATGTGGTGCCATCACCATCCGCGGCAGGGGCAGTGAAGCAGGCCAACACCTCATCCACGCAGGCAACCACTTGTTCCGGGCGGCGAACGATTCGGTACAACCACGCCCCATGCGCCCCGCACGCATTCATAGCCGCGCACCACCGCTGCGCGGCAGCTTGTTTGACCGCCTCCAACGGATCGTAGCCCTTGGTTTCTAAAAGCAGGAATCGCTCATCGTTACCATCCAGACGGATAATGAAATCCGGTTGGTAGTCGTGCATCTGCCCATTATGCAAGTAGGGGATGGCAAAGCCAAGACCCGCGTTCTTCGCGAACGAACGGACCTGTCGATGAGTGTCGATGTAATAGGCCGCCGTCTGCTCCCATTTCTGCGTGTCGGCAACCACGTAATTCACGTGCGACTTCACGATCTCACGGACCTCGCGGCTCGTCCAGAAATCCACCTCCCCAGTGCTACCGGAGCCCCGGGACGATTCAAACCGGGGAATCTCGGGCGATTCGCCGTTGGCCGCATCGGGCCGAATGGCTTCAAGCAGAATCTCAACCAACCAACCATAATAGGGCGAAAAATGCAGGTCGCGGAGATCTCCCGGAGGATAAACCAGCACCGCGTCGCGTACGTAGCGGTCCACAATAGCGGCCAGTTGCGGGAATAACACCTGGGCAGGGACTTCCGAACCGCGCTGCTGGATAAAATCGCGCGTCAACGTTCGCGCCACATCGAACACCAGTTCCTGAACGCGAAGCTGTGATCGCCGCTCCTTCAGCGAGACCTGATCCAGTCGACCAGGTCCCAGCAGCGATTGCCGACCGCGGTTGTTCAAGTTCAGGCCCTTGACCTCGACTTCGGGAGGGATATCCCCGGGCTTGATCTTGAGCGTGGGCACATCCGCCCACTCCACTTTGACTCTATTACGCACGGCCTGCGTGTACCCCTCGACGCGTGGAAAGCGGATTTCCAAGTGCGCTCGCTCCGGGAGCGCATGCACATGATAGCGTTTGACCGGGGGCGGCGGGGTGCCGCCTGGATTCGCCTTGAAGGGCACAACCTCGAACGGAACGCCGAAAACCTTGGCCACTTCCTCCCGCATCAACCCATCCTCGCCCACGTCATAGCTGGCCCGGCGCAAACCGCGTCCAACGACCTGTTCGCAGAGAAGCTGTGACATGAAGGGGCGCAGGCCAATAATGTGGGTCACCGTGCGGCAGTCCCAGCCTTCGGTTAACATCCCAACGCTGACGATGCAGCGCACGTCCCGCCCGGGCGGATGCAGCGGGCGTTCGAGCTTGGACGCCAGATCGGCGAAACCGTCCGGATACAGCGGGCGCTCTTGCGAATCGGTCGGCCACGCCTCCTGACCCACGGTCTCGAGGGTGAAACGCATCCAGCGGGACTCGGCGCTCTTCGCCTCACCCGTGTCGGTTTCATGCACAACCTTGGAGTGCACAATGATTGTGTTGTTGGCGTCGGGAGTGTTTCGGAACCACGGCATCTTGGCGGACGGAATACCGCTGGGGTTGTTTCCGTTGGCAAGCCACTCGAAAACCACATTCGCCAGCGCCGTATCCCTGCAAACCAGGATAAAAACCGGTGGGCGCGTCTCGCCATTCTTCTCCCAAGCCTGACGCTCGGCTTCCCACAAGCCGGAGAGCATGGCGATCGGCGTGTGCGCCCATTTCAGCACCGCCTCTGGCTTGGGACTGGCGTGCTTACCGCCGCGTTCAGCGGGCGTCAACCGGCCCGGCTGAAGAATCCAGCGCCAGACGTTGAAATAGCCGGGGATCTCCGCACCGGTCGTGTCGCGGACGGCAAGTTGCGGAATCTTCACCAGCCCCGATTCGATGGCGTCCATCAGACTGAAATCGCTGACCACCCAGGGAAATGGGCGGTTCGTCTGCTGTCCCACCCGCCCAAGGAAGTAGGGGGTCGCCGAAAGATCCAGACAGAAGTTGATGCCCCGCAACTTGTGAGTCCGATCCAATCCGTCGATCCAGACCGTTGCCTCCTTGAAGAACTCCTCATCTTCCTCCTCTTCGTCTTCGTCGGGTTCCTCGCGCTTGATGCGGTAGGCATGATGCGCCTCGTCGTTCATCACGAGGATGTTCTGCTTCCCGCCAATATCCCGCCCGAGAATACGCTGAATCAACGCCTTATCGCTCTCGACGTAGCGTCGACTTCGCACCTGGATCGACTCGTCCTTGTCGGGATCGCCCTTGACCACCTCCAACATGCCGTTGCCAATCTGCTGGAGCAGGGCTTCCCGGGTGAGAAAACGCGTACCGCGCTTGGTGTCATTCTTCTCGCCGATACGAATGGTCTCCGTGGTAAGCACCTCGCGTCCGCGTTTGACCACACGAGCCGCGTCACCATTGGTCACCGATTGAGGTTCGAACACATGCCAATTGGTGACAACGATTCTGCCCTGGCGCAACCGTTCCATCAAGTGCCCCGGCACGAGATCGCGCTTGCGGTAGAGACTGGCCTCGCCGAGTTCGGGATCCAATTCGCGGCATCGGTCGCGTATGGTGACATTGGGCACGACGATGAGTACCACATCGGAAAAACGCCTGTCGCTTCGGTCATTCACCTTGTTGAGGATGCTCCAGGCGGCAACCATGCCCATGACGGTTGTCTTGCCGGAGCCAGTGGCCATTTTACAGGCGTACCGGAGGAATCCGGCAAAGCCATCGGCCTTACGGTCGTCGCTCGGCTCGTCGCGCGGAATCTCGATGCCCTGCCGGAAATCAGTGCGGGCCTCAGTGAGAAAGATGATCGTCTCCGCCGCTTCGATCTGCGCAAAGAACAGTCGCTTCCGATCCTCGCGTCCCTCACGCTGCCAGTGCTGAAGAAGTTCCAGCGTTGTGCGGGTGACGCCCGCATAGCCGCCCGCGCGCCAAGCCTTCACCCGCTCACGGATGAGGTTGGCCAACTTCATCTCGATGGCCAATCCTCCCCTCTCGTCCTCCCGACCCGGCTCCCGGTAGAAATACATGGCCGGACGGCGTCCCTGCCGCCTCTCGGCAGGCTGTCCTTCAAGAATCCACCAGTGCTCCTTCGGCTCCGCGAAGGGCGAGCTCAGAATGGGGCTGGGAACTTCGAAGTTACTCATAGCCCGAATGCCTGCTGAATGAAGTCCAGTTTCTCCCTCACCTCAGGATGGATCTCTTCCGGCAGCATCACGGCGGCAATGCCCGCAAACTCAGTATGGGATAATCCATGAACGCCCGCCGCCGCCAGAGCGCCCCCAATAATCTCCGTCCGCGCCTTGGTCGTCCGCAGATAGTTCTCGATCAAGGCAACCGGCGCTAAGGGATTGGCTCGGAAATTCTCCGCCATCTCGTGCCCCCAGACATGTTCGAAGAACCCGTTTATGGCGTCACGGCAAGAATGACCGCTGACTTGCTCCGCAAAGCGTTCCAGAGCCGTGGGATGCACCAGATAACTCTCGGCCTCATACCGTTGCCAGGCGGCCCGGTTCAAACTTCCGCGCTCAGGGCTGATCGAGACAGGAATACCTGCTGACTTGCCGTCGGAGTCGAGGATCCACACACCCGTGATCAGGGAATTCGCCAGTTTCAATGCATCGAAATGAGCCGCGGCCGACACCCCCTCTACTCCGTCGCCTGGTCCGGTCACAACTGGCCGCCAGAATGGCGAGCGGTTCAGATATTCGGACAAAGGGTGGCCCAGCACCCTGGCCCATTCGCGTAGAAGGTTCAGGTCGGTATAGCCCTCCAAGTAAAGCACACCCGGCGCTTCACCGGCTGACACCAGATCGGATTGCTGTAAAACGCCCATCGCGCGTTGAAGGCTCCTTACCTCCTGATGTCCGATCAGGCGCCGAGGTCTCTCGCCCACCATCAAACAGATGCAATCCGGCTCAACCGAGTTGAAGATGACCTCAGAGTGAGTAGCCAGTATGAGTTGGCAACCGTTCTCAATGGCGGCGCGGTTCAGTTCAGCGAAAATCGTGTCTTGAAGGAATACGTGCAGATGCGCGTCGGGCTCGTCCACCAGAATGATCGAACTTTCTCGCGAATAAAGCGCCGCGAGAAGCATCAAGACTTGTTGAAAACCACTTCCTCCGCTCAGGATATCCAGAACGCAACCATTGGGTAGCCGCCTGTACTCGCACGTAATCACCCCACCAGGTGTCTGCGGTACCTGTAACTCAATGCCAAACAGGCGCTGTACAGCCGAAGTGAGTTTTCCCCACGAATTACCAATGGACACCTGCCAGAGGAGATTTCTGACGACATCACCCGGGCGTTGTTGGCCCAACAACGTTTCGATGTAGTCGCGCTGGTAGACGGGTTCTGAGACACTTAGCCCACCGACCGTTGCCAGGTAGACCACATCCGCCTTGACTTGGCGAAGACGATCCGGCGGCACATCCTTGCGAGGCCTCACGTAGACCTGCTCGGTCGTGTCGGCGATGATCTCCATCGTGACGCTGCCGCCAGAGTCCAGGCCGATCTCAATCTCGATGCTGCCCCCGTAGTTACGCTCGCACCAAAGCAACTCAAAGGAACGAAGAGGAACAGCGGAAAAGGCGAGGCGGGAAAGAGGCGCCTTGGTATAGCCTCCACCGTGTCGTTGATAGTCGTTGAGTTCCTTCCACCGTGCCAGGGCTAACGACCATGCCGCCACGGCCTGCAGAACGGTTGTCTTCCCGCAGTTGTTGGGCCCAGCGAGAACAACGTGGCCGCGTAGGTCAAATGAGGAGTCCTCGAACTGCTTGAACCTTCGCACCGCCAAGCTGACTATCTTCACGGGGCTTTCTCCACAGGCTTCGCAGCCAAAGGCGCCAGGAATGCTCTCATAGGCTCCAAAGCCGCGCTGTCAAAGTCGAACAGTCGTTTCTGCGCACCGGGACCAACACGCGGGTCGTCGTCGTTGTGAACGGCCAACATGGCTCCAACCCGCACCTTGTCTGGGCTCTTCCCTTCAACCCCCGCGCCTTTCATGCAAGCGATGTACTTCTCTATGCACACCGTCTTGTCTCTGTTCTCCGGTTTGCCCGCCCATGCCTCCCATGCGGCTGTCTCCAGTTCTCCAGCGCGATTGCCATCGGGACAGACAAAGATGCCGTAGCGAGGACAGTCACCCGCCCAGACACCGGGGCTTGGCACCGCAACACCACCACAGCACGACAAAATAGCCTGAATCTGACGGAAAGCGCCATCCGCGGAACGGTCAGCATCCAGCACTACGCCTATGTGCCGGGCAAAGGCCAAGGTTGGAGGCTGCAGTAACGCAGGGATTAACAATTCGAATTGCGAACGTCCCCCAACGATATAGATGTCTGTCGTCTCGTGGTTGCCGAGGTGTTCCAGAAATTCGGCGATGAAGTGAAGGTCACTGTATCCTTCTACAATAAGGAGATTGGGTTTCTTGAGGCTCCAAGGTTCTTTTTTTGCGGCCATGGCGTCAATTCCTCAGATCGATGCCCCCGGAGAGCGCTGCTTCGATTTGATCCTTCTGAAGGACCCGTCCTTCGACATGGTCTTCCAACCGGAAGAGCTGGATGATGCCCAAACCATACTTCTCGCGCTGAGCGAACGCCTCGTGTGCCGCCTGAATGCACTCGTAGCTGTGCGTCGTTACAAAGACCTGGATGCCCAACAATTCCGCCGCTTCTGCTATTCCGGTCCAGACGTCAGCTAGAACGGAATGGTGGATCCCGTCATCCATCTCATCCACCAGTGCCAGATTCGGATGATCGCCGATCAACCCGGCCATCATGCTAACCAAGCGGTACATTCCCTGCCCGGCCTGGGCCAGTGGCAGCATCTGACTGAAGCCTAGATCAACCATGACATGGTTTCCGTCGTCGGCGGCATCCACGCGCACCTTCTTCACCCGTGGATCTACCTTTTGAAGTACCCGCTCCATGATCTCTTCACCGTTGCGTTGCCTTACAGCTTGCGAGAACGTCCGAACCAAGTCAGCCGGCTCCACATGGCGAATCGGCACACACTTGCACGTGTGCGTCTTTACCGTCTTGGATGCATAGGCTTGGAGTGCATTGGTGTTGAACACATGCACGTGTCCCGCCCCGTTTATGATAACTGGATCTTGTTTCCGCGTCAGCAGCACTTGAACCACGTTCTCATCCCAAACGCCTTCGACCTTTGCCGTGCCGTCAAAACCGTCGGAAACCAGCCAGGAGTAGAACCGCCGCTGGTTATCGCCCGCCGTCGGCCGAAACAGCGCGGGCAGTTGCTGGAGCATCACTTGCGGGTTGGACAACAGGGCGAGCGACTCCAGCAGCGACGTTTTGCCCGCATTGTTCTTGCCTACGATGAGGTTGACCGGTTGGAGACCCGCAAGCTCAAGGCCGTTAAACCCTCGGAAGTGTTCGATCGTCAGTTTGCTGATCATTCCGGTTCCTCCAACTTCTTCACCACCAGCAGTTCGTTGCCGCGCGGATCGATGACTTTGACGGCAATCTGGCCGTGGTCACCGGCGGGGAATGGCGCGCTGGTCGTGCCAGCGAGGTGGTCCCATACAGTGTCTTCAAACTCGACCTTCAGCGACTTCTTGAGGTTCTCCCAGGCGCCGGTGCGGGGGAAGAAGGCCTGGCAGACCCGGAAGACCATGCCGTTATAGTCGGTATCCAGGAACCAGGCGGGCACCTCCGCCCCCTTGAGGTGGTCGGCGTCCATCGTCACCGGGTCGAACGTGTCGAGTCCCTGCAACTCCACCTCCCACGGCCCTTCCTCACCCTTCTTGGCGCCCTTTTGCGCCTTTGCGCGGCCAACCCTCACGTCGGGCATCCCGCAGACGCTGAAGATCTGGCTGCTGCGCATGTTCTTCAACAGGTCGCCCATCTGGAGATCCATGGTCGCCTGCAAATATGTGCAGGGAATCCCGATCTGTCCCGCACTGTCGATGAACTGCCGCGCCTTCGGGTCGATGGCGAAACCAATGACATAGAGACGTGTGTAGTGCTTCAACCCCGCTTCGTCCCATGCCTCGCGCACAAACCGCTCGCCAATGGGACCGTTCTCAGGACCAAACAGAATGGCCACGGGCTCGGTCCCGGGATCGGAGGTCGGAGATCGGAGGTCGGACCCCGCATCCTCCGCCTTCTGACCTCTGACCTCTGACCTCTTTCCTCTTTCCACCATCGCTTCCGCGCTCAGCGCCAGCGTCTTTGCCGGCGTCCGGATGTTCTTCAACGTCACCGTCTGGTTGCCGGGCAGGCGTAAAATCGGGGCGCGGCGCAGGACTTCCAGCATCCGGTCCACGTGATTCTGATGGTCGGCGTTCTGGACGCCAGGCGTCTCCGGCTCTTCGTCCAAGCCCTCGGCGGTCGGGATCGTGGCCTCGAAGGTAAAAGGACCCGTCACCCGCACCACGCTCTTCACCATCTCCGGGCGGTCCACCAGGACTTCCTCAGACGGCTGCTCGCTGTTGGCAATGCTCTTGAGCGTGACGTGCGGCACGATGCCACCAACTTCCTCACCCTTCTGGTTCTGCCTGCGTTCATAGGTAAATCCGCCCGCCGGACCGCGCGCCTCATCTTTCAGTTTGTAGTAATCGAACGTGGCGGTGAGAAGGCGCTGGCGGGCCAGGGCCAGCGGCACGCGGCTGGTATCGCACGTGATCCAGCGCCTGCCCCACTGCTCGGCCACATAAGCCGTCGTCCCGCTCCCGCATGTCGGGTCCAACACCAGATCGCCGGGGTCAGTGGTCATTAGGAGGCAGCGCTCGACAATCTTGGTGTTCGTCTGAACAACATACAACTTCTCTGTGGCGAAGCCACTAACGCCGGTATCGGTCCACTGGTTACTCTGGTCGGTGAAGGGAAAGTCGTCCAGATAGCCAATGAAACGGATGCTGTTTCCGACAGCAATCAGGCGTCCAGCCTTCTTAAGATTCTCACGGCCACCTGGACTGTGTGTCCAATGCCGTCCTTCCGGTGGCAAAAACGTATGGCCTTCAAATTCAAAAGGCACGCGACCAAGAGAATAGTACTTATTGCTTGATATATCACTTACTCGAAAAAAACGCGTTCCGTCTGGGAGTACTTCGGGATTCGTAATTTCTTGCTGCGTCATCCGACGCTTCTCTCCCGTCGGCAGATGTGCGTGATAATATTGACCGATCTCCTCAAAGCCGACGCCCTTTGGCGCGAATAGTTTGCGGTACTTAACTCGCTCCTTGGCACGCGCATACCAAAGCAGGGAGTCTGAAATTGCAGGCAACAAGTCGTCAGTCTGTCCTGCCGTCTTGATGACATTGATTCGTGCGCAGAAATTCTCCGCCCCAAACACCTCATCCATGACCTCCCGAACATGGTGGAGGTTTTCGTCGGAGATCTGGACAAAGACGGACCCGGAGGGCGCGAGCAAATCCCGAGCAACGAAGAGGCGGTCGCGCAGGTAGGTCAGATAGCTGTGCAGGCCGAGTTCCCAGGTGTCCCGATAGGCCTGGACCATCTCGGGTTCGCGGGTGAGGTCGTCGTCCTCGTTGTGCTTCACGTCGCGTTTGCGGATGAAGGGCTGGAAGTTGGAGCCGAACTTCACGCCATAGGGCGGGTCCATGTAGATCATCTGGACCTGCCCGCCCAGGCTCTCGAAGCGGAGCAGCGAGTTCATCACCACCATCGAATCGCCGAGGATGAGGCGGTTGACCCACGCGTCACGGTGTTCGTAAGCACGGAGGACCTGATCGTGCAGCGAGCGCTCGGGGCTGGCAAAGAGACTATCCAGGAAACTCTCCTGCTTGTCGCGCCTCTGGCCCTTCAACGTCGCCAGAA